>CAZASR010000142.1:0-7804 GCA_964487765.1 uncultured Devosia sp. | reverse complement strand
GGGCGCGCAATTCGAGCACCTGCCCCACGAACACCAGCGTCACGATCACCGCCGCCGCCTCGAAATAGATGGGCGGCCCCTCCATGCCATCCGCCGGCATCGGGAACAGTTGCGGCGCGATCACCGCCACGACCGAGAAGAGATAAGCCGCCGCGACGCCGAGGCCGATCAGCGTCCACATATTGGGCGACCGGTTGCGCACCGATGCCGCAAAGCGCCGGAAGAACGGCCAGGCCGCCCACACCACTACCGGCGTCGCCAGCACCAGCTCGGCCCACAGCGCCACCCGCTCGCCGATCCAGCTGCGGACCGGCAGTCCGACCATGCTGCCCATCGCGAGCAGCAGGATCGGCACGCTCAGCGCCGCGCTGACGATCAACCGCCGGGTGAAATCGGCGAGTTCGGGATTGGGCGCATCGTCGAGCGACGCCACCATGGGCTCGAGCGCCATGCCGCAGATCGGGCAGTCGCCCGGCCCGTCCCGGACGATCTCCGGATGCATCGGGCAGGTCCACCTCGTGCCCGCGGACGCGTCCGCCACCGCCCCCGCCGCATGCTGGTGATGGTGTGCGTGGTCGTGCCCGTGATGGCCCTGCGCCCGCGCACGGTCGTGATGCTGATGTGTCTCCGGCGCGGCGGCAGCTGGCCTCTCCGGCGCCAGCACGGCCGGCATCTTGTTGAGGTATTTGTCCGGATCGGCCACGAACTTCGTCCGGCAGCCCTCCGAGCAGAAATAGTAGGTCGTGCCCCGCACCGTGGCCGACCGCGCCGCTTTCGGATCGACCACCATGTGGCACACCGGATCGATCGCCGTCTCCGCTGCCTTGTGCTCATGCTCGTGCTGGTCGCGTGCCATGTCCAATCTCCGCCGGGGTTGCCCCTCTTGACACCCGATATGCACCTTCCCATCATTGGAAGGTCAAGAGCCCGGGGTGAAAAAATGCAGATCGGTGAAGCCAGCAAGGCAACGGGCGTCTCCGCCAAGATGATCCGCCACTACGAATCCATCGGCCTCATCCCGGCCGCCGACCGCCGCGAATCCAACTATCGCGACTACGGCGCCGAGGACATCCACCGCCTCGGCTTCATCCGCCGCGCTCGCGACCTCGGCTTCTCCATCGAGGAAATCCGCGACCTGCTGCGCCTGTGGGGCGACCGCAGGCGCTCGAGCCGCGACGTCAAGGCGCTGACCCTCAGCCACATTGCCGAGCTCGATGCCAAGATCGCCCTGCTCGGCGAGATGCGCGCCACCCTCGCCCACCTCGCCCATTGCTGCGACGGGGACCACCGCCCCGATTGCCCCATCATCGAAAGTCTCGCCGGCGCCGCGCCGCTCGCACCCGCCCATCGCCACTAGAGGCGCCGGCCGGAGTCCGCTATGAGGCTCGCCACGTCACTCTCCAACACGGTTCATCGTGCCAGCAGCCAAGATCGTCCATCCCGAACCCGGCCTCCTCGAACTCGTGCCCATCAAGGGCAAGGGCCGCGGCGTCATTGCCACGCGCCCGATCCGCAAGGGCACGCTGGTCGAGGCCGGCCCGGTCATCAAGATGAAAAAGAAGGACCGGCTCGATCGCTCCACCGTGCTGAGCCACTACCCCTTCCAGTGGGACGAACCGCCCTACGTCCACGCCTTCCCGCTCGGCTATGCGGGCCTGCTCAACCACTCCGACAGGCCCAACTGCAAGATCGAATCCGACATCGAGGGCGAGGTGCTGTGCATCGAGACGATCCGCGACGTCGAGGCCGGCGAAGAGCTCGTCTGGAACTACGGCATCGACCCCTGGTTCAAGGTCAATAAGTAAGTTTCGGCGCAAGACCCCCTGAACGGAACCTCTCCCTCCTCGCGGCGAAGCCGTGGGGGCGCTGCTTGCGCTGCGCGTCACACCCCGACGCACAGATACTTGACGTCCAGATAGTCCGCGATCCCGTACTTGCTGCCCTCGCGGCCATGGCCCGACTGCTTGACGCCGCCGAACGGCGCGACCTCGGTCGAGATCAGCCCGGTATTGATCCCCACGATCCCGTAGTCGAGCGCCTCTGCCACGCGGAACACCCGCGACAGATCGCGCGCATAGAAATATGAGGCCAGTCCGAACTCGGTGGCATTGGCGAGCCGGATCACGTCGTCCTCCGTCTCGAACCTGAACAGTGGCGCCACCGGCCCGAACGTCTCCTCTCGCGCCAGCACCATCTCCGCGGTGGCACCCGCGACCACCGTCGGCTCGAAGAACAACCCGTCCTTCGCCTTGCCGCCGACCAGCACCTTGCCGCCCTTGGCGGCAGCGTCGGCGAGATGCCGTTCCACCTTGTCGACCGCCTTGCGGTCGATCAGCGGTCCGGTCGTCACGCCATCCCCGAAGCCGTCGCCGACACGCAGCGCCTTCGTCGCCGCCACAAGTTTTTCCGCGAACGCATCATATACGCCGGCCTGCACATAGATGCGGTTGGCGCACACGCAGGTCTGGCCGTTGTTGCGATATTTGCTCACCATCGCCCCTTCGACCGCCGCATCGATGTCGGCATCGTCGAACACGATGAAGGGCGCATTGCCCCCGAGCTCGAGGCTCAACCGCTTGATCTGGTCGGCCGCCTGCCGCATCAGGATACGGCCGACCTCTGTCGAGCCGGTGAAGCTCAGTTTCTTGACGATCTCGTTGGAACAGAATTCGAGCCCGATTGCCGAGCTCTGCGTCGACGGGGTCACCGAGAACAGCCCTGCCGGCAGCCCCGCCATTTCGGCCAGCTTTGCGAGCGCGATGGCGCTGAGCGGTGTCTCGGCGGCGGGCTTGCTCACCACCGCGCAGCCCACCGCCAGCGCCGGGGCCAACTTGCGCGCCAGCATCGCATTGGGAAAATTCCACGGCGTGATGGTCGCCACCACACCCACCGGCTGCTTGAGCACGATGATGCGCTTGTCTTCCTGGTGGCCTGGGATCGTGTCGCCATAGACGCGCTTGGCCTCTTCCCCGAACCATTCGACATAGGCCGCGCCGTAGGCGATCTCTCCCGTGGCCTCGGCCAGCGGCTTGCCCTGCTCGGCCGTCATGATCGCCGCGAGATCGTCCTGATGCGCCATCATCAGTTCATAGAGCCGGCGCAGCACGGCGGCCCGCGCCTTGCCCGTCTTCTTGGCCCATTCGATCTGCGCCACGTCGGCCATGGCGATGGCGCGGCGCGCTTCGCTCACGCCCATGTCGGGCAGCACCGCCAGCACGTCGCCGGTCGACGGATTCGTCACCTCGAACGTCTTGCCGTCCTCGGCCTTGTGCATCCACTCGCCGGCGACAAGTCCAGCGGCGGGAATGATGTCCTTGGATTTGATGTGCCTGGCGAGTGCCTCGGTCACGGCCATGTCTGCCTCCTTTGTCGAGGCAACCTAGGTCGCGCTCGCCGGCCGCTCAAGCCGTGGGTCGGCGCCGCCGCTGACGGCCAATGCCCTGCCGGACCCCAAGGTTCCGGCAGGGCGCAACTGCGCTGTGGATCGTCGCGGCGCCGCTCAGGCGGCGCGCGGTCCGTCGTCGTTGTCGTCGTTGTCGTCCTGCGGCGGCAGCACCGACAGCACCGAAAGCATCTGCGGCCGGCCGTCCCGCGTGCGGAAGCTTATCGACTGCCCGGCGCTGAGCCCGAGCAGGGCCGTTCCCACCGGGGTCAGCACCGAGATGCGGCGCGTGGCGATATCGGCCTCCGCCGGCCAGACCAGCGTCACCTGGCGTTCGTCGCGGCCGGTGCGGAAGCGCACGCGCGACCCCATGCGCACTACATTGGGCGGCAGCGCCGGATCGTCGACGATCTTGGCGCGGTCGAGCTCGTAGAGCAGGTCGTCCGCCGCATCGTCGCTCTGCCCACTGCCCGCGAGCGCCAGCCGCGCAAGCTGCTGATGATCGCTCTTGGCCAGGGTGAGCGGCGGCGAGAGGTGTTCGGAGAGCGTAATCGTGGTCATGTCAAAGCTCCTCGCCCGGCTACGGGCGCCGCCCGGTCCGGGAGTTGAAATTCTGTGTTCGTGTGAGAATGGCGTCTGAAAAAGTTGCACAGGCCTGCCCCAGGCCCGGTGACGCCAGCGCCCGAGCCTAGGGTAGCCGTCCCTCCACGGGAAACTCCCGTGCAAACGGCATTGCAGCGATGGCAAGACAAGTGCTCATGGAGATCAAGTTAGGCATTCGCACGCAGATTGCAAGCCGGACAAAAGGCGCAGGACACCGGGGCTCAGGCCTATGCCCCTCGTCACCGGTGATGGTCCGGATCCAGGACCGCAGGGTCTGTCCTCTACCTCCGCGAAGGGGGAAGAACGAGCACCCGCACCCCTCGCACCCGGGGCAGTTCCGGTCATGCGGCACCCCAAATGCACCCGCTAATCCGTCGGCTTCGTCTCGAATCGCTGTTCGGCGGGCTCCGGCGCATCCTCGACGCTCACGTCATCGACCTTAGCCTTCGGCGGCCCTTGCCAGCACAGCGTCAGCAACTCGTCGACCTTGCTTGCATCGCCCGCGATCAGGGCCTCGACCGACCCATCGCGCCGGTTGCGCACCCAGCCACGCACGCCAATGCGCGCGGCCGCGCGCTCGACGAAGTCGCGGAACCCCACGCCCTGCACACGACCGGTGATGCGCGCCCGAACCGACTTCAATGTGCCCGGCCTCCGGCGATCGGCCGGATGCGCTGCCTGGTACCGCCCGGCCCGTAGGGATAGGCAGTAATCGCGGGCTTGCCCGGTGCGTCGAGCGTTGCGATCTCGGCTTCGCTGAGTTTCACGTCGGCCGCCTTGAGGTTCTGCTCGAGCTGCTCGACCGAGCGCGCCCCGAGGATCACCGCCGTCACCGAGGGACGGTCGACCAGCCACCCCAGGGCGACTTCCGCCATACTCACGCCGCGCCCCTTGGCGACTTCCTCGAGCGCAGCCAGCACCGCCCAGGTGCGCTCCTGCGCCGCCCGCGCCTCATAGGCCTCACCGCCACGCTTCGGATTTTCGCCCAGCCGCGTGGCGCCGGTCGGAAACTCGTCGCGCCTGTATTTGCCCGTCAGCCAGCCGCCCGCCAGCGGCGACCAGGGCAGCAGCCCCATTCCCGCATCAAGGCAGGCCGGAACGATCTCCAGCTCGACGTCGCGCATCAGCAGGTTGTATTGCGGCTGCAGCGTCACCGGCGCGGCGAACTGGTAGCGCTGCGCGATCTGTGCCGCCTTGGTCACCTGCCAGCCCAGATAGTTGGAAAAGCCGTAATAGCCGATCTTGCCGGCCCCGACGGCGTCGTCGAGGAATCGCAGCGTCTCCTCGAGCGGCGTCAGCGCGTCCCAGGCGTGCATCTGGTAGAGATCGATGCGCTCAACGCCCAGACGCCTGAGCGAACCGTCGAGCGCCATCCCCAGATGCCGGCGGCTCAGTCCGATATCGTTGGGCCCGGTGCCCGTGGGAAACCGTCCCTTGGACGCCACGAGGACCTGCTTGGCCTCCTCGGGCCGCGCCTTGAGCCAGCGCCCGATGATCTGCTCGCTCACCCCCTCCGAATAGACGTCTGCCGTATCGAGGAAATTGCCGCCCGCCTTCACATAGGCGTCCAGGATCGCGAAGGAAGTCGCTTCGTCCGCCTCGGAGCCGAACGTCATCGTACCGAGACACCAGGCGGAGACGACCGCTCCGCTATTACCTAATCTGCGTAGTTCCATTAGACTAGACCGTCGCTCCAATATGCCAGGGAACAAACTCGTTGTCGCCGTAGCCGAGCAGTTCCGATTTCGTCTTCTCCCCCGAGGCGACACGCAGGATCATGTCGAAGATCTCCTGCCCTTTCTCCTCGAGGCTCGAGCCTTCCACCACTTCGCCGCCATTGATGTCCATGTCGTCGATCATGTGGCGATAGATTTCCGAGTTCGTCGCGATCTTGATCGAGGGCGTGGGCTTGCAGCCATAGGCCGAGCCGCGTCCCGTCGTGAACGCGAGCACATTGGCGCCGCCGGCCACCTGCCCGGTCGCCGACACCGGGTCGTAGCCCGGCGTGTCCATGAACACGAAGCCCTTCTCGGTCACCGGATCGGCATAGTGATAGACCGCGTTGAGCGGCGTCGTGCCGCCCTTGGCCGCCGCCCCCAGCGATTTTTCGAGGATCGTCGTGAGCCCGCCCAGCTTGTTGCCCGGCGAGGGATTGTTGTTCATCTCCATATTGTTGCGGGCGGTGTAATCCTCCCACCAATGGATGATATCGACCAGCTTCTGGCCGACCTCGGGCGTCCGGGCGCGCCGCGTCAGCAGATGTTCGGCGCCGTAAATTTCAGGCGTCTCGCTGAGGATCGCCGTACCGCCATGCCGCACCAATATGTCGGCCGCATAGCCCAGCGCCGGGTTCGCGGTGATTCCCGAATAGCCATCCGAACCGCCGCACTGCAGCGCCAGGGTCAACTCGCTCGCCGGCGCCGTCTCGCGTTTGACGTCGTTGACCACCGGCAGCATCGCCTTCACCGCCTCGACCCCGGCCTCCACCGTCTTCCGCGTGCCGCCGACCTCCTGGATCGTCATGGTGCGGAACGTCTCGTTCTCGGTGACGCCGTAGGCCTCCTTGAGCTTGGGGATCTGAAAGCCTTCGCAGCCGAGCCCCACCATGATGACACCGCCCATGTTCGGGTTGGTCGCATAGCCCCAGGTCGTCTTCTTGAGGGTGTCGAAGATCACCCCGCGATAATCGATGATGCAGCCATTGGCCTGCTTGAGCGCAATGATGCCGTCGATATTGGGATAGTCGTCGAGAATGCCGCTCCGCTCGATCTCCTTGACGATGAACCCCGCGACCGTGGTCGAACAGTTCACCGAAGTCAGCACGCCCACATAGTTGCGCGTCCCCACCTGGCCATTGGAGCGCTTGTAGCCTTCGAATGTCGCCTGCTGGTCGCGCGGCACGAAATCGACCGGCACCACCCCCTCGCCGAACGCATAGTCGCGCGCGAACGCACCGTGCTCCTCCCCGATCCCGCAATTGTGCTCATGCACCCATTCGCCGGGCGCGATGCCGTCCCTGGCAAAGCCGATGACCTGCCCGAACTTGACCACCGCCTCGCCCGCCTCGATCGGCTTGACCGCGAATTTGTGCCCGCGCGGCACGCGCTTGCTGGTCACCACCCCTTGCGGCGTTTCCGTCCCCACGTCGAGATTGGCGAGCGCCACCGCCACATTGTCCTTGGGGTTCAATAGCAACGTCTTGGCGGCAGGGCGGGTCATGACTTCGGGCATAGCGAATCTCGGGGCAAGGACATGGGCGGCGGTTGCTGAACCGTCCGCTAGCAACTAACATGTTAGCATGTCCACGACGGAAATCCCGTACAAATTTCTGCTCAATGCCAGGCCCCCCGAGCGTGGCAGCGTCACCGCCTCCGTTACTGCCGAGCTCCGCAGCGCCATCGTCACGCTCGAGCTCAAGCCCGGCGAAATCCTCGACAAGGGCGCCATTTGCGAGCGGCTGGGCGTCTCACGCTTCCCCGTCTCCGAGGCGCTAGCGCGGCTCCAGGCGGAAGGTCTCGTCGAGATTATGCCGCAGCGAGGCTCGATGGTGAGCCGCGTCAGCATTGCCGACGTCGTCGAATACATGCTGATCCGCAAGGCCCTCGAAAGCGAAGCGATCCGCGTCCTCGTCGCCCGCAAGCCGCCCGGCGTCGTCGAAAAGCTCGAAGCCAACCTCGCCGAACAGATGCGCGCCGCGCGCAAGGGCGACCGCGAGACCTTCCACCGCTTCGACATGGAGTTCCACGAGATCCTGTTCGAGGCCATGGCCTTTTCGCGCATCCGCGCCGTCATCGACAGCGCCCGCGCCAATCTCGACCG
>CAZASR010000141.1:0-7849 GCA_964487765.1 uncultured Devosia sp. | reverse complement strand
ACGCCAGTGGTAGGAGCGACGCCGCGGGGGCGAAGCGAGCACGCGTGTAGCAACGTGCGGCGCGGGGTGCAAGCGATTAAATCGCGCACCCGGAACGGGCCGGATCAGCCGAGTTTGAAGACTTTTTCGGTGACTTCGACCGACAAATGGCCGTCGTCGACCTTGACCTCGCCGCGGGCGATCAGGGTGTTGTTGGCGTAGATCCTGAGCGGGTCATGCTCGGTCGAATCGAGCTCGATGATGGCGCCGCGGCCCATCCGCAGCAAATGGTGGATAGGCATGATGGCGGAGCCGAGCTCCACGGTGATGTCGACTTCAATCTGATCGAGCGTACTCATATATAGTCCCGACATGCGCCGGCCTGAATCAGGCCGCGCGCCCCCTTGCGAGCATCAGTCGCCGATGATTACCGAAGCGTTAATGTGCACCGGCCCGGAGAAGCTGCGGCGGGCGGATCGGCGGCCCGTACAGTGGGTGGTGGCCGATGAACCGGTGGACTATCCGGTGGCGCTCGCCACGATGAAGGAGCGGGCCGCAGCCGTTGCCCGCGGGGAGGCTGAGGAACTGGTGTGGTTGCTGGAGCATCCGCCACTCTATACCGCAGGCACCTCGGCCGATGCGCGCGACCTGCTGCAGCCACACCGTTTCCCCGTGTACCAGGCGGGCCGGGGGGGCGAATACACCTATCACGGGCCGGGGCAACGGGTGGTCTATCTGATGCTCGACCTCAGACAGCGGGGGCGCGACGTGCGCTGCCTCGTGCAGGGACTGGAAGGCTGGATCGCCGATACGCTCAGCGCCTTCAATGTCGACGGGGAGACGCGGGAAGGCCGGATCGGCGTCTGGGTGCGCCAGCCGCGACGGCCAGGCGGCGAAAGCAAGATCGCCGCGATCGGGGTGCGGGTCAGCAAATGGGTGACGACGCACGGCATCGCCCTCAACGTCGCGCCCGATCTCCGCCATTTCGACGGAATCGTGCCGTGCGGCATCGCCGACCGGGGCGTGACGAGCCTCGAGGATCTGGGCCGGATCGTCTCGATGCCGGAGGTCGACATGGCGCTGCGGGGGGCGTTCGAGCGCCGCTTCGGGCCGGCGACCGACGGGCTGGCGGAAACTCTTGTCACGGCGGCCTAAGCTGCCCATCCTAGAGCCGACTCGCCATTTGGGGGCTGCCGATGACGTCTGACGATCTCAAGCGCATCTTCGAAGGCAATACGCTGTTCCGGATGAACAGCGTGCTCGGACTGCGGCTCATCCCCCTGCTCTACACGGTAGGGCTGTTCGCGTTCCTGCTGTGGGGCATCGAGCATCTGTTCGCGACCTTCGCGCAAAGCTTCGGCGCAGGCCTGTGGGGGCTCCTGCAGATCGTCGCCTATGGCGCGCTCGGTATCCTGCTGCTGCGGGTACTTGCCGAAATGCTGCTGATCTATTTCAAGGCCAATGAAAGCACGGTGGACCTAGTCAACCAGTCGCGGCCGGCTTCGACCTCCCTGCTTGAAGACGTGCGGGACGCGATCCACGACATCGCCGACGAGGACGAAGACGAGAACATCGACGTAGACGACCTGATCACCCCGGCGACGGTGCCCGCACCCGATGTCGAGACCAAGCCGACGCGGACGCCGCGGCGCACGGCCCGCAGGACGCCCGGCCCCAAGCTCTAGGGATTGCGTCGGAAGATAAATTCGAGGTCCTGCGTCTCGCCGACGGGGAAGATGTATTCGCCGGCCTTCTCAAAGCCGTAAGCGCGGTACAGGGACTGGGCGCGGAGGTTTTCGCTCCACACGCCGATCCATTGCGGGGCTTCGCCATAGCGCTCGCCAAGCCAGCCGAGCGCGCGATCCATCAGGAGGCGGCCGAGGCCCCTGCCCTGCTGGCTCTTCAGCACGTAGATGCGCTCGATCTCGCCATTGGCTTCGGTGCGTACATCGGGATGCGGCAGGTGCGCCGGGAGGCATTCGAGATAGGCGATGGCGTCGCCATCATTGCCGAGGACGAGTTGCCAGAAATTTCTCGGATCAGTGAGCTCCGCCGCGAGCCGGTCCGCTGCGTAGGCCGTGTCGAGATAGGTCGCGAGATCGGCGGGCGGATAGAGCGGCCCGAAGGTCTCGGTGAATGTCGTCCGCATCAGCTTTTGCAGCAGCGGGACATGCTCGGCGGTCGGGGCGACGATCTGCATGGCTTTCCCATAAGAAACCGCCACCGCCCCGTCCAGAGGCCATCAGGCAGGTACCTGCTCGCGTTTGCCCATCATCGAATCGAGCGCCCATGCGCCGGGTCCGGCGAAGACCAGATAGAGGAAGAGGAAGCAGAACAGGACCGCCGACTCCCCGCCATTGTTGATGGGGAAGACACCGCCCATGCTGACATGGGCCAGCCAGTACGCGACAGCCATCTCGCCCGAAAGGATGAAGGCCGCCGGCCGCGTGAAGAGGCCAAGCATAACCGCGAGCCCGCCCACGACCTCGATCCAGCCCGCCACCAGCATCAGCGTCGCGATCCAGCCCTCGCCGTACAGATTACCGCCTTCGCCGCCTCCTTCGGCGCCGAACTCCTGCATGGGGGGAAAGCCGAAAATCTTCTGCGTACCGTGCTCAATGAACAGGAGCGCCGTGACAATCCGCAGGACCGCGAGGGCAATGGGAGCGTAGCGGACGAGGTTATTCATGTCTGTTCCTCCGGTTTGGGCGTCCGCCGGCGGGCGTCCGGCGGAGCAGTCCACCGGCAGAATGGCGGCTACCGGCGGCGCAGCCGAACGAAAACTCGCAGTTTCAACGGTTTTTCTCGCTCAGGCGGCGCCCGACAGGTCCCCGACGCGGGCGCGATCGCGCAGCCCTGCCCTGCCTTCATCGCAGGCTGCCGATCATTGCTTTTCCACGGATTTGGGCTTAATGCGCGCGCCAATGACCCAAGCACCGAAAATCGGCCTCGTCAGCCTTGGCTGCCCGAAGGCTCTCGTCGATTCCGAGCGCATCCTCACCACCCTGAGGGCGCAGGGCTACGAATTCTCGCGCGACTATGCCGGCTCCGACGTCGTGATCGTCAACACCTGCGGCTTTCTCGATAGCGCCAAGCAGGAGAGCCTCGAGGCGATCGGCGAAGCGCTCAACGAGAACGGCAGGGTGATCGTCACCGGGTGCCTCGGAGTCGAAGAGACGCTGATCCGCGAGACGCACCCCAACGTCCTTGCCGTGACGGGCCCGCACCAGTACGAATCCGTCGTCAGCGCGGTGCATACGCACCTGCCGCCGGTGCCCAACAAATTCGTCGACCTCTTGCCGGAGGCCGGGCTGCGGCTGACCCCGAGGCACTACGCCTATCTCAAGATTTCCGAAGGCTGCAACAATCGCTGCTCGTTCTGCATCATCCCGCAGATCCGCGGCGATTTGAGTTCGCGCCCGCTCGCCTCGGTGCTCTACGAAGCCGAGCGGCTGGTGCAGTCCGGGGTCAAGGAGATCATGGTGATCAGCCAAGACACGTCGGCCTATGGCGTGGACCTGAAATACGCGCCAAGCAAGTTCCACGGCCGCGATGTCACCGCCAGGTTCCAGACGCTGGCCGAAGAGTTGGGCAAGCTCGACGTGTGGACGCGGCTCCACTACGTCTATCCGTACCCTCATGTCGATGCGGTGATCCCGCTGATGGCGGAAGGCAAGATCCTGCCCTATCTCGACATCCCGTTCCAGCATGCTGCGCCGACGGTGCTCAAGGCGATGCGGCGTCCCGCCAACCAGGTCAAGACGCTCGAACGCATCAAGGCGTGGCGCGCAATCTGCCCCGATCTGACTATCCGCTCGAACTTCATCGTCGGCTTCCCCGGCGAGACGCAGGAGGATTTCGAATTCCTGCTCGACTGGCTGGAGGAGGCCGAGATCGACCGCGCCGGCTGCTTCAAATACGAGCCGGTGACCGGCGCGCCGGCGAACGAACTCGATGGCGTGGTGCCCGACGAGGTCAAGGACGAGCGCTTCGCGCAACTGATGGAAGTCGCGCAGGACGTTTCGACCGCGCAACTCGCCAAGAAAGTCGGCCGTACCATCGACGTGCTCGTCGACGACGTGCGCCCGGCCGAGGGCCGCGCCATCGCCCGCTCCAAATGGGACGCGCCCGATATCGACGGCCAGGTAATCGTCGACCAGGCGCAGGGCATCAAGCCGGGCGACAAGGTCTCGGTCGTTGTCACGGGTTCGGACGAATACGATCTGTTCGCGGTGCCGGTGGGCGCCAAGGCCAGGCAGCCCGAGCTCGCGCACTGATGTATCGCCCGCCGGCCTTTCGTGAAGATCGGCTGGATGTGCTGCATGCACTGATCGAGAGCCATCGGCTGGGCACTGTCGTCACGCACGGTGCCGACGGACTGGAGGCGAGCCTCGTGCCTTTCACGCTCGACCGATCGCGGGGGCCGCACGGCACGCTCAAGGCGCATCTGGCGCGGGGGAACGAGCAGCTTGCGGCGTTCCACGAGGGCAGTGAGACCCTGGTGCTGTTCCAGGGAGCCGAAAGCTACATCACGCCGAGCTGGTATCCGTCCAAGCAGGAGCATGGCAAGGTCGTGCCGACCTGGAACTATGTTCTGGTCGAAGCTCGCGGCCGGCCGGTGGTGATCGAGGACCGGGAGTGGCTGATGGCACAGATCGGCGAGCTCACCGCCGCCAGCGAGGCCAACCGCCCTGTCCCATGGGCGGTCACCGATGCGCCAGAGGCCTACGTGGCGTCGCAGCTCAAGGGCATATTCGGCATCGAGATCGAAGTCGCCCGCATCGAGGGCAAGTGGAAAGCCAGCCAAAACCGCCCGGAAGCGGATCGTGTGGGGGTGGCCGAGGGATTGGCCGCGGAGGGCGATGCGGAAATGGCGGAGTGGGTCGCTAGGCGCTGAGCCAGGCAAGCCATTCGGCTGGGCCGTACCCGGCCAGCAATAATCCCAGCACCGCCATATGTACGACAAAGATCACCGTCGTGACGATGCCGAAAGCCTGCTTGCTGATCTTGTGACGCAAGGCTCCCTGTGCCAGCAGGCCTCCGGCTATGCCGAAGGCAAGGTCGAGCAAATGCAGCGTTTCTTCCATCGTCCGCCAGCGGCCCTCGGCGGCGGCGCGCTTGTCCAGCCAGTAGGTGACGAAGCTCACGATGCCGCCGGCAAGGTAGACGAGCGGCAGCCAAGGCGGAGCGTTCCCTGAAACTGTAGCCGCGATCACTGTCGTCGCAAGGACAAGGGCACCCGTGACGCGGACGGTCACCCGCATAGGCGCGTTCCGCCGCTCAGCCCCCCTGTTGGATGCGGGAGAACGCCCACCGACGATCCGAGCATTGCCTGCCGCAGGGCGCCCATCGCGCCCCGCTACAAGTGTGTAGGCAATTTCGGCACCGATCGACGGCCGCTGTGACGAACGAAAGTCCTTTACGTGCACGAAGACCCGACCGTCGACGCCGTCGTCTTCGATGAAGCCGAAGCCTCTGGCATCGTTCCAGTCTACGAGACGCCCCCGACGCTCGGCATCGCGTGATTGGCCACTCATCTCGAGACCTCTCAGCTCATCTTGAGCTTCAGCCCGAACTTGATCACGCTCTCCGCCGTGTCGCTGATCGACTGGCGCGCCGTGATGTATTTGTGCCCCATCAGCGCTTCGCCCTTGCGGCCGTCGAAGATCTTGACGTTGCCGATGTCGTTGATGATCTGGCGCGCCGGGCCACCGAACATGGCGACGATGCGAATGACCCAGTCCGGCGCCGGGCGGTTGACGATCTTGCGCTCGGGATAGAGCTCCTGGACGACCCTGGCAACCTCCGGGAACGGCATGTATTCGGCCGTGGCGAGGTAGCGCTGGCCGATCGACTCCGGCTTTTCCAGCGCGGCGACATGCATATCGGCGACGTCGCGGACATCGACGATGGAAAAGCCGTTGCTCGGCAGTGCAGGGGTCGAGTTGTCGAGCAGGCCGCCGACCATGCCGACCGAGATCGAGGCATCCTCGTCGAGCGCGGGGCCGATGATGGCGCCGGGATGGATCGTCGTCATCTCGAGCCCGTGCTCCCTGGCGAACGCCCAGGCGAAGCGCTCGGCCTTGGTCTTGCCGATGCAATAGGCCCAGGTCCAGCGCATGTTCTCGAGGTTGGTGAAGTAGGTCTCGTCATAGGTGCGCGTGCCGTTGGTGTGGCCATGACCGTAGCCCACCGTGGCGATCGACGAGGTCAGGATCAGCCGTTTGATGCCGGCGGCGTGCGTGGCCTTGAGGATGCGCTCGGTGCCCTCGAGCGCCGGGCGGATGACGAGGCTCTGGTCGCGCGGCTCGTCGCCGCGAATGACGGTCGCGACGTGCATCACGGCCGTGACGCCTGCCATCGCTTCGGGCCACCCCTTGTCGTCGAGGATGTCGGCTTGCACCAGTTCGAGCCGCGCCAAGGCAGCGGCGCCGACGAGTCCGCCGACCGTCTCGCGTACCTGGCTTGCCTTGGCCTCGGACCGCACCGTGCCCCGGACCCGGTATCCCTTCTCGAGCAGCCTCACCACGCACCATTTGCCGACGAAGCCCGAGGCTCCGGTGACGAGGATCAAATCGGTCATGCAGGTGCTCCCCCAGATGAGACTGGCGACTTAGCGGCTTTTGCAGGCGAACGAAAGCGCCCATCGCCACGAGTCCCCGCGCCGGGCAAAACAAAAGGCCCGGGACGCACCCGGGCCTTGAAATCCTGTCGATGACGCCAAGCCTATGCCGCTTCGGTCTCGTCTTCGCGAGCCTGCACCGGGCCGGAATCCTGGCCTTTGGCATCAACGTCGCGATCGACGAACTCGATCACGGCGACGGCGGCATTGTCGCCGTAGCGATAGCCAGCCTTGAGGATGCGGGTGTAGCCGCCATTGCGGTCCTTGTAGCGCGGGCCGATGGTCTCGAAGAGCTTCTTGACCTGATCCTCGTCGCGCATCTGCGCCGCAGCCTGACGGCGGGCGTGAAGGTCGCCGCGCTTGCCGAGCGTCACCAGCTTCTCGACGATCGGACGCAATTCCTTGGCCTTGGGCAAGGTGGTCACGATCTGTTCGTGCTTGATGAGCGCGGCCGACATGTTGGCGAACATCGCCTTGCGGTGGCTTGCCGTACGGCTCAGCTTCCGGTTGGTGTTTCCGTGGCGCATTTGTAACTCCCTAGCGGCGGCGTCTCACGACGGGGCGTGCGACCAGTTGGGCCGGCTTAATAGTGATCTTCGTAGCGTTTGGCCAGATCGTCGATGTTCTCGGGCGGCCAGTTGGGCACATCCATACCGAGATGGAGACCCATCTGGGCGAGAACTTCCTTGATCTCGTTGAGCGACTTGCGGCCGAAGTTCGGGGTACGGAGCATCTCCGCCTCGGTCTTCTGGATGAGGTCGCCGATGTAGACGATGTTGTCGTTCTTGAGGCAGTTGGCCGAACGAACCGACAGCTCGAGCTCGTCCACCTTCTTGAGCAGCGCCGGGTTGAAGGCGAGCTCGGGAACGGTGTCCTGGGCCTTCTCCTTGGTGGGCTCCTCGAAATTGACGAAGACCGAGAGCTGGTCCTGGAGGATGCGCGCCGCATAGGCCACCGCGTCCTCCGGTGTGATGGCGCCGTTGGTCTCGACGGTGAGCGTCAGCTTGTCCTTGTCGAGGCTCTCACCGGCGCGGGTCGCATCGACCTTGTAGGAGACGCGGCGAACCGGGGAGAACAGCGAGTCGACCGGGATGTAGCCGATCGGGGCGTCCTCGGGGCGGTTCTTGTCGGCAGCGACATAGCCCTTGCCGGTGTTGACGGTGAACTCGATATTGATCTCGGCGCCGTCGTCGAGGTGGCAGATGACCAGGTCGGGGTTCAGCACTTCGATGTCGCCGGTGGTCTTGA
>CAZASR010000140.1:0-7899 GCA_964487765.1 uncultured Devosia sp. | reverse complement strand
CACCACGTGGCCGTCGTCGAGCCGGAAGTTCTCGCCCTTGACCGGGAATGCGCCATCGGCGAGGGCGGCCTCCTCGGGGATGTTGTCGACGCCGCTGGCGCCCTCGTCGACGAAGCGGCTTTCCCCGACCGATTCGGGCAGCCGCGTGCGCTCGGCGCGGCCGCCGGCGATGTCCTTGAGCGCCGCCGCGAAGCCCGCCGCCGCATCCTTGAGCGCGACGCGATCCTGCGGGCGCTTGGGGCCCGACAGCGACGGCACCACGGTGGACAGATCGAGCTCGAGCGTGTCGGTAAACACCGGATCGGACGAGTCGGTGGTGCGCAGCATGCCCTGCGCTTCGGCATAGGCCTTGACCAGCGCCACCCGCCCCGCGTCGCGGCCGGAGGTTTCGAGATAGCTCAGCGTGTCGCTGTCGATGGGGAAGAAGCCGCAGGTCGCGCCATATTCGGGCGCCATGTTGGCGATCGTCGCCTGGTCTTCGAGCGACAGGTCGTCGAGGCCCGGACCGTAGAACTCGACGAACTTGCCGACCACGCCCTTCTTGCGCAGCATCTCGGTGACGGTGAGCACGAGGTCGGTCGCGGTGATGCCCTCGTTGATCCTGCCGCTCATCTTGAAACCGACGACCTCGGGGATGAGCATGGTGATGGGCTGGCCCAGCATCGCCGCCTCGGCCTCGATGCCGCCAACGCCCCAGCCGAGCACGGCGAGCCCGTTGACCATGGTGGTATGGCTGTCGGTGCCCACCAGCGTATCGGGATAAGCGACGACCTCGCCGGTTTCCGGATCCTTGCGGGTCCACACCGTCTGGGCGAGATATTCGAGATTGACCTGGTGGCAGATGCCGGTGCCGGGCGGCACCACGCGGAAATTGTCGAATGCCTTCTGGCCCCAGCGGAGGAACTCGTAGCGCTCGCCATTGCGCTCATATTCGAGCTCGACATTCTGCCTGAAGCTGAGCGGCGTGCCGAAGCTGTCGACCATCACCGAGTGGTCGATGACGAGGTCGACCGGCACCAGCGGATTAATCTTTTGCGGATCGGCGCCGAGCGCCGCCGTGGCGTCGCGCATGGCGGCGAGGTCGACAACGGCGGGCACGCCGGTGAAATCCTGCATCAGCACACGGGCGGGCCGGTAGGAAATCTCGTGTTCGGAGGTGCGGTCGCTCAGCCACTGGGCAACCGCCATGATGTCCTTCTTGGTGACGGTGACCCCGTCCTCGAAACGCAGCAGGTTTTCGAGCACCACCTTCATCGAATGCGGCAGCTTGCCGATCCCGGGCAGGCCGTTCTTTTCGGCCAGCGGCAGCGAATAATATGTGTAGGTCTTGTCCCCGACCGTCAGAGTGGTCTTGGACTTGAAGCTGTTGAGCGATTGGGTCACGGGTCCGCCTGTTCACATGTGTTGAAGGCAGCGAGAGCGGCCCCAACGCTCGGGAACGACGCGCCGGGACCGGACGCCAGCCTGGAAGCGTTCCAGACTTTGGGGGCCTTATAGTCAATGAACATCGCGCTTGCCAGCCTCGCCTAAGGTTGAATAGGCATCTCCCGATGAGCCAATCCGAGGCCCCGGCGCCGCCCATTGTGAGCATCGAAGGCCTCGCCGTGCGGCGGGGCGGGCGAATGCTGTTCGAGAATTTGCGCCTCACCGCACCGGCAGGAACGGTCACGCTGATCCGCGGCCCCAATGGAGCGGGCAAATCGAGCCTGCTGCAGGCCATGGCCGGCGTGCTGCCCCCGGCCGCCGGCACCATCGCCTATCGCGGGCGCGAGGCTGACGCGGAACTGGCCTCGAGCCTCCATTTCGTCGGGCACCAGACAGGCGTGAAGACGCGGCTGACGCTGGCCGAAAACCTCGATTTCTGGGCGAAAATGTTCGGCGCGACGGGTGGCCTTTCACCTGAAGCGGCACTCGAGGCGGTGGGACTGGGTGGGCGTGGGGGGCTCGACGCGGGCTATCTGTCGGCCGGCCAGACCCGCCGGCTGGCCCTGGCCCGGCTGCTGGTGGCGCCCCGCCCGGTCTGGCTGCTGGATGAGCCAACCGCCGCGCTCGACGCCGAGGGTGACGGCATGGTGGAGGGATTGCTCGGCGCCCATGCGCGGGGCGGCGGCATCGCCATCGTGGCAACCCATCACGACCTTGCGGTGACGGCGCCGGTCGCCACGATCACGCTGGGAGCAGTCGCGTGAGGGCCGTTCTCGCCGTCATTGCCCGCGATTTGAAGCTGGCGGCCCGGCTGGGCGGCGATGCGCTGACGCTGGTGCTGTTCTTCGTGATGGTTGGCGCCGTGGTGCCCTTCGCCATCGGCCCCGATCGCGAACTGCTGGCCCGGCTCGCACCCGGGATCGTGTGGATCGCCGCGTTCCTGTCGATGCTGCTCGGCCTCGACCGGCTGTTCCGCGCGGACGAGGACGACGGCTCGCTGCTGCTCTTTGGCCATGCCGCGATAGGGCTCGAGGCGGTGGTCGCGGCCAAGCTCGTCGCCCACTGGCTGCTGACGGCCCTGCCGCTGGTGGTCGCAAGCCCGCTCTTGGCGGTGCTGCTGGCGATGGACCCGCAGACCTGGCTCGAAACGGTCCTCGCCCTGCTCGTCGGCACGCCCGCGCTCACGGCTTTCGGCACCGTCGGCGCGGCAATGACGGTATCGCTCAAGCGCGGCGGCCTGCTCGCCGCCGTGCTGATCCTGCCGCTTTGCATCCCGGTGCTGATCTTCGGGGTCGCCAGCATCGGCGCCCCCGAGGGCAGCCATGCCGCCTTCCTCTTCCTGAGCGCGATTTCGCTGGTCTGCGTGGCGTTTTGCCCGTTTGCCGCGGCGCTGGCGCTTCGCGTAAGTGGGGAATAGAAAAGACGAGGTTCAAATCGTCTCCCCCCGAGGCAGACGGGACCGAGACCCTGTGGGCATGACCATCGACAACGTAGCACCCAAGCCGAACTGGTTCTCCCGCCTCGCCCACCCGGGCAGCTTTCTGGGGTGGAGCCGGCCCGTGATCGTGCCGCTGGCGGTGGTGACGGCGCTACTGTTCGCGGTGGCGCTCTACATCGCCTTCTTCCGCGCCCCGCTCGAGACCGAGAATGTCGGCACCACTCTGCCGCTGCTCTACATCCACGTGCCCAATGCCTGGCTCAGCCAGTTCGTCTACGGGCTGATGTTCGTTGCCGCGTTCGGCACGCTGGTCTGGCGCCATCCGCTCGCCGACGTCGCCGCCAAGGCAGCCGCCCCGCTTGGCGCCGTGTTCACGGCGCTGGCGCTGTTTACCGGCGCGCTCTGGGGCCGGCCGACCTGGGGCACCTTCTGGGAGTGGGACGGGCGCATGACCTCGACGCTGATCCTGCTCTTCATCTATGTGGGAATCATCGCGCTCTGGCGCGCCTTCGAGGACCAGCTCAAGGCAGCGCGCATCGTCGCCATCGTGACGCTGGTGGGCGGCGTCGATATTCCGATCATCAAGTTCTCGGTCGACTGGTGGAACACGCTGCACCAGCCGGCGAGCATCATCACCGCGACCGGCCCACGCATTGCGGGCAGCGTCTTCCTGCCGCTGGTCCTGATGCTCCTCGCCTTCACGCTGCTGTTCCTCACGCTGCATCTGGTTTCGATGCGTACCGAAATCCTCAAGCGCCGCGTCGACTCGCTGAGCCGGCAGGCCGCGGCACGAGGTGCCTGATGCCTGATCTCGGACCGCACGCCATTTTCATCGTCAGCGCCTATGCCGGCGTCGCCCTTGCCACCGCCGCGCTGATCGCCTGGGTGGCCGGCAATTCGGCACGCGTGAAGCGCAAGCTGGCCGCGCTCGAAGCCCAGGGCGTGCGCCGCCGCTCGGACGGCACGGCAAGGTGAGCAAACCCGTCCGCCTGCTGCTGGCGCTGCTGCCGCTGGTCGTGCTCGTCGCCCTGCTGGGCGTGTTCGCGCTCAACATCAACCGCGACCCCTCGCTGATCCAGTCGGTGCTGATCGACAAGCCGGCGCCGCAATTCACCCTCCCCGCGGTCGACGGCACTGGCGTCCCCGGCTTCGACACGGCGGCGCTCACAGGCGACGTGACCGTGGTCAATGTGTTTGCGAGCTGGTGTATTCCGTGCCGCGACGAGCATCCCGTGCTCGAAGCATTGAAGGAGCAGACCGGCGTGCGCCTGTTCGGCATGAACCAGAAGGACGCGGCCGAGAACGCGGTGGCCTTCCTGACCGAGTTGGGCAACCCCTATGACGCGATCGGCGCGGACGCCGACGGTCGCACCTCGATCGACTGGGGGGTCTACGGCGTGCCGGAAACCTTCATCGTCGATGCGGGCGGCGTGATCCGCTTCAAGCATGTGGGGCCGCTCTCGCTGGATGATCTCGCAAGCGAAATCATCCCGGCGATCGAAAAGGCGAAATCGGGCTGAGAGCGCCGGTTCGGAACGGACAGCCGCGCCTCGCCGTTGCTTCCTCAAACACCAGTTTGAGGAGACGACATGATGGAACGGCTTCCCGACAGCATCGAGATCGGCATGAAGGTATATGACAGCGAGCACCGCGAAATCGGCACGGTGGACGGGCTGAAATATCCCGAAAATGCCATTGCTCCCGACGTTGAGCCAGCGACGCTGGACGCCGCGGACGAGCGCGAGGACAACACCATCCTCGACGTCGTCGCCGATGCCTTCGGCCGCGAGGAAGTGCCCGAGCCGCTCCGCAGCCAGTTGCTGCGCGACGGCTACATCCATCTCGATGCCAGCGGCCTGTTCGCAGCGGACCGCTACATCCTGCCCGAGCAGATCGCCCGCCTCCTGCCCGATGGCATCCAGCTCAACGTCACCCGCGATGCCCTGATCAAGCGCCCGAACTGATTGCGCCGCCTAGCTGCGACCGCTCCACCCGGTTGGGATGGAGCGATCGTTGCCGAGCGGCCTGGAGGGCCAATCAGCCCCGCTCCTCCGATCAGAGGTCGAGCTCGATGTCGGACCGGCGGTCGCCGTCCGCTTCGCTGCGGATCTCTTCTGCCGCCCGCCGCAGGATATCGGCAAGCCGCTGCTGCGCTGCCGGGTCGCGATTCCTGGCCGCTTCCCTGATCGCCTGCTTGAGCTGCCGGCGCGCCTCGTTGACCTCCGGCGCCACGCCGTCCATGTCGCGACCGGGCGGCGGCGGCTCGTGCCAGTCGCGCTCGGCCTCTTCCCAGCGCGCGCGCAGCTTGTGCACCCGCTCACCGAGCCGGCCCAGATGCGCCAGGGTCGACTCGACCGCCGCGCGATTGTCGTCCAGATGGGCCTTGCCCTCGTCGGTGATGGTGTAGAGGCGCTTGTTGCCCGCGGCGGTCGAGGTCACATAGCCGGCCTCCTCGAGGAAGGTCAGCGCCGGGTAGATGACGCCCGGGCTGGGCACATAGATGCCGGACGTCGTCTCTTCGATGGCCTTGATCAGATCGTAGCCGTGGCGCGGCTGCCGCTCGATGAAGTAGAGCGCGATGAGGCGCAAATCACCCGAGGCCAGCATGCGGCCGATCCGGAAATTGTCGCCGAACCCGCCCCAGCCGCCGCGCGATCCATCCCAGCCCGGCCCGCCGAAGCCGCGCCGACCCATGGCCTCGAACTTGCGCCACATCCGGTATTTCGCCCGACGCAGCCGGTCCTGAGCGTGATCGGAATGCTCGTCAAAGTCTCGCATGTCAGTATCTCCGATATATCTTACGATAGTCGGAAGATACGCCTCTGCCCTGAGGGCTTCAAGATAGATCGAAAGATATATCTTAGGTCAGGAGCGATGACCGGTCACCGGATCGCGGCAATGTACCGCTCTGCGCTTCGCTGCACGGCCACCTTGGCGTCGCGGGTCACGGTCCGTCCCCACCAGCCGCCATAGATGCGCTCGAAGGCGAACGGCGTGACGGCCCTGACGATGCGCTCGACCGTCCGGGCATTTACCGGGATGAGGTTGGGATAGGAATACATGAAACTGACCCAGCGCGCGTCGGGCACGACGGTAATCGAATCCGAGGTCAGCAGCACGCCGCCGCCCGCTGCGCCCTGCGCCCAGTGCAGCACGGTCGAGCCCGTGAAGTGGCCGCCGGTCCGGATGAGCGTGATGCCCGGCGCGAGCTCGTGCGTCTCGCCGCGCCAGTAGTGGATCGCCGGATCGGGGCGCATGACGTAGTCGCGATGATCCTCGTGGAGCCAGATCGGCACGCCGCCCAGCGCCCGGCTCCAGTCGACCATCGTGGCGAAGAAATGCGGATGCGAGATCGCGATTGCCCCAATGCCGCCTTTGGCGGCGACGGCTGCGAGGGCCTCGTCGGTGATCAGCGGCGTGCAGTCCCACATCACACCGCCTGCCGGCCGCTCGACAATCAGCGCGCGCTGCCCGATCGCGACCGCCGGTTTCGAGCCCAGTCCCGTCAGACCCGGCTCCAGCTCGCGCAGCTCGTTGACGTGATCAACCCGCAACGCGTCCAGCGTCGTCCAGTCCTGCCCATTCGCATTCACATATTGCCGCTCGTCTGCACAGATCAGGCAGACGTCGCGCGGCGCATCGGTTTCGGCATAGCCGACGCCACAGGTGGTGCAGATATATGACGGCATAGGATCACTCCTCGCTCGGGCGCGGCGCCTGCTGCTGCTTCCTCTTCCACATCTCCAGCGCGCTGAGGCTGTCGCCGGCCCCGGCGATGGCGAACTGATAGATGTCGAAGCTCGTTACTCTGACGCCATAGTAATTGTCGCGGGCCCGCGCCTCGGTCTTGAGACGCAGGATCAGGTCGCGGTCGCAGGCATTCAGGTCGGTCTTGAGCGAGAAATCACGTGCCTGGCGCACGGCGTAGTCGAACGGATCCCAGCCCCACAGATCGAGCTTCCACGGATCGCCCTTGGCATCCTTGAACTTGAGCCCCCAATAGAGCCCGGCCCCGAGCGGATGGGGGTCGACCCAGTCATTGAGATAGGTCGCCTCATGCAGCGGCATACCGACGGCGTGGAGGAATTTGACCAGCGTGCCGCCAAAGCTCATCCAGTCCTGATAGCGGTCCGCCGACACCGACATGTGGATGTCGATATCGCGCCAGACCATCAGGTCGTAGCTGGCGCTGCCGGTGACCATGGGGTCCGAGAAGCTGCGGGCCAGCAGCTCGAAAAACCGCGTCTCGGTGAGCAGCGCATAGGCTTCCTCCCGCAACTGACGGGCCGTTTCAGCGCGCTCGGCTGGACTTCCCACACCGCACTCCCGGAATCAAAAACCCGGCCGCGAACATGGCCGGGTTTGGGAAAATCGCAAGGGGCTCGCGCCCGATTTGGCGGCTCCTATTCTGACTTGGCCTCGCCCGAGGCCTCCGCCGGCGGCGCCGCAGCGGCGGCGGCAGCGGCCTCGGCAGCTTCCTTCTCGGCCAACTCCCTGGCGAGGGCCTCGGCGGCGGCGACCTTTTCGGCCTCGCGCGCGGCCCTGGCCTCGGCGGCCGCATCGCGCTCGCTGGCTTCGATCTTGCGCGTGCGGGCACTTGTCGATTCGAAGATGCGGGCCGATTTGCCGCGACGATCGCGCAGGTAATAGAGCTTGGCGCGGCGCACCTTGCCGCGCTTCATCACCTCGACCCGATCGACATTGGGGCTGAGCACCGGGAAGACGCGCTCGACGCCTTCGCCATAGGAAATCTTGCGCACGGTGAAGCTCTCATTGAGCCCCGAACCGGTGCGGGCGATCACGACGCCCTCATAGGCCTGGAGGCGCTCTTTTTCGCCTTCGCGGACCTTGACCCACACCTTGACGGTGTCGCCGTGGGTGAATTCGGGAAGTTTCGCCTTCGCAGAGAGTGCGTCGAACTGCTCTTTTTCGAGCTCGGCAATGATATTGGGCATCGGATGATCCGTTCTGATCTTTTCAAAGGAGCGTTTTGCTGAGCCCTGAGGTCCAGCCGCCCGGTCTTGGTTGCACGGAAT
>CAZASR010000139.1:0-7960 GCA_964487765.1 uncultured Devosia sp. | reverse complement strand
CCTCGCTGGCCTTCTCATACTGGGCGTAGAGCGAGTTCACAAGGCAATCGCCGAACGCGTAGGCGTAGACATAGAAGGGCGAATGGATGAAGTGCGGGATGTAGCTCCAGAAGATGCCGTAGCCCTCGTTGAGCTTCACCCCCGGCCCCAGCGACTCGCGGGAGACGTCGAGCCAGATTTCATCGAGCTGCTCGCGCGTAAGCTCGCCCTCCTTGCGCGCCGTGTGGACCTTGCGCTCGAAGGTGTAGAAGGCAATCTGCCGCACCACCGTATTGAGCATGTCCTCGACCTTCTGCGACAGCATGGCGAAGCGCTGCTTCTTGTCGGTGGTCTTGTCGAGCATTGAGCGGAAGGTCAGCATCTCGCCGAACACCGAAGCCGTCTCCGCCAGGGTCAGCGGCGTATTGGCGAGGATCGAGCCCTGCGGCGCGGCCAGCACCTGGTGCACGCCATGCCCCAGCTCGTGCGCCAGCGTCATCACGTCGCGCGCCTTTCCGAGGTAGTTGAGCATCAGATAGGGATGCGCGGACGGGACCGTGGGATGCGCAAACGCGCCCATGGCCTTGCCCTCGCGCACTGGCCCATCGATCCATCCACCGGTGAAGAACGGCTCGGCGACCTCGCGCAGTTTGGGCGAGAACCTGCCATAGGCCTCGAGCACCGTCGTCTTGGCCGTTTCCCAGTCGAAGGTACGGTCGTCGCTGGTGGGCAGCGGCGCGTTGCGGTCCCAGGCATTGAGCTGGTCCTTGCCGAACCACTGCGCCTTCATCTGGTAATAGCGGTGGCTGAGGCGCGGATAGGCCTCGCGCACCGCCGTCTCGAGCGCGTCGACGACCTCGCGCTCCACCGAATTGGCCAGATGCCGGCTGTCGGCGATATCCTTGTAGCCACGCCAGCGGTCCGAAATCTCCTTGTCCTTGGCCAGCACATTGGTGATGTGCGTGAACAGCCGCCCATTATCGTTGAGCGTCTTGTCGATGGCATGAAATGCCGACTCACGCTTCTTCTCGTCCTTGTCCGACAGCAGGTGCAGTGCGCCTTCCACCGGCAGGATTTCGCCGTCGACGTCGAATTTCAGCGCCGACATCGTTTCGTCGAACAGCCGGTTCCATGCCTGCGCGCCCGTCACCGCCTTTTCGAAAAACAGCTCCTCGATCTTCTCATCGAGCTGATACGGCTTGGCCTTTCTGAGTTCGGCGAACCAGTGGCGGTAGCGCGCCAGGTTCTCGTCGCTCGCCATCGCCGCCTCGATTACGCCGTCGTCGATCGAATTGAGCTCGAGCTCCCAGAACAGCAAGCCCGTCGCGAGGTCGGTGATCGCCTGGCTGAGGTCGCCTAGGAACTTCACGCGCGCAGGGTCCTGGGTGTTGAGCGCATAGCGCAAATAGGCATAGGCCGACAGCCGGCCCGTCACGTCGCCGAGCTTCTCGCTCCGTGCCACCGCCTCATAGAGCCGGCCCGACTTCGCCAGCGCCTCGAGCCTGCCCTTGTAGTCGGCCTCGAATGCCTTGGCTTCGGTCCTCGACCAGTCGAGATCGCGCTTGAGTTCGGGCGAATCCGGGGCCGGATAGAGGTCGGTGAGGTCCCATTCCGGCAACTCGCCAAAGGCGTTGTGCCCCTTGCTTTGAGTGGCGGCAGAGGCCCGAACTAGGTCAGCCATACGATCAGACTTTCGTCGAAGATAAAATGTTGGCGCGGACCTTAAGCCGCGGTCCGGCCCCACTCAAGCCGAACGTTTGGCTGAGCGTAAGGGACGTGGTCGACTGGCTGATGACCGACGCCATCAGGCGATATGTCGAGCGCAAAGAGGCCCCCAAGGCTGTCCTCGAAGAACTTCGGGCGGCCCACGAAGAATATCAGCGGACGGGTCTGCATCTAACGCGGGAGGAGGTTGAGGAATGGATGGCCAGGCCGGCCAGAGGCGAATGCGCGCCAATGCCCGAGCCTGACATGCCGATCGTCACCTGGCCGACGGCAGCCCTCGGCGACCTTGAGCGTCTCGAGGCGTTCCCTGTTCGAGAAGAGCCCGCCGGCTGTAGCGAGAGCCATTGCGACGATAATGCATGACACGAGAACCTTGCCGGGTTTCCCGAAGCGGGAAGGATGAGGGCCGATTTGGACCCCGAGCACCGGGTACTGCTCGTTCGCCTTTCCGGCAGCGGCTGCGTCGTCCACTACCAAGTCGACGGGGACCGGGTGGAAATTCTCGATGTCCGCCATATGCGCGGCGAAAACTAGCCCTCACCACATCCTTAAGCCGCTCTTAACCCTGGCTTTTCATCCTGCTCCGAAACGGCACAACCGCGATTCGGCGCCATGCGCCTCGCGGTAATGATGGTTTGGGAGACCTGATGACGCGCGTACTTATCGTGGACGACGATCCGGTGCAGTTGCGGCTGACCGTCGAGGTCGCGCAACGCGCCGGATTTGCGCCAGTGACCGCCGGGGGCGGCGACGAGGCGCTCAGCATCATGCGGGCTAATCCCGGCTTCGGCGCGGTGATCCTCGACCTGGTGATGCCCGACCGCGACGGCATGGCGGTGATGGAAGCGATGGCCCGGGACGGCATTATGGCGCCCGTCATTATCCAGACCGCCCACTCCTCGGTCGAAACCGTGGTCTCCGCGATGCGCCACGGCGCCGTGGACTTTTTCGTCAAGCCCGTCGCCCCCGAGCGTCTCATCGTCTCGCTGCGCAATGCCATGAAGCTGGGTGAGCTCGAAACCATCGTGCGGACCGAGCGCCGGCGCCGCACCGGCACGCTGGGCTTCGACGACATCGTCACCCGCTCGCCCACCATGCACCGTGCCCTGACGCTGAGCCGGAAAGCCGCCAAATCGCAGATACCGGTACTGATCGAAGGCGAAATCGGTACGGGCAAGGAGCTGATGGCGCGCGTCATCCAGGGCATGGGCGATCGCGCTTCGAAACCTTTCGTCACCGTCAATTGCAGCGCCATTCCCGCCGATCTGCTCGAATCCACGCTGTTCGGGCACGTCAAGGGTGCCTTCGCCGGGGCCGTCGCCGACAATGCCGGCAAATTCGCCGAAGCCCATGGCGGCACCCTGTTTTTGGACGAGATCGGCGAGATCCCGCTCGCGCTGCAGGCGAAGCTGCTCCGCGCTCTCGAAGGCGGCGAGATCGAGCCTGTGGGAGCCGCGACGACTGAGCGCTTCAACGTTCGCGTGGTCGCCGCCACGACCCGCCGCTTGCTCGGCCTTGCCCAGGCCGGCGAATTCCGCGAAGATCTGTATTACCGTCTCAACGTCTTCCCCATTTACCTGCCGCCGCTGCGCGAACGATCCGAGGACATCGAATCGCTGGCCGCCCATTTCGTCGCGCGCTTTGCTGCCGAAGCGGGAAAGCGTGTCGTCAGCGTCTCGGCTGCCGCGCTTGACCTGCTGCGCGACTACGATTGGCCCGGCAATATCGGACAGCTCGAAAACGCGCTCTATAGAGCCATCGCTTTGTCCAACGGCGGCTATCTCGAACTCGCCGACTTTCCCCAGATCGTAGCCCGGAGTCGGGGTCGCGACGAAACGCTCAAGCTGACCGAAGCGCTGCCCATCCCTTCAGCCCCAGTTCACATCGATGCCGTTAGGCCTCGCCGTGAAAACGAAGCGCGGGACAGCGTTCCTGATCGCTTCCTCGATGCCAGGGGCGAAGTGGCACCGTTACCCGATCTCGAGCGCGAACTCATTGCCTTCGCGCTCGAGCATTACGGGGGACGGATGTCGAAGGTGGCGCGGGCGCTCAAGATCGGACGCTCCACCCTCTACCGCAAGCTCCGCGACTACGGCCTCGAGGGAGACGTGGAAAGCGACGCGGCCTGACGATGGCAAATGGCGCATGCTGAGCTCCCGTTGCCCAAAGGCCACATCGCCGGAACACAAAAAGGTGAGGAATTGTCGGCGTTAACGCTTGTGGATTAGGACCAGAAGGTGTTCTCGCGCGACCTGTTCCCCGCGCCGACTACCTTGAAAGACGGAGACTGCCTTGCGCGTTTTGATGGCCTTGCTGTTTGCCGGTGCTGCGCTCACCGGCGCCACGCTTCCCACCGTCGCGCAGGAAGCCGTCGTCACCAGGGCGGCGCTGACCAAGGTCGTCATCGCCCCGCCTCGCAGCGACCTCGCCCGCATCATCAAGGTCGGCCTGCAGCAGGCCTATTACGAAGCGGAAAAAGGCTCGCGCGCCTATCAGCAGGCGCAGAAGCTCTATTTCTTCTACGGTGCCCGTGGCTTCGAGCCCCTATGGCTCACGCCGGGCGTCGGCAGCGCGATCTCTTTCTCCCCCAAGGCTAAAGAGATTCTCGAGGTCTTCCGGCAGGCCGAGTTGGATGGCTTCCGCCCGTCCGACTATTTGACGCCCGACCTCGATCCGGCCGCGGCGGGCAACGACCCCCTCAAGCTTGCGGCGCTTGAAACGGCGTTCTCCCAGGCCGCGGTCAGGTATGCGCAGGATGTCTATGGCGGGCGCATCACCCCGACCGAGGTCAGCCGCCTCATCACCCTCGCGCCCAAACGCATCGACGAGGCGGACCTGCTGCTCAAGCTGGCCTCGTCCGACGCGCCCGATCAGGTTCTGCGCGACCTCGACCCCGACCATCCCGAATTCCTCCGCCTCAGGGCGGCGCTCGCCAAGTTCTACGACGGCTCGATCGTCGTCGAGCAGGTGACCATCCCGGACGGGCGCACGCTGAGGCTCGGCATGGAGGATGAGCGCGTTCCGCTGCTGCGCCAGCGCCTCGGCGTCGCTGCGCCGGAGATCCCCGAGGGCGCGACCGACGCCAAGGTGGACATCACCTACGACCAGGCGCTGGTCGATGCGATCATCAAGTTCCAGGGCGAGATGGGACTAACGACCGATGGCGTGATGGGACCAGCAACGGTCGCCGCGCTCAATGGTGGCTCCAACGTCTCCAAGGACGACATCATCGCCAACATGGAGCGCTGGCGCTGGGAACCCGATGATTTCGGCCCCTTCAACGTCCAGGTAAACATCCCCGAGTTCAGCCTGTGGATCAAGCGCGACGGCGAGACGGTGCACACCACCCGCGTCGTTGTCGGCACGCCCAAGAACCCGACTCCGGTGTTCTCAGACGAGATCCAGAACATCGTCGTCAATCCCTACTGGAACGTGCCACCCTCGATCGCGGCCAACGAAATCAAGCCGCACCTGCTGGCCAATCCGTTCTATCTCGACAGCCAGAACATGGAGATGTTGTACGGCGGTAAGGTCATCAATGCCGCGGCCATCGACTGGACCGCGACCAACATCAACAATTTCCGCATCCGCCAGCGCCCCGGCCCGGGCAATGCACTGGGCAAGATCAAGTTCCTGTTCCCCAACGAGCACGACGTCTACCTCCACGACACGCCCTCGAAGTCGCTGTTCTCCCGCGCCTTCCGCGCCTACTCGCACGGCTGCGTACGGGTGCAGAACCCGATGGATTTCGCGGCGGCGCTGATCGAGACGAACCCCGAGCTGACCCTAGCCAAGATCGAGGCCCTGGAAGGCCCCAATGAGAGATGGGTCACCCTCCAGCAGCATATCCCCGTGCATCTGATGTACTTCACGCTGCGGGTCGATGAGGACGGCACCATCCGCAACTATGGCGACGTCTACGGCCTCAACAAGAAGCTGATCGAACTGCTGAACGCGGAATAGGTCGCTGCACCAGCCGCGTTTTCCCCTCTCCGCTCCGGATATAGCCTTGGTTCAGCCGCGATTTTTGCCTAAAACCTGCACAGGCTGGGCAGTTCGCGCCAGTCGGACAAACTTGGTCGCCGGGTCGTAACCGCGCGTTAGCGTTAAGGATCTCTTTTGCATCCGGACGCTACTCTCGGCAGGCTGACTGAGCATTGGGCTTGAGGGCGTGACGGCTAAACCGTATCTCGATTGGCGTCTATTGAGCCTGCGCGCTGCGGCGATCGCTGCAGGTCTGGCGCTCTTCCTCGCCCAATTGGCCGTTCCTGTGACCGCGGCAGGTGAAACCCGCACCCTGTGGTTCCACCACACCCACACCGGCAAGGACGGCAAGTTCACCTTCAAGAAAAACGGCAAATACGATCCCGCCGTGCTGCGGGAGATGAACATCTTCCTGGCCGACTGGCGCACCGGCACGCCCACCAGGATGGACCCGCGGCTGTTCGACCTGCTGTGGGAGGTCTACCAAGACGTCGGCGCCAAGCAGCCTTACAACATCGTCTCGTCCTATCGTGAACCCAAGACCAACGCGATGCTGCGCGCCAAGTCCTCGGGTGTGGCCGAGAACAGCCAGCACATGCACGGCAAGGCGATGGACGTCTTCATCCCGGGGGTGAAGCTCTCGGTGCTCCGCGCCGCTGCCATGAAGCACCAGGTCGGCGGCGTCGGCTATTACCCGACCTCGGGCAGCCCTTTCGTCCACATCGACACCGGTAGCGTCCGCGCCTGGCCGCGGATGACCACGGCGCAGCTCAAGGCCGTCTTCCCCGACGGACGGACCCTCCATTTGCCCGTCGACGGCCGGCCGCTCAGCAAGCAGGGCTACGCCTGGGCGCAGGCCGAGTGGAAGAAATGCAAGATGGTGCCGTGCGACGGCAGCGCCGTCACGGTACCCGACACCGAGATCATGCTCGCTTCGCTCGATCCGGCGCAGCGCACCGTCAAGACCATCGACGTCGTGGCGCCCAGGCCGATGCTGCGCCGGCCGTCCTCGGCGATTGCCCTCGATCCCACCGACAACCCGTTCACCGCGCCCGACAATCCCTTCAACAACCCGAGCGCGCCGCTCGCCACCGTCGTCCCAATGTCGAAGACGCCGACGATGATGGTCGCGACGCGCGACGTGCTGCGGGGCGACAGCCAGACGGCGGTCAATGCCTTGAGCGATTTCGGCGACGTCCCCCTCCCCGCGCCGCGCATCCTGATGACACCTCGAGACGAGGTGCTGACCGCCTACGCCCCCGAAATCGCCCCGGACCCCGACGCCCGCCGCGCTCTCGACCTGCTGATCCAGCGCGAAACCGCTGCTGCAACGACGGTTCCCGCCGACTCTCCTACGGTTGACACGTCCGACATCCGCATCGCCTCCCTTGGCGGCCCCAACGGCATGGACATCGCCAAGAACATCTTCGACATAACCTGGTCGGCGGTGACCCAGGCCAACAACAGCGCCATCTCCGACACCCTCATTTCGGCCGCGCCGGTCCGCGAAGCGGTTGTGGGTCTCAAGCCCCATCATTTCGACCTCGTCGCGCCCGAGATCGACCACGTCAACGAAACGCTGGTCGAGCCGGTCCTGATGACCGACATGCACTTTGCCGAGTTCTACGAACCCGAAGGCTACCTCGACAACGCCGCCGAGCTCGGCCCGATGGCCAACCGCGTCGCCCTCGAGCCCGACGATCGGGCTCCGCCGCGCTACGATATCTTCGTCGTCCGCCGCCCCCTGCTCGTCGCCTCGCGCTAGCACCAGCGACATTTCATGAGCTTGCGGCAGCAACTGCGGCAAATCTCCCTCGTTTCTGCACAAGGGCTTGGTTGAAATGGCCCCTTCAAGAGCCTAAACCATTGCGAAATCGAAGGGACGCCCTTGTCCGAACGCCCATCCACGCCGCTGCTCGACACCATCCATGCCCCCGCTGACCTGAGGTCGCTCGACCGGGGCCAGTTGCGCCAGCTTGCCGATGAGCTGCGCGCCGAGGTCATCGACGCGGTTTCCGTTACCGGGGGGCATCTCGGGGCCGGGCTTGGCGTGGTCGAGCTCACGGTTGCGCTCCATACCATCTTCGATACGCCGCGCGACCGGTTGATCTGGGACGTCGGCCACCAGGCCTATCCGCACAAGGTGCTGACCGGCCGCCGCGACCGCATCCGCACGCTCCGCGCCAAGCACGGTCTTTCCGGCTTCACCCGCCGGGCCGAAAGCGAATATGACCCCTTCGGCGCCGGCCACTCTTCGACCTCGATTTCCGCG
>CAZASR010000138.1:0-7990 GCA_964487765.1 uncultured Devosia sp. | reverse complement strand
ATTTCGAACAGCAGCGGCTCGTCGGGCAGCAGGGAGGACCCCGCGGCAGCGATCGAAGCGGTACCCGTACCGGTCGGGCGGCCCTGGGTGTTCATGCTCATTCCAGCGCCTCCGTCAGGCCTGAGACAAGGGCCGCGATGTCCTCGTCGGTGGTCAGCTCGGTTGCCGCCAGCACGATCAGATTGGCGACCGTCGCATCGCCGGGGATGACGCGGCCGGCGGGAACACCGGCAAGAATGCCGTTCTGCGCCAGCGTCTCGATCACCGGGGCAGCCGGTTTCGACAGGCGAATTGTCATTTCGTTGAAGAAGGTGGCATTGAGCAATTCGACGCCGGGAACCCGGCGCAATGCCTTGGCCAGCGCCACGGCGCGCGCGTGGTTGAGCCGCGCGAGGCGACGCAGACCGGCTTCGCCGAGAAGGCTCAAATGGATGGAGAAGGCCAGCGCACACAGGCCGGAATTGGTGCAGATGTTGCTGGTGGCCTTTTCACGGCGGATGTGCTGCTCGCGCGTCGACAGCGTGAGCACGAAGCCGCGCTTGCCGTCGGCATCCACGGTTTCGCCGCACAGCCGCCCCGGCATCTGGCGGATGAACTCCTTGCGCGTCGCCAGCAGCCCGACATAGGGGCCGCCGAAGTTGAGCGCATTGCCGATCGACTGGCCTTCGCACACCACGATATCGGCACCGAGCGCGCCGGGCGCCTCGAGCAGGCCGAGCGAGACGACTTCGGTGACCACGACGATGAGCAGGCCGCCCCTGGCATGGATGGCGTCGGCGGCGCGCCTTATGTCGCGCAGGTGGCCAAAGAAGTCCGGCGTCTGGATGACGATGGCCGCGGTGTCGTCGTCGATGCGATCGAGGATATCGCCCTGCCCTTCCGGCGAGGCGGAAAGGCTGACGAGGTTGGGCGAATTGTCGAGATAGGTGTGGACGACGTCGCGATAGTGCGGATGGAGGCCGCCCGACAGGATGATCCCGTTCTTGCGCGTCAGCCGACGGGCCATCAGCACCGCCTCGGCGGTGGCAGTCGAGCCGTCATACATCGAGGCATTGGCGACATCCATGCCGGTCAGGTGCGCAACCTGCGTCTGGAACTCGAACAGCATCTGCAGCGTGCCCTGCGAGATTTCGGGCTGGTAGGGCGTGTAGGCGGTGAGCCACTCGCTGCGCTGGATAAGGTGATCGACTGTCGCCGGGACATGGTGGCGATAGGCGCCCGCGCCGACGAAGAAGGGACCATCGGCGCCGGCGCGGTTCTGCGCGGCCATGGCGCGCATCTTCGCCTCGACGAGGAATTCGGGCGAATGGGCGGGCAAATCGACGGGCTCGCGCAGCAGGGCTTCGCGCGGCACGGCGCCGAACAAATCCTCGGCGGTCGAGGCGCCGATCACCGCCAGCATGTCGGCGCGCTCGGCAGGAGAATGGGGAAGGTAACGCATCTAATCCTCAGCCGATGTGCTTCTCATAGGCCGCGTCGTCCATCAGGGCGTCGAGCTCGGCGGGGTCGTCGAGGGTGAGCTTGAAGATCCAGCCGGCGGCGTCGGGGGCAGTGTTGATGAGGCCGGGCTCGGCCTGGAGGGCGAGGTTGACCTCGGTGACGGTGCCCGAGACGGGCGAATAAATCTCGGACGCGGCCTTGACGGACTCGACCACGGCCGCCTCGTCGCCCTTCTCGAGCTTCCGGCCAGGCGTCGGCAGCTCGACGAAGACGATGTCGCCGAGTTGGTCCTGGGCGTAACTGGTGATGCCCACGGTGCCGGTCGTGCCGTCGACGCGGATATATTCGTGATCTTCGCTATACCTTGTGGTCATGACGCAACCTTTCGCACGTAGCGATGGGGGACAAAGGGAAGGGTTGTGACCTCGGCTGGTTGCAGCCGGTCGCGGACGGCAACGCGCAGCCTCGTTCCGGGCGTCGCATGGCGAGGGTCGACTAAGCCGAGCGCGATGGCGCGACCGAGCGACGGCGCGAACCCGCCGGAGGTGACGCGGCCGACGCCGGCCCCCTGCTCATCGACGATGGTCGCGCCTTCGCGGGCCGGGGCGCCCTCGACAAAGAGGCCGACGCGGACGCGGCCGAGAATGCCGGCAAGTTCGGAGAGGATGCGTTGCGCGCCGGGAAAATCGGCGGCCTCGCGGCGGCGCTTGCCCACGGCGAAATTGAGCCCGGCTTCGATGGGTGACACGGTGTCGTCGAGGTCGTGGCCATAGAGCGGCAGGCCGGCCTCAAGGCGCAGGCTGTCGCGGGCGCCGAGGCCGACGGGCTGCACGCGCTCGTCGGCAAGAAGGGCGTTCCAGATGTTGGAGGCTGCACCGCGCTCGCAGAAGATCTCGAAGCCGTCCTCGCCGGTGTAGCCCGAGCGCGAAACGATGAATTTCGTGCCCTGCCAGTCGAACGGCGCGTAATGCATGAAGCCGAGGCCGGCGACGCCGGGGAGGATGGCGTCGAGGACCGCGACCGCCTCCGGCCCCTGCAGGGCGAGCAAGGCGCCGTCGTCCCCGCGCGTGAGCTTGGCGCGACCGCCCAGATGCGCCTCGATATGAGCCCAGTCGAGCTCCTTGGTGGCGGCGTTGACAATCACATAGAGCGAGCCGGCAAACAGCGGCGAGCGGCCGATCATCAGATCGTCGCGGGTGCCGCCCTCGTGGTTGAGGAGGAGCGTATAGCGAAGCTGGCCGGGCCTGAGGCCACGGAGGTCGCCACACACCAGCGGCTCCACGAGCGCAGCGACGGCGGCGTGATCGGACTCGGGATCGCCGGATGCCTGGTCGAGCACGATGAAGCTCGGCCCCATATGCGAGACGTCGAACAGGCCGGCATGTTCGCGCGTCCATTTGTGCTCGGCGATGATGCCGGTGGGGTATTGCACCGGCAGCGAGTAGCCGGAGAAGGGCACCATGCGGCCGCCCAGCTTCACATGCTCATCGTTGAGCGGAACGGTCCTGAGCGGCTGGTCTGCGGAGTCTGACATGGACAGCACCGGGGTCGATTGCACGAATGCCTCCCACCTATAAGGCCGATCCGATCACAAGCGCGTTTCGCACAATGTGCAGATCGGCAATATTGGCGGGACGCCGTGCCCCCCCTGTCCGCTAACCTGAGAGATTTCCTCGCCGCCTAGGGGCGAGTTGCTCCTTCGGTGAGGAGCCCGTATCGGCGGCCTGATATTCGTGTGCTACGCATCACTCAAGCCAAAGATACCGGCTCCTGCTTTCCAGAGTTCCTCATGACTGCGGTCCTTTTGCCTGAGCGTTTCCGGGGCGGTTGCGCCTTCGGCTCCCCGTCCGCATCGCCCGATCGCACACAACCGCAAGCGGGTGCTGTATGCTCATGGCCGATGGCGGCGGGGTCTCTCCCGCAGTCGGATAATCCTAGAGAGGATGGCCGCGCCGGAGTCAATCGGCACGGCGCGGTTATCAGCCCTTGGAGTCGAAGCCGACCCAGATGGTGATGTCGTCGCCCGTGACGTAGGGAATCTGGACGTTCTCGACGACCTTGACGAAATCGGTCGCCTGGCTGCCGCCGGCAAGCTGCACCGGGATCTCGTATTTCTGGGTGAACAGGGCCGCGTCGTCACGCTCGACCGCAAAGCGGAGGGGCAGCTCGACGCTGGTCTGGTTGCCGGCCGGGCCGAGCATGAAGCGGCCGACCACGCCCATCTGGACGGTGATGAGGCCGTTCGACACCACACAGTTGCGCGACTGCTTGTCGATGACCGCCTGATATTGCAGGTCCCTCGGATTCCCGATCTGGCCGTTGCCGTAGTAGTAGAGCGCCTCGGCACCGGGGCGCACCTTGATGGGCGGGCATTCGGTGGCGATCGCGGGCAGCGCCGGGCTTTGCGCGGCGATTTCCTCGGCCGTGACGGCCGCGGTCTGAAGCCGCTCGGTCTGCGCGGAGGGTGCGGGGGTGATGCCGCCCATCGAGCAGGCGGACAGGAGTGCCGCGGCCGAAACCGCGAGAGCGATACGCATGGTGGCGAAATTCAACGCAAGACCCCCTGTCACGCTACGGCCTCCCCCTGCAGGGCCAGAAGAATGGCAGGTGCGCCGCTGACTGTCACGCCTTTGACGTCCTGCACGAAGAGCTGCCGGACCACACCATCGCTGGCAATCATGGCAAAACGAGCGAAGCGCCGGCCGAGGTCGCCGAAATCCTTTCCCAGGCCAAGAGCTTCGGCGAACCAGCCATGGGCATCGGCGATGAAATCGACCTTGCCGAGGGCGTCGCTGCGCTCGGCCCAGGCCTTCACCACATGATGGTCGTTGACGGTAGCGCACACGATTCTGTCGATGCCACCGGCCCGGATGCGATCGGCGGCGCCGACGAAGCCCGGCAGGTGGCTGGTGTCGCAGGTGGGCGTGAAGGCGCCGGGAACACCGAAGAGGACCACCCGGCCGCGCCCCAGAAGCTCGGCGGTATCCACATCCGACGTGCCGTCGGCAGTTACATATTTCACGGGAACGGACGGCAGCTTGTCGCCGGCTTGGATCATTGTTCGCGATTTCCGCTTGTTGTTGGAGACGTCAGGGCTGGCTGGGGGCGATCACATGCGTGACCGCGTAGGGGCCATTGGGCGTCTCGAATAGCAATTGAACGGGGCTGCCCTCCAGCCCCTTGTGCTCCCCTCCCCCGAGGGGCTTGAGCGTCCATATGGCGCCATCGGGGCTTTTTTGCGGCGTTTCGAAGAGCACGGACGGATCGCCGACGTCGGCAATGATGCTGTCCGGGTCGATCGAGGGATCGGGACTGAGCAGATGCAGCGAGCCATCGAGGCCCGCCTCGACGCTGCCGAAGGGCCGGCCCGGCTGATCCCACAAAATGGGCGTTTCGGCCATCGCCTGCTCGAGCCGGATCGTCTGGCCCGCGTCCGGGGCGGTGAAATGCAGCGGCAGGCTGAGCTGGGCGGTCGCGGGCACGCAGATGTCGGAACAGACGCCCAGGGACACTGTGACATTGAGCACCCCCCCGCTCTCGTCCGCCTCGAGCTCGAAGGGCAACACCACCGGGCCGTAATAGGTATAGTCCAGATAGCCTCGGCTACGGTCGATCTGCGGATACGGCCAGTGGATCGTCGGCTGAGCCGTGCCGCTCGAGGCCGAGAAATCAATCTCGGTCGGAATGCCCGTCTCGCCCGGGATGCGCCAGTAGGTGTTGGTGTTGGCCGGCATGTCGAGTTCGAGGCCGGCGAGCGTGGTGCCATCCACCAGCGTATCGGACGAGATGAGGCGGGCCCTGGCGCCCGGCGCGATCGCCTGCCAGCCGGTGGCGGCGGCAAAGGCGGGCCCGGTGATGAGCGTCACAGCGATGATGGCGAGCAATCGATGCATACCGCCCCGATACAATGGAAAGCGGCAACAAAGAAGGCACATCGCATCAGCAGCGCGTGACCGGCATATTGCCGCCACGCTGGCGTGCGCTAGATTAGGCGATGACGGAGGCAGCGATGGAATCCCTCAGGGGGCAGTTTCTGGTGGCGATGCCCGCCATGGGCGACGAGCGCTTCCACGAATCGGTGGTGTATGTGGTCGGGCATGGGGAGGAAGGCGCGATGGGGCTGGTGGTCAACCAGCCGGTCGAGGACATGCGCTTTGCCGACATCCTCGAGGAGCTCGGCATCACCGGCAAGGACGAGCTGATCCGCCTGCCCTCGACCGTGCGCGACCGAGAGGTTCTGCGCGGCGGTCCGGTGCAACGGGGCCGCGGTTTCGTGCTGCACTCGCCGGACTATTTCCGCGAGGAAAACACCTACGAGGTGAGCGACGAAATCTGCCTCACGGCAACGCTCGACATCCTCAAATCGATGGCGTTCAAGCCGGAGCCCGCAGATGCGGTGTTCGCGCTGGGCTATTGCGGCTGGGGCGCCGGACAGCTCGAGAACGAGCTGGCGCTCAACGGCTGGCTGACGGTGCCCTTCTCGCGCAATCTGCTGTTCGGCACGGCCCTGAACGAGCGCTACGACATCGCCCTCGCGCAACTGGGCATTACGCGGGCGACCCTCAGCGGAGCCGCCGGGCACGCCTAAGGTTGGAGCATGGTAGAATGAAGCACAAGGGCAGCGACTTTGCAAAGACCGATATCAGGTCGGCGCTGTAGACTCCGTTTCTCAGCGCCCGAACTGCGCGGCGAGTTTCTTGCCGAAGTCGGCGCCGCTCATTGCCGCGCCGAAGGCGAAGCCCTGAGCGAACTGGCAGTTGAGCTGCTGCAGGCGTTCGATCTCTTCCAGCGTCTCCACCCCCTCAGCGATGACCAGCAGGTCGAGCTCAGTGGCGAGCGAAATGATGGAGCGGATGATCGGCACCTGCGTATGCGCGAGGCCGCTGTCGTCGGCAAGCTGCACGAAGGGCGCGGGGATCTTGATGGTGTCCACCGGGAAGCGGTGGAGATAGCTCAGCGACGAATGGCCGGTGCCGAAATCGTCGAGCGCGAGGCGCAGACCCATCGCCTTGAGCGCGCTCAGCATATAGGCGGAGTGCTCGGGATTGCTCATCACCTGGCCCTCAGTGATCTCGAGCTTGAGGTGTGAGGCGACCTCCCGATCGAGGCTGACCAAGGAGCGCATGTCGGTCAAGAGGGCTTCGGTCTGGAGCTGCGTGGGCGACAGGTTGACCGAGACGAAGAATTCCTCGGGCACGGGAAGGTGGCGCAGCCAGTCGCGGGTCTGGCCCGCAGCCTGCTCGAAGGCGAGGCGACCAAGGCGCTCGATCATGCCGGTGCGCTCGGCGAGCGGCACGAACTCCTCGGGAGGCACGATGCCGCGTTGCGGGTGGTTCCAGCGCATGAGCGCCTCGGCCCCGGCGATCTCGCCCGAATGGATGTCCATGATAGGCTGGAAGTGGACTTCGAGCTCACCATGACGGAGGCCGCGATCGAGGTCTTCCTCCGAGGCTCGGCTGAACGCCGCGATGGACCGCGCGGAGGCCCGATAGGCCTCGATACGATCGCCGCCCAGCCGCTTGGCGTAGTACATGGCGAGCTCGGAGTCGCGCAGCACGTCCTCGGCAGTCGCCGGATTGCCATCATAGATGGTGACCCCGATCGAAGCGGTCAGGGCCAGATCGCGCTCACCGAAATTGAACGGTGACTTCAGGGCCTTGCGAATCTGCTCGGCCGTCTCCGCTATCTTGCCCGCCGCAGCTTCCGAGGCGAGGATCACCGCGAACTGATCGCCCGAAAGGCGCGCCACCGTGTCGAGCGGACGCATGATGCGGGCGATGCGGCGCGAAATGGCGAGCAGCACGGAATCGGCCGCCGAGTGCCCGACGCGCTCCTCGAGCTCCATGAAGCGATCGATATCGATGAGGAAAACAGCGGGCTTGATGCCGTTGGGCAGCTTGGCGCGGGTGAGCGCGCGCTCGAGGCGATCGAGCAGGAGCTGCTTGTTGGGGAGCCCCGTAAGGCTGTCATGCACGGCATCGTGCAGCAGGCGATCGCGGCTGGCGCGATCCTCGTTGACGTCCTGCATGGTGCCGACGATGCGCGTCACCTGTCCGTCTCCACCGAGGACGGGCTTCACCCGCATGCGGAACGTGCGATAGCTGCCGTCATGCGCGGCGAGACGGATGTCGGTCGAAACCTTGCCCCGGCGCAATTCGACGAGGGTATCGAACGCCGTTCTGAAACGGTCGCGATCGTCGGGGTGGATGCGATCGAGCCAGCGCTTGATGGCGCCGCGCAACGAGCCGCGCCGTTCGCCCAGGCGGATGCACAGCTCGTCGGAAACGCTGACGCGGTCGCGCTCGATGTTCCAGTCGAAGACGAAATCGCCCGATCCGGTGAGTGCCAGTGCGCGCCGCTCGACCTCGCTGAGAGTGCCGATCGAGACCTGCCCCTCCGAGAAGGCATGCTGCACCGAAGTGAAGCCGAGCAGCATGACGATGAGCACCAGGCCGCCGGCGATGGCGGGCTGCGCGATGTCGTTGGACACTTGCCCGGTGATGACGAGCCAGCCGTAGAAGATCCAGGCGATGTAGATGATCCAGGTGGG
>CAZASR010000137.1:0-8016 GCA_964487765.1 uncultured Devosia sp. | reverse complement strand
CGCCCATGTCGAGATAGGCCTCGATCGGCAGGCCGAGCCGCGCCATCGCCGCCTTTTCGCTGAGGTCGCCGGTCGAGCCGACAACATGGCTGAGGCCCAGCGCTCGTGCGACGTCGACTCCGCGCTGGATCGAGGCGATCCAGGCCGCGCACGAATAGGGGACCACGATGCCGGTGGTGCCGAGGATCGAGAGCCCGCCCACGATGCCGAGCCGCGGGTTCCAGGTTTTCTCGGCGAGCCGCGCCCCGTCGCGCACCGAGACGGTCACGCTGTAGTCGCCATCGCCCAGGGCCGCGCGGATCATCTTGCGCGGCACCGGGTTGATCGCCGGCTCGCCCGGCGGGATCGGCAGGCCCGGCTTCGTGACCATGCCCACGCCCTCGCCGGCATGGAACATCACTCCACTGCCGAGCGGTCCCCGCCTCACGCGGGCGATGATCAATGCGCCATGCGTCACGTCCGGATCGTCGCCCGCGTCCTTGACGATGCCGGCCTCGGCATAGCCCTCGCCCACCGCCTCGTGCGCCAGCGCGAAGGCCGGGGTCTGGCCGCCGGGCAGGGTGATCGTCACCGGGTCCTCGAACCGTCCGGTGGTCAGCGCCGCCAATGCCGATTTGGCCGCCGCGGTCGCACAGGCGCCGGTGGTCCAGCCCCGGCGCAGGGGGCGATCGTCTGGGGCATAATCGGCGCTGTCCATGCTAAGGCGTATAGCATGAGCTTTGCCGCACTCGATTCTCTGAGCTGGCCCGTCTTCAAGCCGGGCACCGTCTGGCTCGTCGGGGCTGGTCCCGGCGCGCCGGGGCTGCTGTCGCTCCTCGGCTATCACGGCCTGCAACAGGCCGATGTCGTCGTCTACGACGCGCTGGTGAGCGACGGCCTGCTGGCGCTCGCCAACCCGGCCGCCGAGCGCCTCTATGCCGGCAAGCGCGGCGGCAAGCCGTCGCCGAAGCAGGCCGATATCACCATCCGGCTGATCGAGCTCGCCGAGGCCGGCAAGCGCGTGCTGCGCCTCAAGGGGGGCGACCCTTTCATTTTCGGCCGCGGCGCAGAAGAAGCGCTGGCCCTCGCCGCGCGCGGCATCCGCTTTCGCATCGTGCCGGGCATTTCGGCCGGCATTGGCGGGCTCGCCTATGCCGGCATCCCAATCACCCATCGCGACACCAACCACGCGGTAGTCTTCCTCACCGGCCACGACGAGACGGGCGGCGTGCCGGCAGCCGTGGACTGGGAGGCTGTCGCCAATGCCGCGCCCGTCCTCGTCATGTATATGGCGGTCAAGCATCTGCGGACCATCGCGGAGCGACTGGTCGCGGCGGGCCGTGCCGCCACCGACCGCGTGGCCGTCGTCTGCAATGCCGCACTGCCCAGCCAGTATGTGGTCGAGGGCACGCTGGGCGGCATCGAGGGCATCGAGCCGTCCATTGCGCCGCCCGCCATCGTCGTCGTCGGCGAGGCCGGCGCCCGGCGCGCGGAGCTCGACTGGTATGTCGGCGCCCTGCGGGAGAACGCGCTTGGCTAACGGGCTCATCATCGCCGCGCCGCGCTCGGGCTCGGGCAAGACCGTGGTCACGCTGGGCCTGCTGGCGGCTCTCAAGCGGCGCGGGCTCGCGGTCGCGCCGGCCAAGACCGGGCCCGACTATATCGACCGTGCCATCCTGGCGCGCGTCGCCGGCGCCGAAGCCGTCAACCTCGATCCCTGGGCCATGTCGCCCGACCGGCTGCGCGCTCTGGCGTCGAGCCACGCCGCAGGCGCCGACCTGCTGCTGGTCGAGGGCGTGATGGGCCTGTTCGATGGCGCCGCCGACGGCTCCGGCTCCACCGCCGACCTCGCCGCGATACTCAAGCTGCCGGTCGTTCTCGTCGTCGATGCCGATCGGCAGGGCCAGTCCATCGCCGCCCTCGTCTCGGGCTTCGCCGGCTTCCGGCCGGGCGTCGAGATCGTGGGCGTCATCGTCAACCGCGTCGCCACCACCCGGCACGAGCGCCTGCTGCTCGCCGCGCTCGCGCCGCTCGGCATCCCGGTTCTGGGTGTCCTGCCTCGGCGCGACTCGCTCCATTTGCCCGAGCGGCACCTCGGGCTGGTCATGCCCGGCGAGGTCGCCGGCTTCGATGCGGTCGTCGCCGCTGCGGCCGAAACCGTCGAGCAGTTCGTCGATCTCAACCTTTTGGCCGCACTTTGCTCGAAAGTCCCGCTACCTTCGGCGCCTTTCGGCAGGATTTCACCTCTCGGCCAGCGCATCGCGGTCGCCATGGACGAGGCCTTCTGCTTCATTTATCCCCACCTCCTCGCCGACTGGCAGGCCCAGGGCGCCCAGGTCACCCCCTTCTCCCCCCTCGCCGACGAGGATGCAGGAATGGATAGCGATGCGGTGTTCTTGCCAGGGGGGTATCCGGAATTGCATGGCATGAAACTGGCTGCAGCGGCCCGGTTTCAGGCCGGCCTGCGCCGCGCGGCCGCCCGAAACGCCCTGATTTACGGGGAGTGCGGCGGCTACATGGTGCTCGGCGAGTCCTTGACCGACGCGTCCGGAGTCACGCATCGCATGGCCGGCTTGCTGCCGGTCTCGACCGACATCAGCCGCCCCCGGCGCACCCTCGGCTACCGCCGCCTCAGCCACGGGAGCCCGCTCCCCTGGCCGGCCGGGCTTGTGGGCCACGAGTTTCACTATTCCCGCGGCACCCCCGCTGCTAACCCCTTGTTTTCGGCCACAGATGCGCTCGGCACCCCACTGCCGCCCATGGGTGCCGTCGCCGGCCGAACCATGGGTTCCTACGCCCATATCATCGACATTGCGGAGGCTCCGCATGGCTAAGGCCTTGATGTTCATGGGCACCGGGAGCGACGTGGGCAAGACCACCATCGTCGCCGGCCTCTGCCGCGCCTTCACTGATCGCGGTCTGCGCGTCGCCCCTTTCAAGCCGCAGAACATGTCCAACAACGCCGCGGTCACCGCCGATGGCGGGGAGATCGGGCGGGCCCAGGCGCTGCAGGCGCGTGCTGCCCGTCGCGAGCCGCTCACCGCCATGAACCCGGTGCTGCTCAAGCCCGAGCACGAAACCGGCGCTCAGCTTGTCGTCCGCGGTCGGCGTGTCGGCTCCTACCCCGCGCGCGACTACTGGAAGATGCGCGGCGAGCTGCTGCCGCAGGTCGTTGCCGCCTATCAGGAACTCGCTGCGGACGCGGACCTCGTCCTGATCGAAGGGGCAGGGAGTGCCTCCGAGGTCAACCTGCGGGCCAATGACATCGCCAATTTCGGCTTCGCCCGCCGGGTCGACAGTCCTGTGGTCCTCGTTGGCGACATCGACCGCGGCGGCGTCATCGCCTCGCTCATCGGCACCCTGTCGGTCATCGCCCCAGAGGACGCCGCCCTCGTGCGCGCCACCCTCGTCAACAAATTTCGCGGCGACCCCGCCCTCTTCGCGGATGGAAAAGCCTTTGTCGAGCAGCGCACTGGACTTCCTTGCCTCGGTCCCGTCCCATTCTTTTCCGAGGCCTCGCGGCTTCCTGCCGAAGATTCCCTCGCCCTCGAGACGCGTTCTGCACCCGCCGCCAGCGGCGACTATGTCATCGCCGTCCCCCGCCTCCCGCGCATCGCAAATTTTGACGATCTCGACCCCCTCCGCTCGGACGCGGGTGTCGCCGTCGTCCTGGTCGAGCCGGGCCAGCCGATCCCGCAGGCCGCCGATCTCATCATTCTGCCTGGCTCCAAATCGACCCGCTCCGATCTCGATGATCTCCGTCGCGCCGGCTGGGACATCGATATTCGCGCCCACCATCGGGCCGGAAAGCGGATCCTCGGCATTTGCGGCGGGTACCAGATGCTCGGGCGCACGATCGCCGACCCGCAGGGCATCGAGGGAGCGCCGGGCACCAGCGAAGGGCTGGGCCTGCTCGACGTCGAAACGGTACTGGGCCCGGTAAAGACCTTGCGGACCGAAGCCGCCGTTCACACGGCCTCGGGATCCGCGATCTCGGGATATCGAATGCACATGGGCGTCACCCGCGGTCCGGATTGCACCCGCCCGTTTGCCCAGATCGCCGGAACCTGCGACGGCGCGACGTCTTCCGACGGCCTGATTGGCGGAACGTACTTGCATGGCATTTTCGTTTCCGATGGATTTCGCTCTGCATTTGTGCATGGCCGGGGCGGCGGCGATCACGAGGCGTCCGTAGAGCGCGCAATCGACGGTCTGGCAGGTCATCTCGCCGCCCATCTCGATCTCGACGCCCTCCTGGCCCTCGCCCGCGAGGCCGCGTGAATGACCTGGCTGATCGCCCCTATGGCGCTGCTGATCGAGCGGATCGTCGGCTACCCGGCATGGCTTTTCAGCGCGATCGGCCACCCTGTCACCTGGATGGGCGCCTTGATCTCGTGGCTCGACCAACGCCTCAACGCCAGCAATCACCGCCGGCTCAAGGGCGTGGTCATGCTGGGTCTTCTGATCCTCACGGCACTCGCGGCGGGCCTGCTCATCGTGTCCGTCACCCGCCGCATTCCGCTGGGATGGGTGCTCGAGGCGGTACTGGCTTCGTCTCTTCTCGCGCAAAGGGAGCTCGGGCGCGCGGTCAAGGCCGTGGCGGACGGGCTGAGCCTCTCCCTCGACAGCGGCCGCAGGGCTGTCAGTCACATCGTCGGCCGCGATCCCGAGGCTCTCGACGACGCGGGGGTCGCGCGAGCGGCAACCGAAAGCCTGGCGGAATCGACTTCGGATGGAATCGTCGCCCCGCTCTTCTGGCTGCTGGTGGGGGGGCTGCCCGGCGTGCTGATCTACAAGGCGGCGAATACCGCAGATTCGATGATCGGGCACAGGACCGACCGCTACAGCGAGTTCGGCTGGGCAAGTGCCCGTTTCGACGATCTGCTCAATTGGATACCAGCCCGCCTGACCGCGCTGCTCATCGCGGGATCGGCATTCTTCGTGCGCCGGGCTGATCCCGAAGCGGCGTGGTCGACGGCCCTTCGCGATGCCCGCAAGCACGATTCGCCCAACGCCGGCTGGCCCGAAGCGGCGCTCGCAGGGGCGCTCGGCTTCCGGCTCGGCGGCCCGCGCTCCTACGACGGTGAGATGCACGATCTGCCGGCTTTCGGCGACGGCCGGGGCGAGCTCGACGCCGCCGACATCCTCAAATCCCTCGAGCTCTACTGGGTTGCCACGAACCTGCTGCTCGTCGTCAGTACCGCGACGGGCCTGCTGCTCTGGCGTTTCGCCTAGCTTTCCTGGATATGGGTCAGGACCGAGCTTTCGGTCAGGCGCTCGCCCTTGAGGGTCATCGGCAGGCCCGCGACGACGAAGTGAACGTCCGAACAGATCTGCGCCAGCCGCTGATGGGCCGCCCCGGCGAGATCCCGAAACATTCGGGCCAGCGGGTTGTCGGGCACGATGCCGAGCCCGACCTCGTTCGAAACGAGGATGACCTTGCTGCTTTCGATCGCTGCGAGCGCTGTCGACAGTTCCTCCACCGCCTTGGCGACATCGTGGTTGGTCCCCAGAAGATTGGTGATCCACAGCGTCAGGCAATCGACAAGGATCACGTCGTGCGACTTGGTGGCAGCCTTGAGGGCGGTGGTCAGCGCAATGGGTTCTTCGAGCGTGGCAAACCGCTTGTGGCGCTGCTGCTGGTGCATTCGAACACGCTCGCGCATCTCGGGGTCCAGCGCCTGGGCAGTCGCCAGATAAAGAGGCGACTCCCCGGCCCGCATGGCGAGTCGCTCGGCAAAGCCTGTCTTCCCCGAGCGTGCGCCGCCCAGCACCAGCACATGTCCCATTGGACCTCCTCCGCCTGAAGCCGCCGACTCGGCCAAAACGCACCCGGCGGGAGATTGGTCGCATGGCTGCGATGCGGCAACCCGGCTGCCGGGGCGAAATCGATTGCATATTCTCCTTTCGTCCAAGGATCGATCGCATTATGGTCCGCCCGCGCCGGAGGGGCGTGACGACCAATCTGGGGCCGGAATGACCCGATATTATCTTGGCGTGGATGGCGGCGGGACGCACTGCCGCATTCGCCTCGCTGACGAAAACCTCCAGACATTGGGCGAGGGCCACGGCGGACCCTCCAATCTCCAGCTCCAGAACGGCGATCCCGCCTACGAGTCGATTCTCGAGGGCACGAAAGCTGCTTTTGCCGCCGCCGGACTGACCGAGGCCGATTACGACAACACTCATGCCTGCTTCTGCATGGCGGGAGGCCGCTCGATCCTCGACCGCGATGCATTCGCCCGCCGCCCCTGGAAATTCGCCAATGTCCGCGTTTATGACGACATCGATGCCGCTCATGCCGGCGCGCTTGGGGGCGAAGACGGCGCCGTCATCATCGCGGGGACCGGCTCGGCCGGTCTCGCCATCGTCGATGGCAAGCGCCACCAGTGCGGGGGCTGGGGCTTTTATGTCGGCGACCAGATGTCGGGCGCCATCCTCGGCCGCGAGTTGATCCGCCGCGCCGTTGAAGCGACCGACGGACTCGTGTCCGGTTCGCCCCTGACCGAGGCCGTGGTCCGCGAGCTCGGCGGCAGCCTCGACACGGTCATGGAATGGTCGTTTCCCAAGGCGACCGAAACCGTCACCTACACGGACTATCGCGGCGAGGACGTCGCGGTGAGCATCGGGCAGACGCCCAAGGCCTATGGCGATTTCTCGCGCCTGATTTTCGAGTACTTTGAGAAAGGCGATCCGGTTGCACGCGAGTTGATCGACCTTGAGCTCGGCTACGTCGACAACTATGTGCGCTGGTTCAAGCTTCGGGGTGCAACGCGCATGGCCGCCACCGGCGGGCTCGGCGAGCGCCTCTATCCGCTCCTGATGGACCGCTACGGCGACTTCATCGTCAAACCGCTCGGAGACAATCTGTCGGGCGCCATCATCCTCGCACATCAGAATTTTGCCGCATGAACTATATCGAACGGAGACATAAGAGCGTGTCCAGCCGCATCATTCCGGTTCAGCCCTTCGACTATGTCGTGTTCGGCGCAACCGGCGACCTGACCAAGCGCAAGCTGATCCCGGCGCTCTATCACCGCTTCATGGATGGCCAGTTCGACGAGCAGAGCCGCATCATCGGGGTCTCGCGCTCCAAGCTGGCTGATGCCGACTTCCAGAAGCTGGCGCGGGATTCGATCGCCCAGTTTGTCGAAAAGGACTACCAGGACCCCAAGGTCATCGACCGCTTTGTGGCCGTGTTTTCCTATGTGCCGCACGATGTGAGCGACAAGGCCTGCTGGGGCGATCTCGGCGGCAAGCTGCGCGATGACCCCAAGATCATCCGCGCCTTCTACCTCGCCATTGCGCCCGACCTGTTCGGCCCCACCTGCGAATACATCTCCAATTGCGGCTACTATCGCCGTGATGCCCGCGTGGTGATCGAAAAGCCGCTCGGGCACGATCTGCAGTCCTCGATCGAGATCAACGACGAGGTCTCCAAAATCTTTGCCGAGGATCAGGTCTATCGGATCGACCACTATCTGGGAAAGGAGACGGTGCAGAACCTCCTGGCGCTGCGCTTTGCCAACATCCTGTTCGAGCCGGTGTGGAACTCGGCGCATATCGACCACGTGCAGATCACGGTGGCCGAATCCGTCGGCGCCGGCACGCGCGGCTATTACGACGAGAGCGGCGCGCTGCGTGACATGGTGCAGAACCACATGTTGCAGCTCCTCTGCCTCGTGGCGATGGAGCCTCCGGCCTCCGACGACGCCAACGCCCTGCGCGACGAAAAGCTCAAGGTGCTGCGCTCGCTCAAGCCCATCGACGGCGCCGATGTCGGCCGCGTCACGGTGCGCGGCCAGTATCGCAACGGCTCGATCGATGGCCAGGCCGTGCTGAGCTACCAGGAGGAATTGCCCGAGGACCGCAAGGGCTCGCGTATGGAGACCTTCGTCGCGCTCAAGGCCGAGATCGAGAACTGGCGCTGGGCCGGCGTGCCGTTCTATTTCCGCACCGGCAAGCGCCTTGCCGGCCGCGCCTCCGAGATCGTGATCCAGTTCCGCAACATCCCGCATTCGATGTTCGATCACGCCG
>CAZASR010000136.1:0-8059 GCA_964487765.1 uncultured Devosia sp. | reverse complement strand
TTGCCCGAGAGGCTGTCCGGCCGCCTGAGTTGGGGGAATGCGGACTCGAAGGCGAGATAGCGCACCTTGAGCCGGTCGTACTCGGCGTCGGTGATCGTTGGGTTGTCGTTCTGATGATAGGCGATGTCGGCATCGGCTAGGATGCCGTGCAAGCGGCCGATCTCGGCCCGCGCCTCCGCTTCCGAAAAGCTCTCGATCTCCCTGTCCGCACCGCTCATGAAACGTCCGATAGAAGCTTGCCGGCCGCCGCGCGGGCCTCCTGGGTAATCTGCGCACCGGCGAGCATGCGCGCAACCTCCTCGCGCCGTCCCTCCCCATCGAGCGGCCTGACATTGGTGCGCACAAACGTGCCTTTGGCGAGCGCCTGCTTCTCGATGAACAGATGCGTGTCCGCCCGCGCCGCCACCTGCGGTGCGTGCGTGACGGTGAGCACCTGTACCCTGTCCGCCAGCCGCTTCAGCCGTCTCCCGATGGCATCGGCGACGGCGCCACCCACGCCCGTGTCGATCTCGTCGAAGATCAGCACAGGCGCCGAGCCGCGGTCGGCGAGCACGACCTTGAGGGCGAGAAGAAAGCGGCTCAGCTCGCCGCCCGAGGCGACCTTCATCAGCGGCCCCGGCAGCGTGCCCGGATTTGTCTGCACGTGGAACGCCACCAGGTCGAATCCGGTGGCAGAGATGCGCGTTTCGTCCACTTGCTGGTCGACGATGAACTTGGCGGCGCCGAGCTTCAGATCGGGCAGTTCCGCTTCCACGGCCCGGCTCAGCGCCTTCGACGCCTTGCCGCGCGCCGCGCTGAGCTTCCGCGCCGCCTTGCGATAGGCTTCGCCGGCGACGGCCGCGTCCGCCTCAAGCTTAGCGAGAGTCGCCTCGCCGCTTTGTAGAGCCGCGATCTCCGCGCGGTACCTTGCGAGCACTTCGCCGAGATCGTCCGCCATCACATGGTGCTTGCGCGCCGCGCCGCGCAGCGCGAACAGCCGGGCCTCGACGGTCTCGAGCTCTACCGGATCGAACGCCATCTCGCGCTTGATCTGCTCGATCGCTTCCGCTGTCCGGTCGAGGGCGTTGAGCGCCCCATCGAGCGAATCGATCAGCGGCTGGAACACGCCGGCCCCGTTATCCGCCTTGCGCATCAGCCGCCGCATCAGGCCGGCAAGCGCCGGGCTCGGTGCATTCGGGCCGCTCAGAATCTCGTCGGCGTCGCGCACCTCGTCGGCCGCCTTCTCGAGCTGCATCAAGGTCTGCCGGCGGTCCGCGAGCCGCAGCTCCTCGCCAGCCTCCGGCGCGAGCTCGGCCAGTTCGTCGACGACGTGGCGGGCATAGTCTTCGCGCGCTGCCGCCTCTGCGATGGCGGCGCGCTGCGCCGCGACAGCCGCGTCGGCTTCAATGAGCGCCTTGTGAGCCTCCCTGACCTCGGCCACCTGGTCGCCCAACCCGCCAAATGCATCCAGCAGAGCGCGATGCGTATTGGCATCAACCAACGCACGATCGGCATGCTGGCCATGGATTTCGACGAGCGTCGCGCCCACGCCCTGCAGCAGGGCAGCGCCAACCGGCTGATCATTGATGAAGGCCCGCGTCCGCCCATCGGCATATTGCACCCGGCGCAGGATGAGCTCGGCATCGTCGGCGATCTCGCTCTCGCGCAGCAGCACGCGCGCGGGATGGTCGGCCGGCAGGGAAAGTACCGCCACGACCTGGCCGCTGTCCTGCCCTTGCCGGACCAGTGAGGCATCGCCGCGCCCGCCAAGGGCGAGCCCCAGGGCATCGAGCAGGATCGATTTCCCGGCGCCGGTCTCGCCGGTGAGCGCGGTCAGCCCCGAATCAAGGCCGATGTCCAATTGGTCGATGAGAACGATGTTGCGGACGGACAGCGCGCTGAGCACTGGGATTTTCCCGGTGGAGAGTACAAATCTATCCAACCGTCCGGCGGTATCGGGCGGCTTGAGAACAAAATAGCAACGAACGGCGCCGGTGGCTAGTCCTTGAGCGAGGCCGCGAGCGGGCTCGCGGTGTTCACCTTCGGCTCCAGTCCCACCTTGCGCAGCAGTTCCAGCGACTCCTTGTACCACGAGCTCGCCGGATAATTATGCCCGAGCACGGCCGCGGCCGTCTGCGCTTCGTTGGTGAGACCCAGCGCAAGGTTGGACTCGGTCAGCCGGAACAACGCTTCCTCGATATGGGTCGAGGTCTGGTATTTGTCGACGACGATGCGGAACCGGTTGATCGCCGCGGCATACTGGCCATTGCCGGCATAGTAACGACCGACCGACATTTCCTTGCCCGCGAGTTGGTCGACCGCAATCACCATCTTCTCGCGTGCGTCCTTGGCGTAGTCGCTCTTGGGATAGTTGGTGATCAGCAGCGTGTAGGTCGCAATCGCATCCTGAGAAAGCTGCTGGTCGCGCGTGATGTCCTTGATCTGCGCGAAGTAGGACGTGCCCTTGAGGAAGAGCACATAGGGCAACTCAGCCGAGGAAGGGAACAGCGCCAGGTAGCGGTCGGCGGCCAAGATGGCTTCATCGAACTTGCCGATGCGATAATTGGCGTAAACCTCCATCAGCTTCGCCTTCTCGTTGAACTCCGAGTAGGGATGCTGGCGCTCGAGTTTTTTGAGGTCCTCGATTGCCGTGTTGTAGCGCTGCTTGTCCATATTGCTGAGCGCCGACTGGTAGAGGGTCGCCGCGGGGATGATCTCCTCTTCCTTGATCTTGGTCGGCCCGAACATCGAGCACGCCGAAATCGCCGCCGCGATAAGCAGCACCGTTGCCAGGCGCACGATGTTACCGGCTGTGGCCCTCAATCCAGTCTGTGTCACGAAACGCCCCGCCCTGGTGGTTGCAGCATGTTAGCACCGGCGAGCGGCCTAAACAGCAATTCAATCAAAACTGTGACTGTCAGCCCACCGAGCGCAGGTAGGGCCGCACTTCCAAGCCATCCGGCATGTCGCTCAGCGCATCGTAGCCCAGCGGCAAGTCTTCAGCGTAGACGATTTCGTAGTTGGCCGTACTCGCAAACAGCCCCTGCAGAACCAGGGCGTTGAGACCATGGCCGCCCTTGTAGGACCGGAAACGGCCGTAGATCGGCAGGCCGCACAGCGCGAGGTCGCCGATGGCATCCAGCAGCTTGTGGCGCACGAATTCATCGTCGTAGCGCAGGCCGCCCGGATTGAGGATGCGGTCCTCATGCACGGTGATCGAATTGTCGAGTGATGAACCGAGCGCGTAGCCGGCCTGACGGAGAATCTTTGCGTCCCGGACGAAGCCGAAGGTGCGGGCGCGCGAGACGTCCGCGAAGTACTTGCGCGGCGTCCAGTCGAAGATCATGCGCTGCCGGCCGATCACCTTGCTGTCGAAGTCGATTTCGAGGTCGAGCAGCCGGCCATTATAGGGTTCGAGCGCCGCCGAGGCGTCATTGTTGCGCACTAGAACCTGGCGCATCACCTTGATGTAGCGGCGCGACTTGCCCTGGATCTCGAGGCCGACCTTGAGGATGCCCTCGACGAAGGGCGCGGCGCTGCCGTCGATGATCGGACACTCTGGGCCGGTGACGGTCAGCAGCGCATTGTCGACGCCAAGCCCGCTGAGCGCCGAGATGATATGTTCGACCGTGGCGACGGACACGCTGTCGCCCAGGTCGATGGTCGTGCACAGCGTAGTCCGCGTCACGCGGGCGAAATGGACCGCGACCGGGCCGACGACCGAACCGTTCTCGAACTTGCGCTGGATGCGATACCCACTGTCGACGGGAGCAGGCTCAATGGTCAGGGTGACGGGTTGGGCGGAATGGACTCCGAATCCGCTGAACTCGAGCACACCTCCAACGGTGCGCTGACGCGCCGACAGGTTCTGCATAAAAAATCTACTCCGACCCAAACACTGCGACTCTTAACCAAAAAGAAACCGGCGCGGAAGCGCGCCGGGCTCTGGGTTACGTGGGGCTGTCCGTAGCTCAACCGTGCTTCCGAAGAAAGGACGGAATCTCGATATGCTCCTTGTGCGGAAGCTGTCGCCCGTGCTGGTCAAGCCTGCCCGACGCGCCTTCACGAGGCGCTGAAACCACCGGATTCCGGGCGTGTCCCGCCTCGATCGCGCTGCGCGCCGCTGCGTCCTGGGCAGCGCCGGACGGGGTTTCCTCGGCTGCGGCAGGTTGCTGTGGACGAAGGCCCAGCCCCACATTCGAGGCCAGCCGCTTGAACAGCGCACGGGCATTGCGCGGCTCGCTGTCCTGTCGTTCTTCCGCCTGAAGTGACTTCCGCGCAACAGCCGGAAGTTCCTCCGTCCGGGGCATCCGCTGCTGGCCTTCCGGACGTTCGGCTCGGGACGGCACGTAGACGCTCGGTATCGGTGGCTCAGGGGTATAGGCGGGTTCCTCGAGGTGATCCACGCCGGACGTCGGGATGTAAGGCTCTACGGTCACGCCGTCATCGGCCTGGTAGGCGGCATAGGCCGGCTCCGGCTGGGTGATCGCCTCCTCGACCGCATGGCGAACGTCGTCTTCGAACTGTTCGGTCTGAGCCGGCTCGGGCGCGGGCTCCGGCACGAACTGGCGCGGCTTCACGGCCAACGGAGCCCGGTTGGCGTTCGCTTTCATCGGTTCGAGCGCCTGGACCATCGTGGCGTCTGTGCCGGTAGCGACCACGGCCACACGAATCGTCCCCGTCATTTCTGGATCGTAGGTCGCGCCCAGGATGATGTTCGCGTCTTGGTCGACTTCCTCGCGGATGCGGCTCGCCGCCTCGTCGACTTCGTAAAGCGTCAGGTCCGGGCCGCCGGTGATCGAGATCAGCAGGCCCCGCGCGCCCTGCATCGACACATCGTCGAGCAGCGGGTTGGCGATGGCGGCTTCCGCGGCGTGGCGGGCGCGATCGTCGCCCGAAGCTTCGCCGGTGCCCATCATCGCCTTGCCCATGCCGCGCATCACGGCGCGCACGTCGGCGAAGTCGAGGTTGATGAGCCCCTCCTTCACCATGAGGTCGGTGATGCAGGAGACGCCGGAATAGAGAACCTGGTCGGCCATCTTGAAGGCGTCGGCGAAGGTCGTCTTCTCGTTGGCCACCCGGAACAGGTTCTGGTTCGGAATGACGATCAGCGTATCGACATGCCGGTGCAGTTCGTCGATGCCGTCCTCAGCGAGAAGCATACGGCGGTTGCCCTCGAAGCTGAACGGCTTGGTGACGACACCCACAGTAAGGATGCCCTGTTCGCGCGCCGCCCGCGCGATCACGGGCGCGGCGCCGGTACCGGTGCCACCGCCCATCCCGGCGGTAATGAACACCATGTGCGAGCCAGACAGATGGTCATTGATCTCGTCGAAGCTCTCTTCGGCGGCCGCGCGGCCGACTTCGGGATGCGATCCGGCCCCGAGGCCTTCGGTCACCGACACACCGAGCTGGATGATTCGGGGGGATTTGCTCAGGGCAAGCGCCTGAGCGTCGGTATTGGCGCAGACGAAGTCGACGCCGTCCAGACCCGAGGCAATCATGTTGTTGACGGCATTGCCGCCGGCGCCGCCGACACCGAAAACGGTGATGCGGGGCTTCAATTCCTGAATGTCGGGAATGGTGAGATTGATGGTCATGGTGGCCCCATGGGATGGCGGTATGGAGCGGAGCGTAGTCGCCAATTCGTTAACCGCCTCCTAACAATTCGAACTGATCCGTTAACGGCAGGTGCAAATTGCGACGGTGGCGCAGTGAGCAGTAAGGTTCGATTTACCTAAAAGCGGAACTTTAGAAGCTGGCACGAAGCCAGTTTCCGACGCGAGCAAAGTACCCGTCGGTGCCGGTGAGCTTTGCCGTCGCTGGCGGCTCGACGAATTCCTGCGCGCAAACCTGCGGGTAAATCAGCATGCCGGCGATCGTAGCGAAGGCGGCGCCACGCGCCATCTCCGGCAGACCCGCGATTCCCATGGGCCGGCCATTGCGCACATTGCGCGCCAGCATGCGGCGCGCCACTTCGGGAAGGCCCGTGAGCTCGGAGCCGCCTCCGGTGAGCACGAAGCGGCGGCCGCATACATCCATCATCCCGGTAGCCTGCAGGCGATCGCGAACTGCAACCAGGATTTCCTCGACGCGCGGTCGCAGGACGCGCGTCAGATGCGAGCGTGGGATCATCCCCGGTGCTTCGTCGGCGCCGGCTCCGACGGGGACGATCGAGATCATCTCCCGTTCGTCCGCCTGCCCCGGCAATACGCTGCCATAAACCGTCTTCAGCCGCTCCGCGTCGGAAATCGACACCGAGAGTTGCCGAGCGATGTCGAGGGTCAAGTGATGTCCCCCGATGGCGAGGGCATCGCAATAAACCGGATGACCGTCGGCGAAGACGACGACCGTCGTGGTTGCCCCGCCAAAGTCGATGCAGGCGACGCCCAATTGGGCCTCATCGTCGACCAGGGCGGCAAGGCCCGACGCATAGGGCGTCGCGACAAGCGCCTCGACCTGCAGATGGCAACGGTTGAGCACGAGCTCGATATTGCGCATGGCCAGCGTCTCGGCGCTGATCACAGCCACGTCCACCGACAGCTTCTCCCCCACGAGACCACGCGGATCCTTCACCCCCTTCTGGCCATCGATGGCATAGCCGATGGGGAGCGCGTGAATGATCGAACGCTCGGCGCGCACGCTGCGCGAATTGACTGACCGCAGCACGCGCTGGATGTCGGACTTTTCCACCTCCTGGCCGCCCAGATCGACCGTGGCGGAGAACGTCTCCGAGCCGAGGCGGCCGGCAGTGACGTTGACGACCACCGACTCTACCGTGATGCCCGCTGCCCGCTCGGCCATCCCGACGACGGTGCGGATCGCCTGCTCGGCCTGGTCGAGATCGGTGATGACGCCGCTCTTGATGCCGGACGAAGGCCCGTAGCCGAAGCCGATCACCTCGGCAACGTGCGTGCGGCCCTTGAGCGCCTTGCCTTCCGGGCGTGGCGTGAGGCGCGCGATCACGCAGCACATCTTGGTCGAACCGATGTCGAGCACGGAGATCAGCGAAGGACGGCCCGGCTGCACGGGCTTCAAGCGCGCGGTCATGGAGTCGGTGATCATTGTGGCTTGGTCTCCGCGGCCCGTTCCGCAGGTGTCTCGTAATCAGCATCGGCGGCCGGCGCCGGCGCCCTCTTCTTCGCTGCCTTCGCCGCCTTGGCCGCCTCCTCACGCGCATTGATGGCCAGATCTCCGAGCTTGAGCGAAACCATGCCCGGCACGCGCAAATCGATCACTAGGACGTCGCGATCGAGAAGCTGGTGGGTGCTCTGGTACATGTCGAGCTGCCGCAACGCCTGCGCGACGCCTTTCTCCGGCAACTGCACCCTGAGGCCGGTGTAGAAAATCAAGTCCCACCGCCGGTCGCCGATGCGGCTCAGCGCGGCGAGGTTTCGGGTGATCTGCGGATAGCGCTCGAGCGACCGCACCATCACGATCGCATCGTCGGCGGCGCCCTCGCCCACCACCAGCGGCAGTTCCCGGAAGCTCCCGTCGTCGCGTGCGACGGCGCTGCCGTATTCGTCGACAAGATACGTCGCGTCGCCGATGCGCCAGCGGGCCATCGGCACTTTCTCCTCGATGGTGACGATGAGCTCGCCCGGATACTTCTTGCGAATGGCCGCCGATCTGACCGACGGGATCGCTTCGATGCGGGCCAGCGCTGCATCGGCATCGAACGACACCGTGGAGGTGGCGGGCTGGAGCCCGAGCGCATCGAGGATCGCGCTTTCGCTGGTGAGCGACTGTCCGGTGATCTTGATTTCGTCGATACCGAAACCGGCGCGCGCGAACTCACCCTGCGCGATGCCGTAGAGATTGACCGCGCCGGCAACGAGCGCCTCGCGCGCCTCATAGGCGCCGACAATGACGACTGCGGCAACTGTGGCTGCCGCCACGCGCAGCATCAGTTTGCGATGGAGAATCCAGGCGTGGCTGAAGTTGATGCGTGCCCGGCGCGAGAAATCGGCGATGGGAACCGGAAGTTGGCGCGGGTCGACAAGCTGGGCGTTGGCGAAGCCCCTTGCGCCTACCTGTTGCAACTCGCGTCCTCCACCATCCAGGTGACCAGCTCTTCGAA
>CAZASR010000135.1:0-8078 GCA_964487765.1 uncultured Devosia sp. | reverse complement strand
TTCGGCGATTGCCTTGTGAACTCGCTCTACGCCCAGTATGAGAAGGCCAGCGAGGGGTTCGCCGAGCGATACTTCGAGCTGCTGAAGGCCGGGGGGTCCAAGCATCATTCCGAGTTGCTCAGGCCCTTCGGGCTCGATGCCCGCGATCCGGGCTTCTGGTCGCTCGGTCTCAGCATGATCGAACGTCTCATCGGCGAACTCGCCGAAACCCAACCGAACTGATTTTCTACGACGAGGATAACAATGGCCGACCACGGCAATACCGAAACGATCTCCAGCGAGATGGACTACGCCGAGCATGAGGCGACCTGGAGCGTTTTCACCAAAATGGTCAAATGGGGGATCATTGGCTGCTCCGTCACGCTGGTGGCGCTCTACCTCATCGTCCAACCCTAAGGCCTTCGGGCGCGCCCGGGCCAGCGAGCCGCGGGCGTTCAGGAGACGCTCATGAAAATAGCCATTGTCCGCGAGCGTGCCGACGGGGAAACCCGTGTGGCGGCGACGCCGGAAACCGTCACCAAGCTGATCGCGCTTGGGGGCGCGGTTTCGATCGAGAAAGGCGCGGGCGAAGCGGCCCGCTTTCCCGACGCCGACTACGAGAAGGCGGGGGCGACCCTGGGGGCCGTCGCGGACGTGGTGAAGGATGCCGACATCGTGCTGACGGTGCGGCGGCCGGCGGTCGAGACGCTCACCGGCGCCAAGCCGGGAGCGCTGGTGATCGGCGGCATGGACCCTTACGGCAATGAGGGCGAGATCGCGGCGCTGGCCGAGGCCCGCTTCACCGCGGTGGCGATGGAGTTCATGCCGCGCATCACGCGGGCGCAGGTGATGGATATCCTGTCGAGCCAAGCCAACCTCGCAGGCTATCAGGCCGTGCTCGAGGCGGCCACTGCCTTCGACCGCGCGATGCCGATGATGATGACCGCGGCCGGTACGGTGCGGCCTGCCAAGGTGTTCGTCATGGGCGCTGGCGTCGCGGGGCTGCAGGCGATCGCGACGGCCAAGCGGCTCGGCGCGGTGGTGAGCGCGACCGATGTGCGCGCGGCGGCCGGCGAGCAGGTCGAGTCGCTGGGCGCCAAGTTCATCATGACCGATGCGCTTAAAGATGCCTCCGGCACGGGCGGCTATGCTCGCGAGCTGACCGATGCGGAAAAGGCGGCGCAGGCGGAACTGACCGCCTCGCATATTGCAAAGCAGGATATCGTCATCACCACGGCCCTGATCCCGGGCCGGCCGGCGCCGAAGCTGGTGAGCGCGGCGATGGTGGACAGCATGCCGCCGGGCTCGATCATCGTCGATCTTGCGGCGGAGCGCGGTGGCAATGTCGAGCTGACCAAGCCCGGCGAGGTCGTGACCACGCCCAAGGGCGTCACGATCATCGGCTACACCAATTGGCCGGCGCGGCTTGCGACCTCGGCCAGCCAGCTTTATGCGCGCAACCTCGTCGCCTTCCTTGAAACCATGTTCGACAAGAAGACGCAGGCTTTCGCGGTGAACTGGGAAGACGAGCTGGTGAAAGCCACGGTGCTGACCCGGGACGGCGCGATCGTTCACCCCAACATCAAAGTCGCGGCATAGGGCAAGAGCCATGATCGATCCTTTCATCTTCCAGCTCTCCATATTCGTGCTCGCGATCTTCGTAGGCTATTACGTCGTCTGGTCGGTGACGCCGGCGCTGCATACGCCGCTGATGAGCGTCACCAATGCGATCTCCTCGGTCATCGTTGTGGGCGCGCTGCTGGCCGTGGGGGCGCATCTGGTGGGCGATGCGAGCCTTACCAGCAAGGTCTTCGGCTTTTTCGCGCTGATCCTTGCCAGCGTGAACATCTTCGGCGGCTTCCTCGTCACCCAGCGCATGCTGGCAATGTACAAGAAGAAGGGCTGACGGATGATCTCTGCTGACATCGCGGCGCTGCTCTACCTGGTTTCGGGCGCGCTCTTCATCCTCGCCCTGCGCGGACTGTCGAGCCCGGCCTCGTCGCGCCGCGGCAACACGCTCGGCATGGTGGGCATGGCGATCGCCATCGTGACCACACTGCTCATCACCGGGCCGTCGGACGTCTTGAGCTGGGTTCTCATCGTGGGCGGCCTTGCCATCGGTGGCGGCATCGGCGCCTATCTCGCGCGCAGCGTGAAGATGACGCAGATGCCCGAGCTGGTCGCGGGGTTCCACTCGCTCGTGGGGCTTGCGGCCGTGTGTGTCGCTGCGGCGGCTCTCTATGCGCCCGAAGCGTTCCACATCGGCACGCCGGAAGACATCCACCCGCAGAGCCTGATCGAAATGAGCCTCGGCGCCGCCATCGGCGCCTTCACCTTCACCGGCTCGATCATCGCGTTCCTCAAGCTCTCGGGCCGCATGGGCGGCAGGCCTATTTTGCTGCCGAGCCGGCACGTCATCCACTCGGTGCTCGGCATCGTCCTCGTCGCGCTGATCGTGGTGTTCTTCTACACCTCCAACCCGCTCTGGTTCTGGCTGATCACGGCGGTGGCGCTGCTCCTGGGCGTGCTGATGATCATCCCCATCGGCGGTGCCGACATGCCGGTGGTCGTCTCGATGCTCAATTCCTATTCGGGCTGGGCGGCGGCAGGCATCGGCTTCACGCTGGGCAATACGGCGCTGATCATCACCGGCGCGCTGGTGGGCTCGTCGGGTGCGATCCTCAGCTACATCATGTGCAAGGCGATGAACCGCAGCTTCATCTCGGTGATCCTGGGCGGCTTCGGCGGCGAAGACGTCGCCGGGGCTTCGGGCGAGGAAGAGCAGCGGCCGGTGAAGCAGGGGTCGGCCGAGGACGCTGCGTTCCTGATGAAGAACGCGGGCAAGGTGATCGTTGTCCCCGGCTACGGCATGGCGGTCGCGCAGGCGCAGCACGCGCTGAGGGAGATGGCCGACATGCTCAAGGCCGAAGGTGTCGAGGTGAAATACGCCATCCACCCGGTCGCCGGCCGTATGCCGGGGCACATGAACGTGCTGCTGGCGGAGGCCAATGTGCCCTATGACGAAGTGTTCGAGCTCGAGGACATCAATTCGGAATTTGCGCAGGCCGATGTCGCGTTCGTCATCGGCGCCAACGACGTGACCAACCCAGCGGCCAAGACCGACAAGACCTCGCCGATCTACGGCATGCCGGTGCTCAACGTCGAGGACGCGGGAACGGTACTGTTCATCAAGCGGGGCATGTCGGCGGGTTATGCGGGCGTTCAGAACGAGCTGTTCTTCCGCGACAATACGATGATGCTGTTTGGCGACGCCAAGAAGATGACCGAAGACATCGTTAAGGCTTTGGGCCACTGACCGCTTTGCCGGCAAGTAACGCGTGAGATAGGGTCGCCGCGGCGGCCCCTTTCTTTCGTTTGCATTTGAATTGTCGTTCTTCCCCGGGCCGGCTGGAGGGAACATGACCGGCAAGCAACTCAACGTGGTGCCGAAACAGGCCGTGGTCGTGGTGCACGGCATGGGCGAGCAGCGGCCGCTCGAGACGCTGCGCGAGTTCGGAGGGTCTTCCTCGGTCCCCAGCATCTGCTGTAGCTCGATGTCCTGGTCGCCCGCAAGCCCGGGATTTTCCCCGTAAACGCCCTCGACGGAGCTGAGGCGCATCTCAACGCCCAGAAACAGCGCCGGCATCCGCACCGACTTCTTCGAATTCTACTGGGCCGACGTCATGCAGGGCACGCCGATCGAACTGATGTTCGATTGGGTGCAGGGACTGCTGCTCCGATCGCCGGCCAATGTACCGCCGCGACTGCGCGTCGTGCTGGCGTGGCTGCTGCTGTGGGCCGTGGCGATCGCGACCATCGTCCTCGCGATCTTCGGCGCGATGCCAAATGCGGAGATGTTCAAGCCGGCGACCGACGCGCTCGGGCGCTTCTTCACCGACAACCGGCCCTGGGTGACGGTCCTCCTCGTTGGCGTGGGCATGCTCGTGCTGCTGCTCAGGATCTCGTCGGCGCGGACGGCGCAGGAGGTGAAGCTCAGCCTGCCGTTCCTGTTGATGGCCCTCGGGGCAGTCGTCTATTTCGCGCCGCCCTCGATCTTCAACCAGCCGACGCTGTGGGCCTGGCTGGTGACCGCGATGGGTGCGGCGTTTTTCACGCGGCTGGCGGGGCCCTATGTTGGCGATGTCGCGCGCTATGCGAAAGCGACGCCGGCGACGGTCGAAAAGCGCGGCATCATCCGCGCCCGCGGATTGCAACTCTTGCGCGACATCCACGCCAAGATGGGGCCGGACGGCCTGCCCGAATACGACCGCATCATCCTCGTGGGGCACAGCCTCGGCACCTTCATCGCCTATGACCTGCTGCTGCAATACTGGGCGGAGGACGGCCCGAGTCACCGCAGCAGGCTACCCGACGGCTCGCTGTGGGTCTCGGAAAAGCCGGTGATCGACGCCCTGCAGCGTATCGACGCTATGACCAAATCGGTGTGGCCGAAGCCGGGTTGCGCGCCGGTCGAGACCGGCTTCGACGAGGCGGCGCATCGCGCGGCGCAGGGCGAGGCCTTCGCGGCGCTGGCGCGCTCCAGCCTGCGCTGGCGCATTTCGGATTTCATCACGCAGGGCTCGCCGCTCACTCACGCTGATTTCCTGCTGGTCGAAGGCGGAGCCGCGCTCGAGAAGGCGTTCGGGGAGCGCCTGTTCGCCTCGAGCCCGCCGCGCCCCGACTGGCCCCGGCGCTCGATGCTCTACATGGATTGGGCGGGACAGCGCGGACCTTTCGCGCATTTCGCGGCGCCCTTCGCGGCCGTCAGATGGACAAACATCTACGACGAGCACTGGTTTCCGCTGTTTGGCGACATCGTTTCGGGCCGCCTCGCGCACTGTTTCGGGCCGGGAGTCGAGCAGGTCCCGGTGAAGATGCGGCGCGCCGGGCGGCCGCCGCTGCTCAACCGCATCTTCACGCACACGCTCTACTGGCGCTGGCAGAAGGGCTACGAGACGCCGTCGCCGCCGCACATCCTCGCGCTCCGCAAGGCGCTCGACCTTGCCGGACCCACGGCCAGGCATACGCGCGACGTCGTCGTCGCCGCGCCGCAGGCGGGGTGGGGCCCTTCGCCGTAGCACTGGCGCGTCGGGCGAGCCGCACCCACATCTCGCCATGCTCGCAGGCTAGCGCGAGGTTTGCAGAGAGGTGCATGTGCGGGTGTTTCGCGGGCTTTGGGGGCGGATCGGGCTGGTGATGTTCTTCACCGGCCTCGTCTTGTCGCCGGGGCTGTGGGACTCGATCAAGCTGCTGCGGCTGGCAGGCGAGGGGGCGATCGCCGATTACCGGCTGAAGCACTTGCAGCCCGCGCGTTACATCGCCGAAATCGAAGCGGCGATCGCGGCGCGCGACGGCGATCTGGCGCGCTCGCTAATCGCGCTGGCCGAGGCGCAGGACGTCGAGGTGCCGGCGGAGCTGATCGCCCAGTTCAATGCACTGCCGGCTGTTGATGTTGGCAATGTGGTGAGCCAGGGCTGGAATTGCCTCGTCAATGGCGATTTCGACAGCGAGGCGGGCTTCGCCTGCGTTGTGGCGACCGACCTGACCAGCGTCGGCGACGTGCGCGACCTCGTGGCGCAGGGCGGCAATTATCTCACCGGCCAGCCGGTCAACTACTTCACGCTCGGCGTCTCGGCGGTGGGCCTGACCCTGACGGGCGCGACGATCGCGACCGGTGGCGGAATGCTGCCGCTGCGCGCCGGGACTTCGTTTCTCAAGGCGGCCAACAAGATGGGCAGGATGCCGCCGCGCCTCGTCAATGAAGTGAGCACGATGCTGGCGCGCAGCATCAATCGCGGCGCGCTCGACGAGGCGCTCACCCTAGCGCGGGAATTCCGGCTGGGCGAGCTTGGCCGGCCGTTGGGCCGGCTGTTCAACCCGCGCAGCGTCGCGGCGGTGACAGACCTTGCGACCGATGTCGGCCGCATCGGTGCGGTCGCTGGCGTGCGCGCCATGAAGATGAGCATCGAGATCGCCGACTCGACGCGCGATGTGAAGGTTCTGGCGAAGACCGCCGGGAAATACCAGAGCAAGTTCCCCGGCGTAATAAAGATGCTTGGGCGCGGCGCGGTGCGGCTCGCAGACCTCGTGTGGACCATCGGCGGCTGGTTCGCCGCAGCGGCATTGTGGCTGCTCTCGATGGCGTGGTTCATGCTGCGTACGACGACGAAGATGGCGCGGTTCACCGGGCGGATGATCTACCGGCGGGCAGGCTGAGGAAACCCGGTCACATAGAGGTGCCTGCTTGTGGCGCATGGGCCGGCGCGCCATGTGCTGGGCATGCGCAAGATCAAGATCGATTTGTGGACCGACGTTGTCTGTCCGTGGTGTCTCATTGGGTCCGCGCGGCTCGACACGGCGATCGCCGCACTGCCGGCGGACGTGGAGGTCGAGGTCGAGAACCATCCCTTCTATCTCGATCCCAACACGCCGCCCGAAGGCTATGACGTCGGCACGATGCTGCAGCAGAAATATGGGCGCGAGCCCCAGGAGATCTGGGCGCGGGCAGAAGAGCAGGCGCGCCTGTCGGGAATCGACCTCGACCTCAGCAGACAGCCGCGCACCTTCCCCACACAGAAGGCGCATACGGTGGTACGCCTCGCCAAGCCCAAGGGCTCTCAGCATGCGCTCGCCAATGCCATCGCCGCGGCCTATTTCCTCGAGCACCGGCAGGTGAACGACGACGAAGTGCTGGCCGATATCGCCGCCGAGCACGGTTTCACGCGCGAGGAAGCACTCAGCGACATGCGCGATCCGCGCGAGCTCGAACAGTCGCACGAACTCGCAACCTGGGCCGCACAGCAGGGCATCCAGGGGGTGCCCTTCTTCATCTTCGACGGCAAGTTCGCGCTGTCGGGCGCGCAGCCGCAGGAGGTGTTCGAGATGGCCTTCAGGAAGGTGCTCGACGAGGCAGCCTGAGCTATTGTTGCGGTCCCTGGAGGACCTGGCATGATCTGGCTGCGCCGTATCGTCTTTGCCCTGCTTGTGGTGGGCGTGCTCGCCTATATCGGCTCAGGCACCTACATGTACGTCTTCCAGCGCAGTTTTCAGTACGAGCCCGAAGGCAAGTTCCTGGCGCTCGGCGAAACGCTGCTCAAGACGGCCGAGCAGGTCGAAATCCCGACATCGAACAATGAGCGTATCCGTGGCTGGTACGCGGCGCCCACGGACCCCGGCAAGCCGATCATCGTCTACTACAAGGGCAATTCGGACAGCTTTTCGAGCGAGCATGAGCGGTTCGAGGCCTTCGTCGAGGACGGCTATGGCTTCGTCGCCTTCGACTATCGCGGCTTTCCCGCCTCGCCGGGTGTGCTGAGCCAGGACAACGTCCTCAAGGATGCGATTGCGGCGTTCGCCTTCGCGGCCAACAAGGGCTACCCGGTGGTGATCTGGGGCCGTTCGCTCGGCTCGGGGCCGGCGACCTATGTCGCCAGCCAGCGCAATGCCCAGGCACTCCTGCTCGAGACGCCTTTCGACTCGGCGCTGGCAGTGGCGAAGGACCGCTACTGGTTCCTGCCGGTCGAGTGGATCATGCTCGACCAGTACCGGGTCGACCAATGGATCGCCGATGTCGAGGAGCCCGTGTTCGTGGCGCACGGCACGGCCGACACCACCATCGGCTACCAGCACGGCGTTCGCGCTTACGAGCTGGCGCCCAACAAGGCGGAGATGTGGACCGTCGAAGGCGCCGGCCACTCGGATTTGTGGGAAGCCGGAATATGGGAGAAGGCGAAGGGATTTTTCGAGGGCACGGCGGCCGACTAGCAGCGCTAGCGCCGCTCGAAAGCAAAAACGCCGGCCCAGGGACCGGCGTTTTGAATTCTCAAGCGACCCGGATTATTCGAGAGTCAGGCGCGTCCAGGTCCAGGACCAGTTGACGCCAATGGTGCCCGTGATCGACCAGGGCTGCAGCGCGATGGATTTCCTGGAGCCGCCGATCAACCAGTTGCCGCCGAGGCCCACGCCAAGCGACGCTTCGGCGGATGCGCCGACATAATTGCCGGCGAGGGCGTGCTTGCCGATATCCTTGGTGGCCGCAAAGACCAGCCAGACGATCTTGCCGCCGGCGGTGACGCCCAGGTCGATGCCGAGCTTGTCGA
>CAZASR010000134.1:0-8084 GCA_964487765.1 uncultured Devosia sp. | reverse complement strand
ATGACCTCGCTCGCGCAACTGGCCGAGATCAGGCAGGTGCAGCAGGAGACGGGCCGCATCTTTTCGGTCTGCTACTCCGAACATTTCGAAACGCGCTCGACCGTCAGGGCGGGGGAGCTGGTCAAGGCCGGCGCCATCGGCAAGGTGGTGAGCACCGTGGGGCTCGGGCCGCATCGGCTCAACAATGGCGCACGGGCGCCTTATTTCTTCGACCGGGCGCAATATGGCGGCATCCTCTGCGACATCGCGAGCCACCAAATTGAGCAGTTCCTGTTCTTTACCGACAGCGACGATGCCGAGATCGTGGCGGCCAGCGTCGCCAATCGCGGCCACCCGCAATATCCGGGCCTGCAGGATGTCGGCGACATCAATCTGCGTGGCGGCGAGGCGACCGGCTATATCCGGGTTGACTGGTTCACGCCCGACGGGCTCGCGACGTGGGGCGACGGCCGGCTGACGCTGGTGGGCACCGAGGGCTACATCGAGCTGCGCAAATATATCGACATCGCCGGACGGCCGGGGAAGGATCATCTGTTCCTCGTCGACGGCAAGGGCACGCATTACATCGACTGCGCGGATCAGGAGCTGTTCTACGGCAAGGCACTCATCGCCGACGTGCTCAATCGCACCGAGACGGCGATGCCTCAGGCGCGCTGCTACAAGGCGATGGAACTGGCGCTGACCGCGCAACAGATGGCCGAGCGCGGAACGGTTTGGGCACAATGAGCAAGATCTACACAGTCGCTGTCGTCGGCGCCGGTATCGGTCGCTCGCACATCACCGAGGGCTATCTCAACAATCCCGACAAGTATCAGGTGATCGCGATCTGCGACCTCGACGAAGCGAAGCTCAACAAGCTCGCCGACGAGTTCGGTATCGAGCGGCGGACCACCAAGTTCGACGATCTGCTCGCGATGGACGATGTCGACATCATCGATGTGTGCACGCCGCCCATGGTGCACTATCCCATGATCATGGCCGGCCTGCGCGCGGGCAAGCATGTCATCTGCGAGAAGCCGCTCGTTGGCTCGCTCAAGGAGGTCGACGACGTCATTGCCGTCGAGCAGCAGTCCAGGGGCAAGCTGATGCCCATCTTCCAGTACCGCTTTGGCAACGGTGTGCAGCAGGCGAGGGCGATCATCGAAGCGGGACTGGCGGGCAAGCCCTTTGTGGGGACGGTCGAGACGCTGTGGCGGCGCGAGGCGCCCTATTACGCGGTGCCCTGGCGCGGCAAGTGGAAGACCGAGCTCGGCGGCGTGCTCATGGGACATGCCATCCATCCGCACGACATGTTCGTCTATCTGATGGGGCCGCTCAAATCGCTGTTCGGCCGTGTCGCGACGCGCGTCAACGACATCGAGGTCGAGGACTGCATCTCGGCCTCGGTCGAGCTTGAATCCGGGGCGATCGGGTCCTTTACCGCGTCGCTCGGCTCGGCCGACGAGATCACGCGCATCCGCCTCGCCTTCGAGAATTTGACCATCGAATCGGACCACGAGGCCTACAGTCCGGGCGCGAAGCCGTGGAAAATCCTGCCGCGCAACGAGGGCACGAAATCGGCCATCGCCGACCTGCTCAAGGATTGGCAGGACGTGCCGCCGCGCTTCCACACGCAGATGGCGCGCTTTCATGATTCACTCGAGACCGGTGCGCCGCTGCCGGTCACTACTGCCGATTCACGGCGGGCGCTCGAAATGATCACCGCCTTCTATTATTCTTCGCGGACGCGGGAAGAAGTCGTCTTCCCCATCGGCAAGGAACATCCGAACTATCAGAGCTGGCTCCCGGAGGGTTTCGCGTGACTGCAAACGCAACGAGTGTCGTCCTCGAGAAAGTCGTCAAGCGCTATGGCGATGTCGAAGTCATCCACGGCATCGACCTCACCATCGACCCCGGCGAATTCACCGTCTTCGTTGGCCCGTCCGGCTGCGGCAAGTCCACGCTGCTGCGCATGATCGCGGGGCTCGAGCCGATCACCGGCGGCACGTTGTTGATCGACGGGCAGCGCATGAACGAAGTGCCAGCCAGCAGGCGCGGCATTGCGATGGTGTTCCAATCCTATGCGCTCTACCCGCATATGAGCGTCTACCAGAACCTCGCCTTCGGCCTCGAAACCGCGAAGTTCCCGCGCGCCGAGATACAGCAGCGGGTGCAGCAGGCGGCGGCGATCCTGCAGATCGAACCCCTGCTCAAGCGCAAGCCGCGCCAGCTGTCGGGCGGGCAGCGCCAGCGCGTCGCCATCGGCCGCGCCATTGTGCGCGAGCCGCGCATCTTCCTGTTCGACGAACCGCTCTCCAACCTCGATGCCGAATTGCGCGTCCAGATGCGGGTCGAGATCGCCAAGCTCCACAACAATTTGGGTAACACCATGATCTATGTGACGCACGACCAGGTCGAAGCGATGACCATGGCCGACAAGATCGTCGTTCTCAATTCGGGCGTGGTGGAGCAGGCTGGCGCGCCGCTTGAACTCTACAACAATCCGCGCAACCGATTTGTTGCCGGATTCCTCGGCTCCCCCAAGATGAACTTCATCGAGTCGACGGTCGAGAGGATCGATGGCGGACACGGCACGGTCAATGTCGGCGGCACGCCCTTCGAGCTGCGCCAGCAGCTCAGCGGCTTCAAGCCGAACGACAAGATCGTCTTCGGTATCCGCCCCGAGCATATGGGCGTCACGGAAGGCGCGGGCATCAAGCTCGCCGATGTTCGGGTCGATCTCGTCGAGCAGCTCGGCGACCAGACGATGCTCTATGCCTCGACCAATGGCGGTCAGTCGCTGACGATCGCGCTCGAGGGCCAGCAGCACATGCAGCTGGGCTCGACGGTCACCGCCTATGTCGACCCGACGAAATACCACGCCTTCGATACGGAAGGACGGGCGCTGTAAAGACGCCGCCGCCTGCGGTCGCAGCGCAACCATTTTCGGCAATCGGGCGAATTTCTGCCGCGCGCCCCCTTGTCCACAGGCTGATTTTCCGTCGTTATCGGCGGGACGCTCGACGTCTGGGGAGGGAAGATGACGCAGCCGCGCGGCTGGCTGTTGCCCATCGTTGTGTTCTTTTCAGCCGCGCTGCCGGTTGCGCCCGTTCGAGCGGAGGAGATGGCCGGGCGCATTGACCTCACGCAGCACCCGCTCGGCTATCTGGCGCTGCTGATCTTCTTTCTCGCCTACGGCCTGGTGGTGGTCGAGAAGGCCATCCAACTGCGCAAGTCCAAGCCGGTCATGCTCGCCGCGGGGCTCATCTGGGCGATCCTGGGTGTCGCCTATGCTCTCGCTGGACAGACGGCGATCCTCGAGGCCGAGGCCAAGCATGTGCTGCTCGACTATGGCGAGCTCATGCTGTTCCTCGTGGTGGCCATCACCTATGTGAACACCATGAAGGAGCGGCGCGTCTTCGACGCCCTGCGCACATTCCTCACTAGCAGGAATCTCTCTTACCGGCAGCTCTTCTGGCTGGTGGGAGGCCTGGCGTTCGTGTTCGGACCCATCATCGACAATCTGACCACGGCGTTGGTGATGGGGGCGGTGGTGGTGGCCGTCGGCGTTGGCAACTACCGCTTCATCGTCATGGGGTGCATCATCATCGTGGTGGCGGCAAATGCGGGCGGCGTGTTCTCGCCTTTCGGCGACATCACTTCATTGATGGTGTGGCAGAAGGGCAAGCTGCGCTTCCTCGAATTCTTCAACCTGTTCCTGCCGTCGCTGGTGAACTTCGTGGTGCCGGCCGTCCTGATGCATTTCGGCGTGCCCGCCGGCAAGCCAGAGGCGGATGTGGAGGTGAAGCGGCTCAAGACCGGCGGGGCCACCGTGCTGTGGCTGTTCGCGGCGACCCTGGCCACCGCCGTGTTGTTCAAAAGCCAGCTCGGCCTGCCGCCGGCGCTCGGCATGATGCTGGGCCTCGGCTACCTCCAGATGTTCAGCTACGTGATGCAGATCGCCGGCCGCCGCCGCAACGACGCCGATATGCAGTCGTTCGACTCACTGCGCGAGATGCGGCATGTCGAGTGGGACACGCTGCTGTTCTTCTTCGGCATCATCTTCGCGGTGTCGGGGCTGGGGGTGATCGGCTATCTCGCGCAGGTGTCGGCCTATCTGTATGGCGATCTGGGGCCGACCTACGCAAACATCGCGATCGGCCTGCTGGGGGCTGCGTTCGACAACATTCCGCTGATGTTCGCGGTGCTTACCATGGACCCGCAAATGTCCAGCGGCCAGTGGATGCTGGTGACGCTGAGCACCGGCGTGGGCGGCAGCCTGGTGTCGATCGGCTCGGCGGCCGGCGTGGTACTGATGGGGCTGGTGCGCAACCACTACACCTTCATGAACCATCTGCGCTGGGCCTGGACCATCGCGATCGGCTATGTGGCGAGCATCCAGACCCATTTGTGGGTCAATGCCGCGATCCTCTAGCGCGGCGGCGTCCGGGCCTACCGCTCGAGCGCAATCCCCGCGTCCTTGAGCATCTCGTCGATACTGACCTTGGTGCCCGTCGCGATCGCCTTGTTGGCGGCGATGCCCATGAGGATGGACCAGGCGCCTTCCTTGTGAGTGGAGGCGCGGTTGTATTTGTCCGGGTCCATGCTGGCGGGGTCGAAGATATAGCCGAGCATCACGGGGTCGGCGCCGCCATGCGCGCCCTTGCCGTAAGGCACCTGGATCTTCTGCGGCAGGCCACCGGCAAGATGCAGCGTCGTCGAGAACGCCTCCGAGGCGTCGCCGCGTTCGCGGTGCTGGCCGCTGAACACGCCATGCACCTCCACATGCTTGTGCGTCAGGTCTCCCTTGGTGCCCTGGAAGGTGATCTCGAGGCCCTCCCATGGCGAATAGGCGCACAGCGTATAATTGAGGAACACGCCATTGGCGTAGGTCGCCTCAACCTGCATCGTGTCCTCGATGGTGATGTCCTCGTCCCACACGCAGCGGTCGCGGAAATAGCCATCGGCGTCCTCCGCCTCGAGATACATCTCGCGCAGATCCGCGTCGGCGGCGAGGTCCAGCCGGTAGTCGCATTTGTCGAAAACCGGGCAGCCATGGCAGCGCGGGCCGTGATCCTCGAGCCCGAGTTCGACGGCGGTCTTGTGGGTGTAGAAGGCCCGCTTGCCATTGGCGGCGACGGTCACCGGCGTCGAATCCACCCACCAGTTCATCAGGTCGAAATGATGCGTGCTCTTGTGGACGAGCAGGCCGCCCGACCGATCCTTGTAGCGGTGCCAGCGGCGGAAATAGTCGGCGCCGTGGACGCGGTCGAGATACCAGCGGAAGTCCACCGCCTGGATCTCGCCGATCACGCCGGACATCAGCATGTCCTTGAGTTGAGTGCGCGCCGGCGAATAGCGGTAGTTGAACGTGACCGTGACGCTGCGGCCCGTCTCGCGCTGCGCATCGAGCACGGATTTGAGTTTGTTGAGGTCGATCGTCATCGGCTTTTCGGTGATGACGTTGCAGCCCGATTTGAGCGCCCGGACGATGTAGTCGTGGTGCAGGTAGTCGGGCACCGTGACGATCACCGTGTCCGGCTTCTGCTCGGCGATCATGCGGTCGAACTCGGTCGCCATGTAGGTGGCGATGCCGTTGCCCGGCTGCGCCGGCGCTTCGCGCACTGAAAGGGCCAAGCGCTTCTCGTTGACGTCGCACAGGGCGACCAGCTCGTTGTTCTGCTTGTGGGTTTCGGTGACCGCGGTGCGGAACATCTGGTGGCGCCCACCGGCGCCGACAATCGCATACTTCACTTCGGCAATATCCTCAGAGGCGCCCGGCTCCCGCAGCCCGCGCCAGCTGACATGTTAGCCGCTGGTGTTGTAACGATCCAGTTACAAATTCACTCCGCGGCTACGGCCACGTGATGCCGCCCCAACGGCACGACCATGGGCGTGTCGGACACCGGGTCGGTGACGATGCGCGCGGTGAGACCGAAGACGGTGTGCACCAGCTCGGGTGTCACCACCTCACGCGGAGCGCCCTCGGCGACGATACGGCCGTCCTTCATGGCGATCAGATTGTCGGCGTAGCGGCAGGCGAGATTGAGGTCGTGCAGCACTGCGACGATGGTGCGGCCCTGGTGGCGGGTGAGGTCGGTCAGCAGATCGAGCACCTCCACCTGGTGCGCGATATCGAGGAAGGTCGTGGGCTCGTCGAGCAGCAGCAGGCCCGTCTCCTGCGCCAGCGCCATGGCGATCCAGACGCGCTGGCGCTGGCCGCCCGAGAGTTCGTCGAGGGCGCGGCTGCCGAGATCGCCGACGCCGGTCAGCGCGAGGGCTTCACCGACAATGCGGTCGTCTTCTCGCGTCCAGCGCCGGAACCAGCCTTGGTGCGGGTAGCGGCCGCGGGCGACGAGGTGGGCCACCCGGATAGATTGCGGCGCCACCGGCGGCTGCGGCAACAGACCCCAAGTATGCGCCACCTCCCGGGGCGGCAAATGGTGGATCGACTTGCCGTCGAGCAGCACGCTGCCCTCGGTCGGCGCGAGCAGGCGCGCGAGGCCACGCAGCAGGGTGGATTTGCCGCAGGCATTGGCGCCCACGATCACCGTGAACTGGTGTGGCGGGATCTTCACGCTCAGATCGTGCACGATCTTGCGGCCGCGATAACCCAGATGGAGCCTGTCGGCGCTGAGATGGGCCGGCGTGCGCGTCGTCTCGGGGGCAAAGGCAATGACGGTCATGACGTTCTCCCGGTCCGGTTGGCCGCGATGAGCATGGCGATGAGGAATAGTGCGCCGATGCCACCGGTGACCACACCGACCGGCAATTGCGCGTTGAACAGGAAATGCTGCGCGACAATGTCGGCGCCGAGCGTCACGGCCGCTCCCGCGAGCGCGGCGGGCAGGATGGCGCCGCCGGCGGGGCCGAGCAGCAGGCGGGCGATCGGGCCGGCCATCAGCGACACGAAGGCGATCGGGCCCGTAACGGCAGTTGCCAGCGCACAAAGCGCGACGCCGACGCCGAGCAACAGGAAGCGGGCACGCTCGACGCGGCTGCCGAGCGCCCGCGCCGTGTCGTCGCCGAGCTCGAGCGCCCCGGCGGCGCGGCTCAGCGGGATCAGCAGCAGGCACAGCACGAACACTTCGGCGCCGAGCGCCACGGCGTCCTTCATCTGGACACCATTGAGGCTACCGGTCAGCCAGGTCACCGCCTGTTGCACGTCGACCAGCCGCGCGCGGGTGAAGAGGTAGGACATGATGGAGGTCATCACCGCGGCAATGCCGATGCCGACGAGCACGACGCGATAAGGGCTCACGCCCCGCTGCCAGGCGAGCAGATAGATCAGCCCGGCCGTGGCGAGGCCGCCCGCCAGCGCCGCCCCGGCCAGCCAGCCACCGCCCCAGTTGAGCAGGATGATCGCGGCGACGGCGGCGGTCGAGGCACCGAGTGTGATGCCGATGATGTCGGGGCTCGCCAGCGGATTGCGCAGCACCCCCTGGAACAGCACTCCACTAAGCCCGAAGGCGATCCCCGCCCCGAGCGCCACCAGCGCGCGCGGCAGGCGCACGCCGAGCACAATGAAGTCGATGCCTCTTTGCGTGGTGCCGGTAAGGGGCGAGAGCAACGACGTCACGATCTGGCCGGGCGTCACCGGAAAATCGCCGAGAACCATGGCGGCGGCAAAGAGTGCGGCGACGAGCAGCGTCAGCCCGCCGATAACCAGCCAGCGGCGCCGGGCCAGCGTCTCGCGGATGCCGGCGACGTCGGCGCCGATGTCGATGTATTCGCCGGGCTGCAGCATGGCGTTCATAGTTCGGCCAGCCTCCGCCGCCGGACGAGCGCGATGAACAGCGGGGCGCCGAGCGCGGCGGTGACGATGCCCACTTGCAGTTCGCCCGGCGGCGCCAGCACGCGGCCGACGATGTCGGCGCCGAGCAGCAGGATCGGCGCCAGCAGCGCCGAATAGGGCAGGATCCAGCGATAGGACGGGCCGGTGATGGCGCGCGCCGCGTGCGGGACGGTGAGGCCTACGAACGCGATCGGTCCCGCCGCCGCGGTGGCGCCGCCCGCGAGCACGATCCAGGCCAGCGCCGCGATGCCGCGTGAGATCATCACGCGCTGGCCGAGGCCGCGGGCGATGTCGTCGCCGAGCGCCATCG
>CAZASR010000133.1:0-8107 GCA_964487765.1 uncultured Devosia sp. | reverse complement strand
ACACGATGGTGCCCGAGCCGGTGCGCTCGCCGCGGAACCAGCCATTGAGCATGGGTCCGACGCTGAGCGCGATGGCGGGAATGTTGACCGTCGCCGCGCCCATGAGCAGCGCCGGCGTGGTCTTGTCGCAGCCGATGGTAAGGACGACCCCGTCGATGGGATAGCCATAGAGGACCTCGACGAGGCTCAGATAGGTGAGGTTGCGATCGAGCGCGGCGGTGGGCCGCTTACCGGTCTCCTGGATGGGATGGACCGGGAACTCGATGGCGATGCCGCCCGCTTCGCGGATGCCGTCGCGCACGCGCTTGGCGAGTTCGACATGGTGGCGGTTGCACGGACTGAGGTCCGACCCCGTCTGCGCGATGCCGATGATCGGCTTGCCCGATTGCAGCTCCTCGCGGCTGAGGCCGAAATTCATGTAGCGCTCGAGATAGAGCGCCGTCATGTCGGCATTGTCGGGATTGTCGAACCAGGCGCGCGAACGAAGCTTCTTGTCAGACACGCCATTGCCCTCGGTGGTCATTATGCCCTCGGCTAGAGATTCTCTTCGCGCTACGCATAGCGCAATGCAGGGAGGATTGAGAGCCCCCGTGATCAAGATAAATAGTCGGATCAGTGCGATTTCCGCGGCGTGCTGTCGCGGATGATGAGGTGCATCGGTACCTGTATGATAGGTCCCGACGTGTCCCGGTTCTCGAGGCGATCCCTGAGGGCGACGCCCGCGAGCCGGCCGGTCTCGTAGTCCGAGACCTGGACCGTAGTGAGCGCCGGGATGAGATGCTTGGCGAATTCGAGATCGCCATAGCCGCCCATGCCCAGTTGGGCGGGGAGCTGGATGCCGAGCTCGCGCGCCGCGATCTGGGCCCCCACCGCCAGCATGTCGGAGCCGAAATAGACCGCGTCGCACTGCGGATATTCGCGCATAATCTGGCCGAGCGCCGCAATGCCGGCGGAGAGCGTGCCGGTGCCCTCGATGGCGAGCGTGAAGCCGAGCCTGCCGCCGGCGCGCTCGAGCCCGCGCCGGAACCCGGCAAGGCCGATGCCGCCGGGCACCCTGGTCTGGCCGGCATAGGCGATGTGGCGATAGCCCTGGCGGACGAGATGCTCGCCCATGAGCCCGGCGCCGCCTTCGATGGAGGCGCCCGCGACCATGTCGATCCGGTCGTCGGCGCCGCTCCACAGTTCGATCAGCGGCATCCCGAGGGTGCGCAGCGCCTCGCGTGCTTGCTTGTGCATGGGGATGCCGGTGAACATCACCGCGGCCGGGCGGTACTGGCGCACGGTCTCGACGATGTCCGCGCCCAGCCCGTCGATATAACCCGTCTGGGTGAACATCAGGCGGAAGCGGCTGTCCTCGAAGGCATCGAGCGCGCCCTGCATGGCCGCCGCATAATGCGGATTGAGCAGGCTCGCGACGAACACGGTGATCGTCGAGGAGCGGCCCGAGCGCAGGCTCGAGGCGATGGAATTGACCACATATCCGGTCTTGGCGACCGCAGCCATGACGCGTTCGCGCGTTTCGGGTCGCACCTTGTGCGGGGCGCTCAGCGTGCGCGAGACCGTGATCGGCGAGACGCCCGCCTCGCGGGCGACGTCCTCGACGCGGACAGGCCGCGAAGCCCTGTCGCCGCCTTTTCTCATATCACTCAAGTGATCCCCCAAAGTATGGGGTGACGATAGCGGCAACCGCAGGTTTGAGATAGACCGGAACGGTTCCCGGGACCGTCCCGATCCACTGGAATTGATGCGTGAGCAGTCAGGCGCGCGTAACGTTGACGGCGACGAGGCCCGCCTCGCGGTCGGCGGAGCCGGGACGAACGGGAGAGGGACCGGGGTCGATGGCCCCGGGGAGGCGCGCCGGAACGCGCCATTGGGCGACGAGCTCGCCGGTACCGCCCGGCCCGCGGTTCGCCTCGCCGTCCCACAGCACCGCCAGCAGATCGCAGCGGCGGACCAGATAGGCATTGGCGCGCGTGAGCCCGAGCTCGAACTGCGCCCGGTTGCGCGCATGGGAATCGTCGGTATGGCCGGCAAGGCTGATGCGCACGATGTCGACCCGCGCGAAACTGTCGAACAGGGCCCGGCGCCGCTTCACTTGCGTCTCGGCAAAGCCGACCGGATCGAGCCCGGCGTCGCGCGCCGCGACATCGATGACGACGCGCCAGGGCACGGCTTCGGGCACGATCAGCCGCAACTGCCCGACCTTGCCCGCGAGCGCGGCGGCCACCGCTTCGGTCAGGGCGAGATCGGCGCCCGGCGCCAGCGGCGAGACCAGCGTCACGACATGGTCGCGCGAGGCGAGGCGCGGGAGCAGCCGGTCGACCAGCGCCGCGACGGCGCGCTGCTCCTCGGCCGGGGCGAGATTGCGATGGCCGGCGAGGGCCACGCGGGTTTCGGGCATGGCGCCCTTGTGGTCGGCAATGACCACCGAGGACAGCACGGTGCGAATCTGGTCGCGGTCCTTCTGTCGCTCGACGTCGGGGACCGCATGGCGCGCGCCGCGCTCGAGCAGCGGATGCTGCTTGCGGTCGTCGTCGCGGGTCGCCGCATAGGACCAGCCGTCGATGACGCGGTCGGCGCACCAGCGGCGATGCTCGAGCGCCGCCAGCATGTCGAGCCGCTCGTCCGCGCCGGCCGCCAGCGGCGCGATGGCGCGCTGATAGGCGTGTCGCTCGACGAGAATGGGCGCATGCGGGTCGCGCTCGGAGCTAAGGCCGAGCGAGAACAGCTTGGCCGCGATATGATCGGCGCTGCGCCGATTGGCGCGGCGGTAGGTTTCGGGCAGGTGGTTCCAGTCGGTCGAGGCGCCGGCCGACTTGTCCCTGCCGGCGCTATAGGCCCGGTGCAGCAGCCGCGCCGCCTCGTCGCGATGGGCGGTGTCGAGGATGTCGCTCGCCATCAGCCGCGTCGGCCGCTCCAGCGGCTGCACGCCGCTGTTGGGATCGAGCACCTGCGGCTGCGCCGTGGCGAACACCACGCTCTCGGCTTCGGGATCGCGCAGGCGCATGAAGGCCGGCGCGAAATAGCGCCCCTCGCGGCGGCGCATCTCGGGCAGCGCCAGCGCGAAGCGGACATTGTCGGCATCGCTGCCCAAGCAGATGAGGATGCCGGTGACGCGCGCGATGTCGTCGCGCGCCGCGAGCACGTCGAGCGTATCGCGCGAGAACGCCGGCGCATTGCCCACGGTGATCATCTCGGCTTCGACGAAGGCGAAGTCGGCGGCGCTGTCGAGCGCCGGACGACTCTCGCGATAGATGCGCTCGGCCTCGGCCGCGTGCCGGTCGACGACGGTGATCGACGGCTTGCCCAGGCCCTGGGCAATGCCCGAAAAGATCGCCTCCTCGGCCATCGCCTGGCCGAGCCGGCCAAAGCCCACAATGAGCACATGCACGCGATCGGCCGCCATGCGCTCGGCCATGGCGTGCGCGGGGTGGCGGGCGAACAGCTCGCGCGCGACGATCTGCGCTTCGTCGAACACGAGGATGCGCGATGCCCCGGTCTCGACCGCCGCCACGCGGTCGGCCACCAGCCGGTCGCCGGTGCGGCACCAGATCGCCGGTTCCGGCGCGCCAGCGCGGCCGCTGGCGACGGAGGTGGCGATGGCGGCATTGACGTTCTCGTCGCCCAGCATGACGACGACGGAGCGCGCCCGGTGGATATTGGCCGCCGCGATGAGATCGGAGGTCGCCGAGGGCCGTTCGATCGACAGGATGCGGCGGCCCTGCACCGGCTCCGGCAGCACGAGAACGACGTTCGCCTCCGCCGCGAGGGCGCGCGCCAGTTCCTCGGCATCGGCGTCGTCGCCGACGACCACGATATGCCCTCTCCGGCGCGAGGCCCGCCAGGCGATGAGCCGGCGGCGGAACACCACCCACAGGCTGCCGAACAGCGCGAGATAGAGCACGAGCCCCGCCGCGAACGCGCCCAGCAGGGTGACGAGGTTCTGCTCCCCGAGGAACGAGCCGTCGAGGGTGAAGGCGAGGAGCACCGAATAGAAGGGATCCTGCCAGCCCGGATCGGGGATCGGCGACGGCCCGATCAGCCGCCCGGCGACGACCAGAACGATCGCCGCCGCCGCGAGGATCGCGATCAGCAGCGGCAGGACGGGTCGGCGCGGCTTGGGCGCATGATCGGCCATGAAGGTCTCCCCGCGCCCTTATAGGAGCGGCGGGGAGGCAAGCAAATAGCCGCGATGGAGCGCTTGGCCGGAACGGTTACCCCTTCACCGCCCCCGCAGTGAGACCTGCCACGATCTGCCGGTTGAAGAAGATGTAGACGAGAAGCGGCGGGATGGTGATGAGCAGGATGTTCATGAACAGCAGGTTGAACTGTGTGTTGAACTGGCTCTGGAAGTTGAACAGCGTGAGCTGCACCGTCACGTTCTCCTTGCCCGGCAGGTAGTAGAGCGGATTGGTGAAATCGTTGAAGATGGCGACCGACTGCACCACGATCACCGTGACCACCACCGGCCTCAGCAGCGGCAGCACGACCGAGAAGAACAGCCGCATCGGACCGGCGCCGTCGATGATTGCCGCCTCGTCGAGCTCGCGCGGCACGGTGGCGATGAAGGCGCGGAACAGCAGGATCGAAAAGCTCAGCCCATAGGCGATTTCGATCAGGATCATGCCGTGCATGGTCTTGAACAGGCCGAGGCCCTGCAGCACCCAGATCGTCGGCACCACCGCGGGCGGAATTATGAGGCCGGCGAGCACGAAGAAGTTTGCAATGCCCGTCCAGCGCGACGGCCGGCGCTGCAGCACGAAGCCCACCATGGCCCCGAAGATCACCAGCAGCGTGACGCTGGTAACGGTGAGGATCATCGAGTTGAGGAACGCCGTGAGCAGCATGTAGTCGCGAGTCTGGATGACCTCGACCAGATTGTCCCAGAACTGGAAGTGTGTCGGCCAGTCGAAGGAGCGCGTCGCAGCCTGCCGACGGTCCTTGACCGCGGTGAGGACGATATAGGCGAAGGGGACGAGGAACACGACGATCGAAACGAGGATCGCGAGGCCGCCGACAATATAGCGCCGGGCCTTGTTCATTGCTCGATCTCGCGGCGGTTGAACCAGATGGTGAGCGGGACGATGACGATGGTGACGAGCACGAACAGCACCACATTGCCGGCGGTCGAAAGCCCGTAAAAGCCTGCCTGGTACTGCTTGTAGATGACCGAGGCGATGACGTCGGAAGTGAAGCCCGGGCCGCCCTTGGTCGTCGCCCAGATGATATCAAAGGAGCGCAGGCCGCCGATCAGCGAGAGCGTGACGACCGTGACCGTCGCCGGCTGCAGCAGGGGCAGCGTGATGGACCAGAAATTCTGCCAGTTCGTCGCGCCGTCTATGCGGGCCGCCTCGAAATAGTCTTGCGGAATGGAGACGACGCCGGCCATGTAGATGACGGTTGCGAGGCCCACGCCCTTCCACACATCGACCAGAATGATGGAATAGAGCGCCAGGTTCGGATCGGTGAACCAGCCGGGTCCCTTGAGGCCGAACAGCGCGATGGTCTCGTTGATGATGCCCTGCGTGGGATGCATCATGACGGTGAAGGTGATGCCCACCCCGATGGTCGACACCAGCACCGGAAAGAAGACGACGGCACGCAGATAGCCGCGGCCGATGATGTCCGAGGTCAGCAGCAGCGCCCGCGCCATCCCCAGCACAACCTTGAGGCCCGAGGTGAGGACGCCGTAGATCAGCGTGTTGACGAGGCCCTTGACAAGGAAGGGTTCGCGAAAGAACTGGATGAAGTTGTCGAGCCCGATGAAGGTGGCGTCGAACAGCGTCCATCGCGTCAGGCTGAAGAACAGCGAGGCGATGGTGGGGAAGAGGAAGAGCACGCCGAAGATGATGGCGGCGGGCAGATAGAACCAGTTGGGATAGGCGCTCCTGGCCTTCGCCGAAGCGGGCCTTGGCTGAGCCTGAGCAGCACCGGTCTCGATTGCGATAGACATTGCCGCTCCTCCCAAGAGGACCACGCCCGGTTGCCCGGGCGTGGTGTCACTGTCTCAGTATCAGTTCCAGCCGGGAAGCCCGAGCTGCATGGCCTGCTTGCGCACATCTTCGTCATAGAGCGCGGCGCCCTCGGCGGCCGGGCGAATGCCCGAGCCGACTTCGATGGTGATCTGCTCGAGGTTCGGCCCCTTGATCGGAGAGACGAATTCGAGTGCCGGAGCCGTGGTGCCTTCCTGCTGGAAATAGGGCAGCAAGTCGGCCACTGCCGGCGGCACGTCGTCGGGCAGGGTGCAGCCCTTGACCACATAGGGACCGGTGGGACCGACGGCGGCGGTCTGCGACTCGCAGCCGGCGACCGACGCGGCGAAGGCCAGGAACTTCTTGGCTTCCTCCGGATGCTGCGAGGTCTTGGGGATGTAGAGCCCCGCCGGCGTCCATACGGTCAGCCCGTTCGAGGCCGCATCTTCGCCGGGAATGGCGAAGAAGCCGACATCATCCAGGTTCTCGGGGGCGAGCTGCTGGATGGTCGAGATGGCGAAGGTGAGCATCGGGTAATGGGCGCCCTCGCCCGTCGCCAGCTTCACCACGGCTTCCTCGAAGGTCGCGGCGGCGAAGTCCTCGTTGAGATAGCCCGCCTCATACACGTCCTGGCCGTGCTGGAAGCCCGCCATAGCTGCCGGCGTTGTGGCGTACTTGGCCTTCCCCGCCGTGTAGTCTTCGGCGAAGTTCGGCACTGCCGTCTGCACGTTATAGAAGTCGCCCAGAACGAAGAGCTGGCTGGTCCAGGTGGCACCGGAGCCGAAGGACTGGATCACCGGCACCTTGCCGGCAGCCTTGATCTTTTCGTTGTTGGCCATGAAATCGGCCCAGGTCTTGGGGATTTCAAGACCGAGCTCTTCATAGATCGGAATGTTGTACAGGATGCCGCCGCCCATGGCGGAGCCCAGCGGCGCGCCATAGACATTGCCGTCCGTGCCCGTGACGGTCACCTTGAAGCTGTCGAGCACGTCGGCCTGCCAGGCCTCGTCGGTGACGGGCACCAGATTCTGCGTGGGGTTGATGGCCTGGAACAGGGATCCGGTATTGTAGTCGAAGATGTCGGTCATCTCGCCGGTCGCGAGACGTGTCTTGACGATGTTGTCGCCGTCGGCGCCGCCCGGACGTGTCTCGTACTCGATCTTGATGCCTGGATTGGCGGCTTCGAAATCGGCGATCATCCGTTCGGCCGTGGCGACCGATTCCGGCGTGTTGCCGGTGAGCCAGGTGAGTGTCACGTCCTGCGCGCTGGCCGGCGCGCCGGCGGCCGTCGTCAGCGCAAGCGCTGCGGCAGTCGCAAGCGTCCGCCTGGTGGTCAAGAATGCCATTGTAGTCCTCCCTGTGAGCCGGTTGCGCCGGCGGTTGATCCTAACTCTCCGGCCCCACTCCCTGATTGCCGGTCCTGCTGATCCGGAACGTCACCTGGTGACGTCCGGGCGCGAGCAGGCTGCGCGCTTTCTCGCTGCCGTTCCAATTGAGCTGCATGCCGTCGACGACGATATCCTTGTAGTGCGGCGACAGGACCAGCGTGCCGCTCGCCCCCTCGGGGACGAGGATGTCGTAGCTGACGGCGTCGCCCTCGACGGTCCATCCCGCTTCGATGCGTCCGGCGGCGGATTCGTGATCCGCCCGCACCGGCGAGAGCTGCGGAATGACGGTGGGCTCGAACACGATATGCTTGAAGCCGGGCACATTCGGATCGGGCCGGAAGCCGGCGACCGATTCGAACAGCCACTGGCACACCGCGCCATAGGCGTAATGATTGTACGAATTCATCCGTGGCTCGAAGATCGTGCCGTCGGCGCGGATGCCGTCCCAACGCTCCCAGATGGTGGTGGCGCCGCGCTTGACCTGCGCCAGCCAGCCAGGCACCTCCTCCTGCAGGAACACCTCGGCGGCGAGTTCGGGCGCGCCGATCTTGACCAGCGCCGGCAACAGCGCCGGGGTGCCGATGAAGCCGGTGCCGATGCGCCGATCTGCACGCTCGACCGCCTGCTTGAAATAGTCCTTGGCCGCCTCGACATGCTCGGCCGGGATGAGGTCCCACAGAAATGCCAGCGCATAGGAGGTCTGGTCGTTGTAGCCGATACGGCCGGTGCGGGTGATGAACTCCTTCT
>CAZASR010000132.1:0-8159 GCA_964487765.1 uncultured Devosia sp. | reverse complement strand
CGCATTCCTCGCGGAAGTTGGTCTCGATGATTCCCGAGCGGCCGCCGCCGACGCCCGACGCGTAAGCGAGCGCGATGTCGTGCGCATTGCCCGACGCATCCTGATGCACGGCGATGAGGCACGGTACGCCGCCGCCCTTGACGAACTCGCCGCGCACGGTGTGGCCGGGCCCCTTGGGCGCGATCATGATGACGTCGACCGACGCCTTGGGCTCGATCAGGTTGAAATGCACGTTGAGGCCGTGCGCGAAGGCGATCGCCGCGCCGTCGCGGATATTGGGCTCGATGTCCTTTTTGTAGATGTCGGCCTGGAGCTCGTCCGGCGTCAGCATCATGATGACGTCGGCCCACTTTGCGGCATCGGCGACGCTCATCACCCTGAGCCCCTCGCCTTCTGCCTTCTTGGCCGAGGGCGAGCCGGGCCGCAGCGCCACCGCGATGTCCTTTACTCCCGAATCACGGAGGTTAAGCGTGTGGGCGTGCCCCTGCGAGCCATAGCCGACGATTGCCACCTTCCTGGATTTGATGATGTTGAGATCGGCATCCCGATCGTAAAAGACGCGCATGGTTGTCTCCTAAGCGTTAGCGCGCACGAGGCGCCTGATTGGTTCCAAAGAGGATGAAGAACTGGTCGGTGGCGCGCTCGGCATCGGCCTCGATCTCCTTGGCCGTGAGCGCTAGCTTGTCGCCCAGCAGCAGGCGGATCTGCACGTCGCGCAGCACCAGCCCGAAGAAAGTCCGGAATGCCGTTTCGGAATTATCGAAGCGCAGCATGCGCGCGTCGCGCCCCGCTTCGAGCACCGGCTTGAGCCGCTTGCCCATGGTGAAGCGACCATTGTCGAGGACGATGGCGCCGAGCCCGTTGTCCTCGGTCGCATGCGTGATGGCGAGCCGGTTGAGCGCGACGGAAGTTGAGCCGGAAATAGTCGAGAGCAGGTCGCGCGCAAACTGCTGGATGCTTGAACGGAGGGAATTGGGGTCGAGCGTCTTGCGGTCGATCAGCGGCACACGCACCTTCGCCGCCTGCCACTGCACCGTCGCCGTCAGCAGCCCGTCGCGATCGCCGAACCACTTGTAGAGCGTTTCCTTGGAGCAACTGGCGCGCCGCGCCACCGCCGTCATGGTCAGCCCGTCGCCCGCCTCGACAAGCAGATCGAGCGCCGCGGTCAGCACCGCCTGCTGGCGTGGCGTAAACGTATCCGAGGCTGGCCGGATCGCGACGGTCAAGACTGCTCCCTCCCTGCCCGCTCGAGGATGGGCGGCTGTCCGCGGTGTACCGTACGTTACGGTTCGGCGTCAAGGCCGGGGTCACACGGTGCTGCGCGACGCTCAGCCGACGTCGACCCAGGCCCCGGCCTGCTGCGAACGGGCCATCGCCGCGATCACCCGTTCGATCGCGAGCCCCTGCTCGAAGTCGATCACATGGGCGGGAGCGCCGGCGATCCGCTGCAGCAGCTCGTGGCATTCGATGGTCTTGATGTCGTTGAACCCGAGCCCATGGCCTGGCGCCGCGATGAACCGGTCATAAGGCGGGTGCGTCGTCCCCGCGAGGATGGTGCGGAAGCCCTGCGTCGCCGGGTCGCCGTCACGGGTAAATAGCTGCAACTCGTTGAACCGCTCCTGGTTGAAGGCGATCGTGCCGTCCGAGCCGAAAATCTGGATCGCGATCCTGCCCTTCCGCCCCCAGGCGCTGCGGCTGAGCGCGATCACGCCCGATGGGCCGCCCTCGATCTCGCAGAGCACATTGGCTACGTCATCGGTCTCCACCGGCCGGCGCGTGCCGCTCTTCGTCGCACGATCGGCATAGGGCTTCGAGGCGTGGCAGATGACACGCCCAATCGGCCCGAGTAGGGTATGGATCAGCGAGACGGGATGCACGCCGAAATCGTCGAGCGCGCCGTGCCCCGACGCCGCCTCGCTCTTCCAGCCGAACACCGCGTCAGGGTCGGCCATGAAGTCCTCATCCATCTCGACGCGGAAATGCGTCACCCGCCCGATCGTGCCGGCCGCCAGCAAGTCGCCGATCTGTCGCACCAGGGGGCTCTGGATGTAGTTGTAGCCAAGCACCGCAACGCGCCCCGTCCGCCTCGCCGACGCCGCCATTGCTTCGGCATCTTCGAGCCGCGTCGCCATCGGCTTTTCGCACCACACATGCTTCCCCGCCTCGAGCGCGGCAATCGCCATTTCGGCATGAAGGTGGTTCGGCGTCGTGATCGAAACCACGTCGACCTCAGGATCGGCGACAAGCTGCCGCCAGTCCGAGCTGGCGCGCGCGAAGCCGAACTGGCTCGCCCGCTCGTCGGCGAGCGCATCGCTCACTTCGCTCAGATGGGCAAGATGGATCACGGGGCCATCGCCGAAGACCGGATGCACGGCGGTCCACGCGAGGGCGTGGCACTTGCCCATATAGCCGGTGCCGACCAGACCTACACCAATCCTGTTCATGCGATCCCTTGAAACGGAAGTTTCGGCCTTTTCACTCGATAGAATATGCGTTCTACTTGACGCCGAAAATGAGAACAAGCCGGGTGCAGGGGAACCCGGAACAGGAGCTGCCATCTTGGCCGACACCCAACTGCCGCCTCGCGATTTCGACGCCCTGCGCGCGGCAATCCTGGCGCGCAAGGGGACGCTCCCCAAGCGTCTGTCGCAGGTGGCCGCCTATGCACTCGACAACCCCGAAGAGATGGCCTTCATGACCACGGCCGGCATCGCGGCGGCTGCTGCCGTGCAGCCGTCGACGCTGGTGCGGTTCGCCCAGCAGTTCGGGCTCGATGGGTTCTCGAGCCTGCAGCAGATTTTCCGCACCCGGTTGCGGGAGCGCAATTCAACCTACGACGACCGGCTGCGCCTCATCCGGGAAGGTGGCGCCGGACAAGGCACGGGCATCCTGCATGGCTTTATCGAGGCCGGCCACCGGTCCCTGCAGGCGCTCGGCAGCAGCATCGACCCCGAGACGCTCGAGCGCGGCATCGAAACCCTGTCCGGCGCACAAACGATTTACCTGATCGCCAAGCGCCGCTCCTTTCCGATCATCAGCTACGTGGCTTATGCCTTCGGCAAGCTGGGAGTGAAGTTCGTCGGCGTCGGCACGGCTTCGGGAATGGATGACGACCTGTTGCACCTGGCCGGCCCAGGCGACGCGGCCTTCGTCGTCAGCTTTTCCCCCTATGCCCCCGAGAGTGCCGCGCAGGCCCGGAGCCTCGCCGCCCGCGGTGTCCCCGTCGTGTCGCTGACTGACTCCGCCTTCTCGCCTCTGGCCGATTGCTCCCGCGTTTCGTTCCTGCTGGCGGAAGCCGACCATGCCGGCTTCAGGTCGCTGTCGGCCAGCATGGCCTTCGCCATGGCGCTCACCGTCGCGGTGGCGGAACGCCGCCAGTCCCGGATCGAATGAATGTTCTGCCTTGACGCCCGAGGAGAATGCATGTTTCACGCCGTGGTGGATAAGGGAGGCGGCGTTGAATAGCACGGTCACGGATAGCGTTGAGGATCGGCTCGACATCATAACGATCGGACGCTCGTCGGTGGACCTCTATGGCCAGCAGATCGGCACCCGGCTCGAGGACATCGGCAGCTTCGCCAAATCGGTCGGTGGCTGCCCCACCAACATCGCCGTCGGCACGGCCCGGCTGGGCCTGCGCTCGGCGCTGGTCACGCGGGTCGGCGAGGAGCAGATGGGACGCTTCATCACCGAAGAGCTCGCCCGCGAGGGGGTGGAAACCGCGGGGATCGTCACCGACCCCGACCGGCTCACCGCGCTGGTGCTGCTGTCGGTCGAGGCCGAGAGCATCTCGCCCATGATCTTCTACCGCACCGACTGCGCCGACATGGCCCTGGCCGAAGAAGATATCGACGAAGCCTTCATCTCGCGGGCACGTGCGATCGTGGTGACGGGCACGCATTTTTCGACGCCCAACGCCTCGGCGGCACAGCGCAAGGCGATCCGCCTCGCCCGCTCGCATGGGCTGAAGGTGGTCTTCGACATCGACTACCGGCCCAATCTGTGGGGTCTCGCCGGCCACGCCGCCGGGTTCGAGCGCTACGTCGAGTCCGACCGTGTGACGAGGGAATACCAGTCGATCCTCGCCGATACCGATCTCATCGTCGGCACCGAGGAGGAAGTGGCGATCGCTGCGGGAACGTCGGACCTCCCCAGCGCGCTCAGGACCATCCGCGGCCTGACGAATGCAACAATCGTGCTGAAACGCGGCGCCAAGGGGTGCATCGTCTATGATGGCGCGATCCCCGACGACCTGGAGGAAGGTATCGTGGGCCGGGGTTTCCCGATCGAGATCTACAACGTGCTGGGCGCCGGCGATGCCTTCATGTCGGGATTCCTGCGCGGCTGGCTGAAGGGCGAGCCGCATGCGGTCTCGGCCACCTGGGCCAATGCCTGTGGTGCCTTTGCCGTATCGCGCCTGCTCTGCGCGCCCGAATATCCGACCTGGGAGGAACTGACCCATTTCCTCGAACACGGCAGCAAGGACCGCGCGCTGCGCAAGGACGAAGCGCTGAACCACATCCACCACGCGACGACGCGGCGAACCCGATGGCCGACGCTGATGGCGCTCGCCATCGACCACCGCTCGCAACTCGAGGAAATGCCGGGCGCGACGCCCGACAGGCTCGAGCAGTTCAAGCGGCTGGCCGTGAAGGCTGCAGCCCGCGTCGCCGGGGGCAAGTCGGGATACGGCATGCTGCTCGACGATAGATATGGACGACTGGCCTTGTTTGACGCGGCCGCGGAGGGCCTGTGGATCGCCAAGCCACTGGAACAACCGGGCTCCCGGCCACTGCGCTTCGAGTTTTCGCCCGACGTCGGCAGCCGGCTGATCGAATGGCCCGTGGATCACACCATCAAGGTGCTCTGCTTCTATCATCCGGACGATCGGGCGGAACTCAAGGCCGACCAGATTGAACATCTGCGGCAGGTCCAGGACGCCGGCCGCAAGGTCGGGCGCGAAGTGCTTATCGAAATCATTGCCGGCAGGCACGGGCCCCTCGGCGACAGTACCATCGCCACCGCGCTGAACGAGCTTTATGATGCGGGCCTGAAGCCCGACTGGTGGAAGCTCGAGCCACAGGCGAGCACCGCGGCTTGGGCGGCGATCGACGGCGTCGTCACGGCGCGCGATCCCTATTGCCGCGGCGTGGTCCTGCTCGGGCTTGATGCGCCCCTGGACCAACTGGAACAGAGTTTTAAGGCAGCGCGCAGCGCTGGCGTGGTCAAAGGCTTCGCCGTGGGCCGAACGATCTTCGCCGATGCCGCGCGCGCCTGGCTCGCAGGGAAGATTGACGACGAGGGCGCCGTGGATGACATGGCGAAACGGTTCGCGACGCTGACGACGACATGGCAGCGCACGACGGCATGAGGTTGCGCATGGCCGCAGCGCGCAGGAGGACGTGGCAATGACAGAGACGATTCGCCTGACGATGGCGCAGGCGCTGGCGACATTTCTGACCCGGCAGAAGACGGTGATCGACGGCCGTACCGTGCCGCTGTTCGGCGGCGTGTTCGCGATCTTCGGGCACGGCAATGTCGCGGGCTTCGGCGAGGCGCTCTACCAGGTGCGCGACGAGCTGCCGACCTATCGCGCGCACAACGAGCAGGGCATGGCGCACGCCGCCATCGCCTTCGCCAAGGCAAGCTTCCGCCGCCGCATGATGGCGGTGACGTCCTCGATCGGCCCGGGCGCCACCAATATGGTGACGGCGGCGGCGCTGGCCCATGTGAACCGCCTGCCGCTGTTGCTGCTGCCGGGCGACGTCTTCGCCAACCGCGCACCGGACCCCGTGCTGCAGCAGGTCGAGTCCTACGCCGACGGCACGGTGAGCGCCAACGACGTGTTCCGCCCGGTGAGCCGCTACTTCGATCGCATCACGCGGCCCGAACAGTTGATCACTGCGCTCGCCCGCGCCATGCAGGTGCTGACCGACCCCGCCGAGTGCGGGCCGGTGACGCTGGCGCTGTGCCAGGACGTGCAGGCCGAGGCATTTGACTATCCCGCCGACATGTTCGCGGAGCGCGTCTGGACGCCGCGCCGCCCGGCCCCGGATACGAACGAACTCGAAGCTGCGGCGGCTGCGATCAAGGCGGCCGAGAAGCCGGTGATCATCGCAGGCGGCGGCGTACTCTACTCGGAAGCGGCCGAACGGCTCCGGGCCTTCGCCGAACGCCACGGCGTGCCGGTGATGGAGACGAATGCCGGCAAGTCGAGCCTGCCGCACGACCACCCGCTCAACATGGGTTCGGTGGGCGTCACCGGATCATCCGCCTCGAACTTGCTCGCGGAACAGGCGGACCTTGTGCTTGCGGTCGGCTCTCGCCTGCAGGATTTCACCACCGGCTCGTGGGCGCTGTTCAAGTCGGAAGGCGTCAGGATCGTCGGGCTCAACACGCAGCCCTTCGACGCCCACAAGCATCGGGCGCTCCCACTCGTCGCCGACGCCAGGGTCGGGCTCGACCTGCTCGACGGCCGGCTCGGCGACTGGCACGCGAGCGAAGCGTGGCAGGCCACGGCGACGTCGGCGAAGGAGCGCTGGCTCGGCGAGGCGAAGGCCGTGACCGACCCGACCAACGCCCTGCCCTCGGACGCGCAGGTGATCGGCGCGGTGCACCGCGCGCGGGGCTCGGGAGTGACGTTGGTATGTGCCGCGGGAGGCCTGCCGGGCGAATTGCACAAGCTCTGGCCGGCCGGCGCACCGGGGTCGTATCACCTGGAGTACGGCTATTCGACGATGGGCTACGAGATCGCCGGCGGTCTCGGCGTCAAGATCGCCAGGCCGGAGCATGACGTGGTCGTGATGCTTGGCGACGGCAGCTACATGATGATGAATTCCGAGATCGCGACTTCCGTGATGCTGGGCCGGAAGCTGACCATCGTCGTGCTCGACAATCGCGGCTTCGGCTGCATCAACCGGCTGCAGATGGCGACCGGCGGCGCCAACTTCAATAACCTGCTCGAGGACGCACACCACGAGGTCCTGCCCGAGATCGACTTCGCGGCGCATGCCGCATCGATGGGCGCCTGGTCGAAGAAGGTCGCCTCTATCGCCGAGCTCGAAGCGGGACTGAAGGAGGCGGCGGACGTCGACCGCACCACAGTGCTGGTGATCGACACCGATCCCCTGATTTCGACGGAGGCTGGCGGCCATTGGTGGGACGTCGCCGTTCCCGAGGTGAGCAGGCGGCCGCAGGTCAACGCGGCGCGCAGGGAATATGAAGACGCCCTCAAGGGTCAGAGGTTGTAGGAAGATGAAAGCCAAACTGGGCATGTCGCCCATTGCCTGGTGGAACGACGATCTGCCCGAGCTCAGCGATGACGTCTCGCTCGAGGAATGTCTGCGCCAGTCGCGCTCGGCGGGGTTCACCGGCATGGAAATGGGCCGGCGCTTCCCGTCCGATCCGGACGTGATGCTGCCCATCCTGAAGGCGGCAGACGTGACCCTGTGCGGCGGATGGTTCTCGGGCACGCTGGTGGACGAGGAGCTTGCGGCCAACCAGGATCGCATTCTTCCCATGATCGAGCTGTTCAAGGCGGTGAACGCACCTTGCATCGTCTATGGAGAAGTGGGCCGCTCGATCCAGGGCAAGCGCGAGATTCCGCTCGCGGAGAAGCCCAGGCTCGCCGACGACGAGATGAAGGCCTATGCCAGCAAGGTCACGGCCTTCGGCGAATGGTGCGCGGACCAGGGCATGCCCCTCGCCTACCACCACCACATGGCGGCCGTGGTCGAGACCGAACCCGAACTCGATGCCTTCATGGCGGCGTCGGGGCCGGGCATTCCGCTGCTGCTCGATGCCGGCCATCTTGCCTTCGCGGGCGGCGACGTGTTGCGTGCCATCGACCGGCACCACGCCCGCATCACCCACGTACACGTCAAGGACATTCGCCGTTCTGTCGTCGATGCGCTCGACCGCAGCAAGCAATCCTTCCTCGACGCCGTTGCGCTCGGCGCCTTCACTGTGCCCGGCGACGGCTCGCTCGACTTTGCAGCCATCGTCCAGCTCCTCGCGGACTATGGCTATGAAGGCTGGTTCGTCGTCGAAGCCGAGCAGGATCCGAGGAAAAACCCGCCCCTCGAGATGGCCCAGGTGGGGTACAAGGAACTGATGCGGGTCAGGACCCCGGCCAGCAAAACCGGCGACACCCACGGATA
>CAZASR010000131.1:0-8279 GCA_964487765.1 uncultured Devosia sp. | reverse complement strand
TCGGTCAGCGCGAATTTCGTGCCGTTGCGGTTGATCATCTTGACCGCCTGGTCGAGCACCGTCAGCGTCGTCAGCCCCAAAAAGTCAAACTTTACCAGCCCCGCCGGCTCCACCCATTTGAGCGAATATTGCGTCACCGGCATGTCCGAGCGCGGGTCGCGATACATCGGCACCAGCTCGGTCAGGGGGCGCTCGCCGATCACGATGCCGGCGGCGTGGGTCGAGGCGTGGCGGTAGAGTCCCTCGAGCTTCTGGGCGATCTCGATCAGCGTCGCCACCTGCTCATCATTGTCACGCATCGCCTTGAGCTGCGGCTCGATCTCGAGCGCCTGGGCCAGCGACACCGGATTGGCCGGATTGGCGGGGATCAACTTCGAGATGCGGTCGACCTGGCCATAGGGCATCTGCAGCACGCGGCCCACGTCGCGCACCACGGCCTTGGCCTGGAGCGTTCCGAAGGTGATGATCTGTGCCACATGGCTCTCGCCGTACTTCTCCTGCACGTAGTGGATCACCTCGCCACGCCGGTCCTGGCAGAAATCGATGTCGAAGTCCGGCATCGAGACGCGGTCGGGATTGAGGAAGCGCTCGAACAGCAGATCGTAGCGCAGCGGGTCGAGGTCGGTGATGGTCAGCGCATAGGCCACCAGCGATCCCGCGCCAGAGCCGCGTCCCGGCCCCACCGGAATGTCGTGCGCCTTAGCCCATTGGATGAAGTCGGCAACGATCAGGAAGTAGCCCGGATACTTCATCTTGATGATTACGCCGAGCTCGAACTCCAGCCGCTCCTCGTAATCGGCAACCGTGTGGCCCTCGGCCATGCCGTATTTTTCGAAGCGGCGCTTGAGGCCCGCATGGGCCTCGATGCGCAGCCGCTCGGCCTCTGCCGCCATTCCGTCTTCCGGCGTCTGATCGGGAGAAGCCGCAAAGCGCGGCAGGATCGGTCCGCGCGTGTGCGGCCGAAAGCTGACGCGCTGCGCGATCTCGACCGAATTGTCGAGCGCCTCGGGCAAGTCCTTGAACAGCTCCGCCATTTCGGCGCGGGGCTTGAAGTAATGCTCCGGCGTGAGCTTGCGGCGCTCGGTCTGCGCCACCACCGAGCCGGCGGCAATGGCGAGCAGCGCGTCATGCGCCTCATAGTCGTCCTTTGTCGCGAAATAAGGCTCGTTTGTCGCCACCAGCGGCACGCCGCGCCGATAGGCATAATCGATCAGCTTGGGCTCGTTGGCAATTTCGCTCTGCCGCCCATGGCGCTGCAGCTCGACATAGAGCCGGTCGCCGAACAGATGCCTGAGCGCCTCGAGCCGGTTCTCCGCCTGCCCGTCCAGCCCCGCCGCGAAATAGGGGTCGACCGCGCCTTCAGGTCCGCCGCTGAGGCACATGATCCCCGCGACATTGTCCTGGTCGAGCCAGTCGAGCTGCGCGGCCACCCGGCCCGCTGCGCCCTCGAGATAGGCCCGGCTCACCAGCCGGCTGAGATTGGCGTAGCCTGTCTCGTTGCCTGCGATCAGCACGACGCTGGACTTGCCGAACTGCCCGCGGTCGTGATTGCGGTCGTAAATGTGCTCGGCGGCCGGCTCGAACTCCACAGCCAGTTCCACGCCGAGCAGCGGCTGCACGCCCTTACCCGCCGCCTTCTCGGAAAACTCCAGCGCGCCGAACAGATTGTTGGTGTCCGCAATGCCGAGCGCCGGCTGCTTGTCGTCCTTGGCCAAGTCAAGCAGCCTGGCGAGTTTCAGCGCGCCTTCGAGCAGCGAATATTGCGAGTGGATGTGGAGGTGAATGAAACCGGGGCCAGCCATTGGATCGTCCTACGCCGGCGGTCGGGTCAGAGCCACCGGACGTGCCTTCAATCCACAGCTCACACCACGAGTCGGCTGGCCATATCCATCCAGGCGAGCGCCCCGCCCGTGAAACCGACCAGCACCACCATCGCCATCGCGTCCTTCACAAAACCCAGCATGTTGACCTCCGTTGTTGCTATTTAGTTCTTATATGTTCATTCTTTGTTCTCGTCTAGCAACAACGCTGTAACCGTGAATCCGAGGTTAACGTCCTCTCCACACCCGTCCAGCCGAGGGGGTGGGCGCGCGGGGCTGGGGCCAGCTTTTGCCGGGAGGGGTCCGGGGGAAAGAGCGGCCCCTCTTCCTCGCCATTCGAGGCACGGCAGGTACGTTCGCAAGCTCGCAGGCGGCGCAAGCGGTGGGCCCGGCTCCCAGGTTCTCGCTGGGAATCACAAGGGCGAGTGGGCAAGCGGCGCGGGGTGTGGATCCGCGCGCACCATGCCCTGTCAGCTGAAGGTCGGAACCCGGCTTTCAGCCTGCGCGGGGTGGGTGCGCGGGGGGCGCGGCCGCGTCACTCGTGCTCCCACTTTGGGTTGCTATTGGGCGGGGCCGGTTTAGTTATTTGTTCTGCATTGCTCATTGTAATGTTATGGACTTGGTCGAAACCGGCCTTGTTTGAGACGCTTTTTGTGGTAACGCTGCCCTTGCTTTGCTTGGGGGTTCTTCATTCTCCCGGGCCCTGCTAATCGCCGGGGGGCGATTGTTCATCCGCTTGGAGGCGTGAAAATGAATCTGTTCGGACCCGTTGCCCGGGCGGTCGCTGTTGCCGGCGTGCTGATGAGCGCCGGCGCGATGCCCGCGTTCGCCGGCCCGGCTGAAATGGCCCTACTGGAAAGCTATATCGGCACCTGGAACGGCAAAGGCACCATGAAGGCGGCCCAGGACGAGACCGTGGTGTGCAAGATGTCGCTCTCCAAGGGCAACGGCACGAAGCTCAACTATACCGGACGCTGCTCGTTTGCCGGCGCCCAGCTTTCGGTGACGGGCACGATTGCCTATGTCGAAGAGAACCGGCGCTACGAGGCAGTGATGAATTCAGGCGTTGGCGGCTTCCGGGGCGTCGCCATCGGCGTCAAGCGCGGCGACGGCGTGGTATTCGACCTAAAGCAGCGCGCCGAAGACGACTCGGGCAACGACGTCTCGATCGCCTCGACGGTTGCGCTGTCGGGCGGTAATAAGATGAGCGTGAGCTTTCACGCTGTGTTCAACGAAACGGGCGACACCATCGACGCCTCGGTGCCGTTCACCAAGAGCTGAGCGGTTCGCTCCAAGGCGGCAAGTTCAAGGGCGGCGGACACCGCCCTTTTCTATTGCCGGCGCGGAGGTCGATCGGCGACGTCCGGCGGACACGCCAGCCGACCCTTGTGCCCGGGCGCGCGACTGGGTAAGCCGCCTCACGCAAGAACTATTCGAGGTGAGCATGGCCGTCCCCATCCGTATCGCGCCCTCGATCCTCAGTGCCGATTTCGCGCGGCTGGGAGAGGAAGTTGCGGCGGTGGAATCCGCGGGGGCCGACTACATCCATGTCGACGTGATGGATGGGCATTTCGTGCCCAACCTGACGCTCGGGCCGGTGATCGTGCAGTGGCTGCGGCCGCTGACGAAAAAGGCGCTCGACGTCCACCTGATGATTGCGCCGGCTGATCCCTACATCGCCGCGTTCGCCAAGGCTGGTGCGGACATCATCACCGTGCATGCGGAGGCCGGACCGCATCTCCACCGCTCACTCCAGGCGATCCGGGCCGAGGGGAAGCGCGCGGGCGTCGCGATCAATCCGGCGACGCCGCTCTCGGCGGTCGAGCACGTCCTCGCCGACATCGACCTGCTGCTGGTCATGAGCGTCAATCCGGGGTTCGGCGGGCAGAGCTTTATCCCCGATGCGCTCACCAAGCTCGAGCAGGCCAAGGCGCTGATCGGCGGCCGACCGGTCGACCTCGAAGTCGACGGTGGCATCAATGTCGAGACCGCGCCGCAGGCGGTGAAGGCCGGAGCCAACGTGCTGGTCGCTGGCAATGCGATTTTCTCCGGCAACGATCGTGCGACCTACAAGTCGCGCATCATGGCCATCCGCGATGCCGCGACAACGATCCGAGTTTGATACGATGATTCCGCGCTATTCCCGCCCCGACATGGCGGCCATCTGGTCGCCTGAAACCAAATTCCGGATCATGTTCGAGATCGAGGCGCACGCCACCTTTGCGCTGGCCGAACTCGGCGTCGTGCCCATGAGCGCGGCGCAGACCATCTGGGAAAAGGGGAGCGCAGCGACGTTCGACGTGGCGCGCATCGACGAGATCGAGGCGGTGACGCGTCACGACCTGATCGCGTTCCTGACCCATGTCGGGGAGATCGTGGGGCCCGACGCGCGCTTTCTGCACCAGGGCATGACGTCGTCGGACGTGCTCGACACGACGCTGGCGGTACAACTCAGCCGTGCCTCGGACATCCTGATCGCCGATCTCGATATGCTGCTCGCGGCGATCAGGCGGCGGGCGAAGGAGCACAAATATACGATCACCATGGGGCGCTCGCACGGCATCCATGCCGAGCCGACGACGTTCGGCGTGAAGCTGGCGCAGGCCTATGCCGAATTCACGCGAAATCGGGCGCGGCTCGTTGCGGCGCGGGCGGAGATCGCGACCTGCGCGATTTCGGGGGCGATCGGCACCTTCGCCAATGTCGATCCACGCGTCGAAGCCCATGTTGCGCAAAAGCTGGGGCTGGCGGTGGAGCCGGTGTCGACACAGGTCATTCCGCGCGACCGGCACGCGATGTTCTTTGCGACGCTGGGGGTGATCGCCTCCTCGATCGAGCGGCTGGCCACCGAAATCCGGCATTTGCAGCGCACCGAAGTGCTCGAGGCCGAGGAATATTTCTCGCCTGGCCAGAAGGGCTCGTCGGCGATGCCGCACAAGCGCAATCCGGTGCTGAGCGAGAATTTGACCGGCCTTGCACGGCTGGTGCGCGGCATGGTGACGCCGGCCCTCGAGAACGTCGCTCTATGGCATGAGCGCGACATCTCGCATTCGTCGGTCGAGCGCATGATCGGGCCGGATGCGACGGTGACGCTCGATTTCGCGCTGGCGCGGCTCGCGGGGCTGATCGACCGGCTCGTCGTCTATCCCGAGAACATGAAGCGCAACCTCGATCTTCTGGGCGGGCTCCATAATTCGCAGCGCGTGCTGCTGGCGCTGACGCAGGCCGGGATGAGCCGCGAGGACGCCTATGCGGCGGTGCAGCGCAACGCCATGCAGGTGTGGGAGATGCGCGGCAACCGCACCGGGCAGTTCGCGCGCCTGCTCAAGGCCGATCCCGAGGTTTTGCGCAAGCTCACGGCGGCCGAGATCGACGCGATGTTCGACGACTTCTATCATCTGAAGCACGTCGACGCGATCTTCGAGCGCGCCTTCGGCCCGGAGCCATGAGCCTCACCTATGCCCGCGAGCAGGGGCTGGGCCCGGCGGAGTACATCGCCGTTCTGGGCTCGACCTATATGGGCGAAAGGCGTCCGATCGGGAATGTCGAACGCGTGACGCGGATGCTCGCGGGATCGGACGTGATCGTCACGGCGCGCGAAGCGAAGGGCGAGATCGTGGGCGTGCTGCGCGGCATCTCGGACGGCGAATGGGTCTGTTATGTCGCGGACCTCGTGGTGCATGCGAGCCACCAGCGCAAGGGGATCGGCGCGGGCCTGCTCGCCGAATGCAAGCGCCTGCTCGGGCCCGGAATGGGCGTCGTGCTCGTCGCCTACCCGGAGGCAGAGGCTTATTACCGCAAGATCGGCATGGGCGAGATGCAGGCGTTCTACTTTGATCGCGAGATCCGCAATTGAAGATCGCCGAGGCCGACATCCTCGTCGCGCCGGGGCTTGGCAATTCCGGTCCCGACCACTGGCAGCGCCGCTGGGCCGAGCGCATGGCGACGGCGCGGGTGATCGAGCAGGACGAATGGGACCGCCCGGTGGTCGCCGACTGGATCGGCCGCATCCATCGCGAGATCATGCTGTCGACGCGGCCGGTGGTGCTGATCGGCCATTCCCTCTCGGTGGCGGCGATCGTGCTGACGGCGCGGCACCTGGTCGACACCAAGGTGCGCGGCGCGTTCCTGGTGTCGCCGCCGGATTTCGAGGGCCGCGCCCTGCCCGGCACGGCGCGGCCGTTCAAGCCGCCCAGCGACCCCCTGCCGTTTCCCTCGATGGTGGTCGCCTCGACCTCCGATCCGCTGGTCAGTATCGACCGCGCTCGCGGCTTTGCCGCTGACTGGGGCAGCGCCTTCCAGTCCGCGGGGGACGCTGGCCACATCAATGCCGCCTCCGGCCACGGACCGTGGCCCGAGGGCCTGCTGATGTTCGCCGAGCTGATGAGGCGGCTGCGGGCCTGAGGACGCGGGGACCCGAACCCCTGTCGGGGGTTGCCCTCCCAACCGTAATCCAAGGACGTTGGCCAACGGCTTACGGCGGCACTGAGCCCAAGCTCCCCAGCTGGGGCAACCGAGCTTTGCCGGTTCCCTCGCGGGAAAAGGCCCGCTAATGTTCCGGGGTCGATGGGTGATGCTGGGCAGCCCCGGAGATCAGCCATATAGCGTCCGACACTGGGCCGCTTGGGGGATGGGAGCCCCTGAGCGGCCTCCGGACGTTCAGGGGATGGGCACGGTGCAGATCGGCCTGCATCAATCGAGACGAGCCGGAACGCTCAAGGGCGAACGCGGCTTCGTCTTGGCGGCATCATGCTGGTCGTGGTGGGGATCAGTGCCGGCACGGCGCTGATCTGATCCGAGGCTCAGCCTTCGGCGAGAACCTGCTCGCGCGCGACGACGGTGAGCTCGGCCATCTTCTGGCGAATCATGTCGTCGGACACCGAAGCGCCCTTGGCCTTGACGTCGGCTGCGACCTTGCGAAACACGTCCTCTTCGCCCGCTTCCTCGAAATCGGACGCGACCACCTCGGCCGCATAGGCCTTGGCGTGCTCGTCGCTGAGGCCCATCTGCTCGGCCGCCCACAGGCCCAGCAGCTTGTTGCGGCGGGCTTCGGCCTTGAAACGCAATTCGCCGTCGCGGGCGAACTTGGCTTCCTGGGCTTTCTGGCGTTCATCGAACGTGGACATCTTGGACTCCGCCTTTGGTGCCTCCGGGCGCTCGGCGCCCGCCTTCGACCGAGGAGATAGTCGGGAATATGAGGCAAATCAACGGCCGCGTCGCCGCGCGGATACGTTTGCGAGGAAACGCCGATAAGCCTCTCGGCCGCCTACGGGATTTCAGGCAGCGGTGGCACGGGGGCGATTCATCTTGCTTTTGCGGGGTGTTCTGGCGCATGAACGGCCCAACCTCCCCAACATTTCCCGCCATCAGGATGGCTCAGCTATGAACCGCCGCCGGAAAATATATGAAGGCAAGGCCAAGGATCTTTACGAGGGCCCCGAGCCGGGCACGCTGGTCCAGTATTTCAAGGACGACGCCACCGCGGGGAACGGCGCCAAGCACGAGGTGATCGACGGCAAGGGCGTTCTCAACAATCGCATTTCCGAGTTCGTGTTCACCAAGCTCAACCTGCTCGGCATCCCCACGCATTTCATCCGTCGCATCAATATGCGCGAGCAGCTCATCCGCGAAGTCGAGATCATTCCGCTCGAGGTCGTGGTGCGCAACGTCGCCGCCGGCTCGCTGGTCAAGCGCCTCGGGCTCGAGGCGGGCACCCAGCTCCCCCGCTCGATCATCGAATTCTACTACAAGGACGACGCGCTCAACGATCCGATGGTGAGCGAAGAGCACATCACCGCCTTCGGCTGGGCCACCCCGCCCGAGCTCGACGACATCATGAGCCTCGCCGTGCGGGTCAATGATTTCCTCACCGGGCTGTTCATGGGCGTCGGCATCCAGCTCGTCGATTTCAAGATCGAGTGCGGCCGGCTCTATGAGAACGACACCATGCGCATCGTCCTTGCCGACGAGATATCGCCCGACAATTGCCGGCTGTGGGACATCAAGACGCGCAACAAGCTCGACAAGGACCGCTTCCGCGAAGACCTCGGCGGCCTCGTCGACGCCTATCGCGAAGTGGCGCAGCGGCTGGGCATTCTTGTGGAAACCGACAACGCGCTGACGACCGGCCCGCGGCTGGTGCAGTAACCCTTCCGCCATGAGAGCCAGAGTCACCGTCACCCTCAAATCCGGCGTACTCGATCCGCAGGGCCAGGCCATCACCGGCTCGCTCAAGAGCCTCGGCTTCGACGGCGTCAGCTCCGTGCGCCAGGGCAAGATCTTCGATCTCGAGCTCGGCGACACCGACCCCGCCGACGCCCGCCTCGCCCTCGCCGCCATGTGCGAGAAGCTGCTCGCCAACACGGTGATCGAGAACTACGCGATCGAGTTGGTGTGAGGTTAGGCCCGAGCTGCCACGGCGACGCTGGTGCCGGCAGCAGGATTTGAACCCGCGACCCC
>CAZASR010000130.1:0-8285 GCA_964487765.1 uncultured Devosia sp. | reverse complement strand
TGTTCCTCACCTTCTTCATCATGCAGCCGACCTTCCAGGCCGCCTACGACCAGGGCATTGCGCCGCTTCTGGCGGGAGAGATCGAACTGCAGGAGGCGTTCGATCGCGGCTCGGTCCCCCTTCACGACTTCATGGCGGCCAATACGCGCGAGCAGGACATCCGGCTGTTCTACGATCTCAGCAACACGCCGCCGCCGGCGAACGCCGAAACAATCGAGCTGCGCATCCTCGTCCCTGCCTTCATGATCTCGGAACTCCGCCGCGCCTTCGAAATCGGCTTCCTGCTCTTCCTGCCCTTCGTCATTATCGACATGGTGGTGGCGTCGGTGCTCATGTCGATGGGCATGATGATGCTGCCGCCGATCGTCATCTCGCTGCCGTTCAAGCTGATTTTCTTCGTGCTGGTCGACGGCTGGCACCTCGTCGCCGGCTCGCTCGTGCGCAGCTTTACCGGAAGCTAGGCTAGACCTCGGACTTGTTCGACGCCTCGTCCGGCACCAGGGCCTTGTCCGCCTGATAGATATCTCGATAGGCGCCGAGGAAGGCAGTGATCGAATCCATGCTCGCGACCATCTTGGCGGCCGACTTGAACTCGACTCCCACCGGATCCGCTTTCGGGCTGGTGATGTAGTCGAACAGCCCCCACTCGGGTGTCAGCGCCATGCGCTCGGCGAACTTGCTCCTGAGCCGGTTGATGCCCAGCGTGTCGTCGGCGAGAACCAGTCCGACGGCGGCCTTGATGATGTTCATCCGCCCCTGGCCGGTGAGCTCTTCGCCCATGTCGCGTGAATAGACAGTTTCGATGAGATCCGATGCGGCGATGTAGTTCTTGGCCTTCCAGTAGCCATCGACGCGCAGCAGATCCGCGTCGCGGCCATCGAGGCGGGCCAGCAGGTCGAGCGCGAGATCCTCGCGATCTGCATCGATGAGTGCACGCGCCTCGAGGATGCGCCGCTGGCGCTCGAGGGAGGGCGGCAGATTGGCGATCCGTGTACGGTTGAGGACCCGCAAGGCCCCCTCCGGGTTGCGATCGGCGATGCGGATGATAGCGAGCTCGGCCGCCACCTGCGCCTGTGCCGCGCCCTGCAGCCGGCTATCGATCTGATACTCGAGCAGGTCCGCCGCTTGCGCCAGTAGATCCACCTTCACGAGACGCCGTGCCAGGTTGCGGATCATCTCGTCGCCCCTGGCGCCGGCCGGCGTGAGCTGGCGGTAATCATAGTAGAGGCTCAGCGCATCGAGTTCGCTGAGCTGGTCGGCGGCCCCATTGAGGAAGAGGTCGGCAAACCGCGCCTCGGCCTCCCGGGTCAGTTCGAGGATCGGCTGGCTCTCGGGATTATGCGTGGCCGCGTCACGGGTGATCTCGAACGCCCGCCGGTAGTCCTTGTGGTCGAAATAGAGTTCCGCGAGGAGCTTCTCCATGTCAACTTCGAGCGGATTGCCGCGCCAGAGCATGGTCTCCGCTGAGAGCGTCTCGGTAGCCTTGGCGAGATCGATCTTGCCCGTGTCGCGCAGCACCAGCAGCGTCCGGTAGACCGCTTCGGCACGTGTCGGCCGCACCTCGGCGGCGATCACCTGCCCATAGGATTCCAGGGCCTCGTCGGTGCGCCCCTCCGCCTCGGCGATGCGCCCCTGGAAGAGTTGGTAGAGCGTAACCTCCTCGGGGTCGAGCGTCGCAAAGCCGATCTGTTCGAGGTAGCGCTGCGCCAGCGGCGCGTCGGATGTTTCGAGGGCAGCGCGGATCGCGGCGAAAAGGAACTTGTGCTGCACCCAGACCGGATAGGCGTCGATGACCATTTGCGACGCCAGCGCATCCGCCCGCGCACCGACGAAATCGTGCCCCTGCGCCCGCGCGATTGTGCGCCACATGACCGCATCGATCTCGTCGGAAAAGGCGCCGCTGTTGAGGATTTCGAGTGCGGGTACCGGGCGCTCGGCGAGCACATTGGCGATGGCTTCAGTGAGCCTCACCTTCTTTCGCAATTCGTCGCTCTTGAGGTCGGCATGGAGCACGCGCAGCACGCCCAGCGCTTCCTCTCCGAACTGGTTGCCGACATAGTATTGCGCGAGATTGAGGCGCGCGACCTCGCGGGCCTGCCCCTCCTTGGCGGCCGCTGTCTCGCTGAGCTTCTCGCGCTTGTCGAGAAACACCGCCGGATTGTCGGCCCGCAGTACGGCGAAATCGATATAGCTGTCACGGAACTCGGAGGCGTTGCCGCTGTCGAGCGCACGCGGCGCATCCTGGTCGGAGAGGATCAGCCCATTGGGGGCGCTGATGACTGCGGCATTGCCGGCGACCGCCACCTCGAGCTGTTCATTGTCGGGCCGGATGACGAGGCCATGGACCGAGCGGAGCGCATCGAAATCGACATAGTCGAGATCGCGCACGGCGCCATGCGCCGGCGGAAAGGCGGTGACGACCTCGAGCAGGTCGCCGACGATCGGATCGCGAAAGCTGTGGACCTCATATGGCTTGCCCAGGCTCGCCGTCATCCGGAACTGCCCGTCCTGGTTCCGGCTGCGTTCGAGGCTCAGCGGTTCGGTCGCATTGAGCAGGACATCGCCCACCGACAGCACCCAGGACCGCCCCTCCGAGGCGAGCGTCGCGAGGCGCTGGGTCGCCAGGTCGATGCGAACGATCTGCGTTCCGCCGGCGGGGATGACGGTGAATGCCGATGCGATGCTGTTGAGCGCCTCGGACTGCGCCGGCTGATTGATCAGCGTGCGGGTGTCGAACAGCATCCACAGCGTATCGGCGCGCCGGAACACGGCCGAGGCAGTATCGCGCTCGAAGGGAAACTTGACCCGAATGGTGCCGGAAGCTTCATCGACGATCGGCGTGATGGCCTCGCCCGGGACATAATCGGCCTCGGCGTCCTGCGCCGGATCGCTGACTTTGCCGGCGCTGCTTTCCTGCTGGCGCGCGGCCTCCGCCCGCGCCAGCGCCGCCTCGGCCTCGGCCTTCCGCGCCGCGGCCTCGGCCGTCAGCCGAACCTGCTCCGCCTCGGCGTCGCTCAAATCGATATCGAGCGTGAACGTGCGTTGCCCGTTCTTGTAGAACCGCGGGGTCACTCCTTCGAGCAGCGACAGGTCGACCGAACTGCCGGCAGGCGAAACATTGTTGGCCGCGCCCAGAATCTCCGCCGGCAGATCGGCGATGAGAGGGTAGAGGTCGACGGGGACCGGCCAGTCGAACCTGATCGAGGCGGATGCGCCGTCCTGGCGATACTCCGCCTCTGTATCGACGCTCCACTGGAACTGGATGCGCACGAAGGTGGGGTTGCGTCCCACATGCAGCTTGACCTGCGGGTTGAGCGCCTTGGCTTCCTCCACTTTGCGCTTCTGTTCGGCGAGAATGGCGGCAGCCTTGGCGCGCTCGGTGAGCTGTTGGATGACTTCGGGCGGCAGGCTGGGCGGCAGCCCCTGCCATGTGGTCGGCAGGAGGTCGATGAAGAGACGCTCGCCGGCTTCCATGCTGTGCACCTTGACCGGTCGCCGCAGGCCGAAGCGCACCCCCCTGCCGTCGGGATCGACACGGCCGACTGTCAGATATTGCGGTAGCGTTACCGCCACGTCAGGCAGCGGCATCGAGATCGGATCGGGGAAGGTCACCGACAACACATTGTTATCGAAGCCGACCTTGTAGCCGGGCAGGTCGAGGCGGTCGGAAAACTCGAGCACGAGACGGCCGAAACCGTCCTCGGCCGTGGTATGAAGCTGGACCTTGTCGGCGGCGGCAGCCGGCGCGACGGCGAGGACGAGCCAAGCCAGCGCATGCAGCATCCGCCGCATCGGCACCCCTGCCTGCCCCACTGGCTTCATCCCCGTACGCAATTCGAACGCCAACAAGCGTTAAGCATAGCGTGGGCCGGCTTAACGTCGACTTACGACAACGCCGCTTCTTGGGGGGTTACTGCCCGACGATCTGCGGCAATTGCGCCAGGTTTTCACCGACCTCTGCCACGACGTCGGTGCTCTCGGTCGCCGCGAGGGCGGTGGTGAGCTTCTGCGCCGGTTCCGCCGCCATCTCCGCCAGGATCGGCGACATCTTGCGCGGATTCATGGCGCGAACGACCTTGAGCAGAACCGGCATGCCGAGCGTATTGAAGATGCTCGCGGCGTCCTTGGGCTTCATCGACTCGTACATGCTTACCACGGCCTTGAAGCCGGCATCTTCCGCCGCCTGCTTTTCGTCCACCAGGGCCGCGACGCGGGCCTCGAGGGCGGCAAGTTCCTGCATGCGCTGGTCGAGCCGCTTCTCGGCAGCTTCGAGCAGGGCCGTACGCATGTCGATGTCGGCCTCGCGCTGGTCGAGTTCGGCCCGCCGTTCCCCGAGCCGGGCCAGCAGCGCCTCCTCGCTGTTGTCGCCCTCGACAACTTCGAGCGGCACGATCTTGCCCGCGCCATTCTGGATCAGCGGTAGCGCGTCGCCATGTTCGTTGACCGGAACTTCCATCGAGGGGCAGCCATTTGCCAGCGCGTTGCCGATCCGGGCAGTGAGACCGGCGTGGGCGTCGGCCGCGGGCGGCGCCTCCGCGCTCGCGGCGTCGGGTGACGTCGGGCAGACCACTTCTGCCGCCTCCTCCGAACTCTCGTCATGACCCGGTGCCGCCGGGTCTTCTCCGTGAGCGGGGTCCGAGGAACTGGCCTGCTGGCTGCTGTCTCCATGAACTTCCGGCTTGGTGATGAGCGTCGGCGCACTATCGCCGAGCGTGGGGCTGGTGTCCGCGAGAACGATCTCCGAAGGCATGCCGCTCTCGTCCAGGCCCGCATCGTCGTGGCCACTGTCGCCCGCAGCCAGCACGGCGTCGGCCCCGGTCAGCACATAGCCGCCATTGGTGACGAGGCCGATCCCCTTGAAGAGGAGCAGCGCCAGCGCGGCGAAGATGACGACCGGCAGGAGGCGGATGGATTTCAAGCGGCTTTGCCTCCGATGCCCGGACGCATGGCCAGTTGCTGCAAGGCCGAGGCCAGCCGGCTTTGTGGCTCGACCTGGACAGGCGCCGGCTTGGACTTGGACTCGCTTGCGGCCGGCGCCGACGCAGCTTCAGGGTGCATCTGCGTGCGCGCCGCCGCCGTGATGCGCGCGATCTTTTCGATGAGCTGCGAGCCGGTCGCGACGCTTTGGTTCAGGGTCTGCTCGAACTTGGCGGCCTCGTCGAGGCGCGCGACCAGCTTGTTGTCGGAATCGAGCGCTGCCGTCTTGAGCTCCATCACCGCGGCGTTGGCGAGGGCCGTCGCCTGAACGAGATCGCCCACCATCTTCTGCAGTGTATCGCGATCCGCATGCAGCCGCTTGAGCCGCGCATTGAGGATCACGCAATAGCCGATCGTCACCGCCAGCAGCACCGCTACGGACGCCTCGACGACCATTCCCAGGCCGATACCGAACATCAGCGCCCCTCCACTGGTTTGTCCAAAGCCTCGAACGCCGCCATCGTCACCTTGGGCGGATTGAGCGGGCGCGACACGCGCACCGAGACATGGTTGCCGATGTGCCCCATCACGCCCTCGGTGAGATCGACGTCGCCGCACCTGAGCTTGATGGGCTCGGACGGCGCGCGGTCGAACATGATCGTCTCGCCCGCCGACAGGTCGAGAATGCGGCTGAGCGGCAGCTCGAACTCGTGCAGCACCGCCTCGAGCTGAACGTCCGCAGCATAGATTTCGGTCGCGAGATGGCCCTCCCAGATCGGGTCGCGGCCGAACTTCTCTCCCATATACATCTGGAGCAATTGCTCGCGGATCGGCTCGATCGTTGCATAGGGCAGCAGGATTTCGATCTTGCCGCCCCGATCGTCCATCTCGATGCGCAGTTCGATGAGGATCGCCGCATTGGCAGGACGCGAGATCGCGGCGAAACGCGGATTGGTTTCGAGCCGTTCGAGCCGGAAGGTCACGTCGGTGACCGGCTCGAACGCCTTATGCGTGTCTTCGAGGATCACCTCGATCATCCGTCGCGCCAGCGCGAGCTCGATGGTCGTGTAAGGGCGTCCCTCGACGAGGATCTGCCCCCCGACGCGGCGCCCGCCCAGCAGCACGTCGATCATCGAATAGATGAGATTGCTGTCGACGGTGAGGAGGCCGAAATTGTCCCATTCCTCGGCCTTGATGACCGAAAGAATGGCCGGCAGCGGAATCGAGTTCAGGTAGTCGCCGAAGCGCACCGAAGAAATCGACTCCATGGACACTTCGACATTGTCCGACGTGAAATTGCGCAGGCTCGTCGTCGCTAGCCGGACCAGCCGGTCGAAGACGATTTCGAGCATCGGCAGCCGTTCATAGGAAACCAGCGCCGAGTTGATGAGCGCCTGAACGCCAGTCAGTTCGACGGCACTGCTGGTGCTCGCATCGAATCCAAGCAGGCTGTCGATCTCGTCCTGGTTGAGGACGCGGTCGGATCCTTCGGCGGCCGGCCCCTTGGCCGCGTCCGCATCGAGCATGGCGGCCCAATCGGCGGAAAGGGCGCCATCGCCATCGGCATCACCGGTGGGGTTCCAGTCTTCCGCAAGCTTGTCCTGATCGTTGGAGCCCGCCATCACTGCACCAGGATTTCCTTGAACAGGATGCCTTCGACATGCGCCGGGAAGATCGCGAGATTGACGCGGCGGCGCAGCTCTTCCTTGAGGCGGTAGATGCCGGCCGAGCCCTCGAGATCGCTCTTGCGCAGCTCGCGCAGATACACCTGGAACGCATCGACGACCTTGGCCATGCGGGGCTGGATTTCGCGCATGACCGTCTCGTCGGCGACTTCGAGCGCTATGGTGAGCTTGAGGAACTGATCGCCCTCGGCCCCGTCGTCATTGAGATTGACCGTCATCGTCGGCAGATTGAAGATGAAGGTCTCGGGCACGACGATCGCCTGCGCCTTGGCGGCATCTTCGCTGGCTGTGCGTCCGGCGAAGACAAAGAAGTAGAGTCCTGCTCCAGCGATAAGCAGGACGACGAGCGCTGCGGCGGCAAAAATGATCAGGCGGCGCGACATGCCGCGCTTTGCCGGCTGGGCATCACCCTCTTCGACCTCGGCTTCGGCTTCTGCAGCCATGAGCCAAACCCCCGTATTTCCGGCCGATTCCGGCGCTCCATGAGAGCTAATCGTCCGATGGTTAACGATCTCTTACCGGCGCACGCCAAGCCGGCAGAAATTGCCGGGTCCAACTTGCCCTGCAACCCGGACCAATCTGCCGTCGCGACCCCGGCGAAAGTTCGACGGCATTGAGATCGTTCGATTTTTCGATCTGGCATGGTTTCTGCAAGGTTACCGGCGAAGCGGCGCGGCCTGGGGAGGTCGCCGGCTTCGGGGATTGAAATACGGGGACCATGCGCCATGGAAAACGCGCAACTGGTAGCGCTCTCGCGCCAGATCGCTCTGCAGCACCAGATGGATGTCGTGGCCAACAACATGGCCAACATCAACACGACCGGTTTCAAGGCCTCGGACCTGATGTTCGAGGATTTTCTGATGCCGGTCGCCCGCGACAACGACTTCGCGGGGCTGGATCGACAGGTTCACTTCACGCAGGACTGGTCGACTGTCCACGACATGAGCGCGGGCTCGTTCGAGCAAACCGGCAACCCGCTCGACGTTGCGCTGATGGGAGATGGCTTCCTCACGGTCAGTACACCCGCCGGACAGCGCTACACGCGTGCCGGGGCGCTTGCCATCGATGCGAACGGCATTCTGGCCGACCTCAACGGTAACCCGGTGCTGGGCACCTCGGGGCCGATCAAGTTCGACGACACGGACACCGACATCACAATCGGTGATGACGGCACGATCTCCACCAATAACGGTGCCAAGGGCAAGCTGGCGATCGCCCAGTTCACCGATCCACAGAGCCTCGTGCGCGAGGGCGATACCTATTTCTCGGGTCCGGCAAGCAATGCGCCCCCGACGACGCACGTGGTGCAGGGCGCCATCGAACGTTCCAACGTCTCCGGCGTCACCGAGCTCACCACGATGATCCGCGTACAGCGCGCCTATCAGTCGCTGGCCAACCTCATGCAGAAGCAGGACGACCTGCGCAACACCGCCATCCAGCGCCTCGGCGACGTCCGGGCCTAACGGGAGGACCACAGGATGAAAGCACTCTACATCGCGTCCACCGGCATGGCGGCCCAGGAGCGCAACGTCGAAATTATCTCCAACAACATCGCCAACATGCGCACCACCGGCTACAAGCGGCAGCGCGCGGAGTTTCAGGACCTGCTCTACCAGGCCTTCCGGCGCGCCGGCTCGACGACGTCGGACCAGGGCACGCAGGCGCCGGTCGGCATCGAGATCG
>CAZASR010000129.1:0-8286 GCA_964487765.1 uncultured Devosia sp. | reverse complement strand
TGAGCATGACGTCGGGCTCGTGCGCGGTGAAATAGCCCGCGCCCTGCACCGGCGGTAGCTGGAAAGGATCGCCGAGCACCAGCACCTTGGTGCCGAAGCTGAGCAGGTCCTTGGCGAGCGGCTCGTCGACCATCGAGACTTCGTCGATGACGATGAGGTCGGCGGTTGCCGCCTCGCTCTCGGGGTCGAGGGCAAAACGGGGCTCGCCCTCCTTCTCGGAAATCAGGGTGTAGATGAGCGAGTGAATGGTCGAGGCACCGCGGCAGCCCTTCTTGCGCATGACCAGCGCGGCCTTGCCGGTGAAAGCGGCGTATTTCACCGAACGCACCCCCTCGGCAAGATAGCGCGCGAGGGTGGACTTGCCGGTGCCGGCCCAGCCGAACAAGCGGAAGACCTGCGGGCCGTTCTTGTCCTTGAGCCATTCGCTGACGGCGCGCAGCGCGTCCTCCTGCTGGGGCGACCAGGTGGGCATCAGACGATCGTGGTCGTGACGCTGCCGACGCCCGCAATGGTGCCCTCGAGGCGGTCGCCTTTGACGATGGCGGCGACACCGGCCGGGGTGCCGGTGAAAACGAGGTCGCCGGGCATGAGCGTGACGAACCGGGAGAGGTGCGCGATGGCCTCGGGCACCGACCAGATCATGTCGGCGATATCGCCCTGCTGGCGCAGCGTGCCGTTGACCGCGAGGCCGAGGCGGCCGGCGGCGGGGTGGCCGATGCGGCTCGCGGGCGCGAGGTCGCCGATGGGAGCGGAGGCGTCGAAGCCCTTGGCCATGTCCCAGGGACGGCCAAGCTTCCGGGCGGCGGCCTGGAGGTCGCGGCGGGTGAGGTCGATGCCGGCGGCATAGCCCCAGATGTGATCCCGCGCCGCGGCGGCCTCGATGGCGGTGGCCTCGCGGCCAATAGCGGCGACGAGCTCGATCTCGTGGTGGAGGTCACCGGTCGCCGGCGGATAGGGCGTGTTGGCGCCCGAAATCACCAGCGCATCGGCAGGCTTGGTGAAGAAGAAGGGCGGCTCGCGGTCGGGGTCGTGACCCATTTCGCGGGCATGCTCGGCATAGTTGCGGCCGACACAGAAAATGCGGCGGACCGGAAAAAAGCCCGCATCCTCGTCGCCCGCGACGGGAACGACGGATTGAGCGGGAGGGTCGATGACGTAATTGGGCATAGAGGTCTCGCTGAAAATGCCGGGCAGACTAACGGAAAAGCGGCGGGAAACAAAACGGGAACTTTCGGACGCCGGCGGAGACAGAGTCGCTTGCGGCGGGCGCCGCTCTCGGGGAGAAGCGGCAGGCATTGGAGACACGCGCATGCCTCAGATCGATCCCTACAACGTCGCGGCCATCATTGCGGACTTCGCCGCGCAGTTCGACGATTTCGCCGAGTCCAGCAACCGGACCCGGCAGGCGCTCCGGTCGACGCTCGATGTCGCCTACGGGCCGGCACCGCGGCAGCGGCTCGATTTGTTCTTTCCACCGGGCGAGGCAACGGGGCGGCCCGTGCACATGTTCATCCATGGCGGCTATTGGCGCCGGCAGGTGAAGGCGGACTATGCGGTGGTGGCGGACGGCATCACCGCGGCGGGCGCGATCGCAGCGGTGGTGGACTATACGCTGATGCCGGGCCTCCGCATGGACGGGCTGGTGCGCGAGGTGCGCGAAGCGGCGCAGTGGCTCGCGACGCATGCGCACGAGTTCGGCGGCGACGGGAACCGGCTCAGCGCGAGCGGGCATTCGGCGGGCGGGCATCTGGTGACGTATCTGGCATCGCGGGCGCCGCATGAGACGGCGCTGCCGGCGGTGCCGGTCACAGGCGTGATCTCGATCAGCGGCATTTTCGACCTGCGGCCGATCGCTAGCTCCTATCTGCAGCCGGAGCTGAAGCTGACGGAAGACGAGATCGCGCAGTGGTCGCCGATCGAGGCCGTGCCGTCGAGCCATACGCATTACGAGATCGTGGTGGGGCAGGAAGAGACCGCGCCCTTCCACCAGCAGGCGCAGGATTTCGCCTATGTGCTCGACCGGCACGGGGCGCGCCATGAGCGCGTGACGATGGCGGGGCGAGATCATATGTCGGTGCTGCGCGACATGGGGCGTCCCGGCTCGCCGATGTGGCAGGTCCTCAGAGAGACGGTCGGGTAGTTTCTCAGTTTGAAATCTGTCGGGATGGACGGGTGACATTCGCCAGACAAGGGCCATATGCTTAGCGCAAAGCATGTGGAGCCCGAATGGCCGTAAGGTGCAACGCTGGGCATGGCCGATGCCAGAAAGCCCAAAGGCTGATCGACGCGCCCTGCGTCGATCAGCCGTATAAAGTGCTTATGCTGGGGCCAATTTTTCTGCGGGCTCGACCGAAAGTTTGAGCCCTAGAGCGGCGATCACTTTGAACACTGTGCCGAACTCGGGGTTCCCCTCAGAACTCAGGGCCCGGTAAAGGTGCTCGCGAGAAACGCCAGCTTCTTTCGCTACTTGAGTCATGCCTTTTGCGCGGGCAATGACACCAAGTGCGTGAGATACAAGAGTTGGATCGCCGGACTCGATGACCTCCTCGATATAGGCAATCATGCTCTCATGATCGGTTAGATAGTTGGCACTGTCATAGGGACGTGTGGCCAGTGGTTTGACGCGGGGCGATGCTTCCTTTTTCATGGTAGTCTCCTGCGCAGAGCTTTGGCGATTTTGATATCGCTTGTCTGCGTCTTCTTGTTACCTCCACAGAGGAGCAGGACGATTACCTGCCCCACTTTCGTGTAGTAGACGCGATAGCCTGGGCCATAATGCACTCGCATCTCGGAAACGCCTTCGCCCACAGGCTCAGCATCTCCGGAATTTCCTCGCGCAAGTCGATCAATGCGCGATGCAATTTTGGCTCTGGCTCTGGGGTCCTGCAAACTACTAAGCCATATCGAGAAACTCTCAGTTTCCCGGACTTCGTATATGCGTTCACCCATAGCGTCGATGTAGCGTACACGCTACAGCTTTACAAGGCGTAAATGTGGCTCTAGTTCCGCGCTAGCGGTAACGTAGCTGTGCGCTCGGTGCTCTCATAGGCGCTAGGCTGGTGTCTGGTCGAACCCATACCCATCGCCTGGCGATGCACCCATACCGGGACTCGCGTGGGACAAACCGACCCAATCGACTAGTCCCACCAAGAGTTGTAGCGGCGGAAATCCCTTTTCAAACTGAGACACTACCGACGATCGGGGACACTTGACCGGTAGCCACCGGCCGGACCAAACTTGGCGTCCGGAGGGGGCGCGATGGGGGGGACCAGGGTCTTCCTGAGCAGATGGTGCCGCGGCTTGGCCGCCGGCCTTGTGCTGACACTCGCCTCCGGATTGGCACTCGCAGACGAGATCGACGACGCCTTTGCGCGCATGTCAGAGCTCGCGGCCGAGGAGCGCGCGGCGATGGACGGACTGCCAGAGCTGCGCGAGCGCGTGGAAACGGCGCGGCTCGGATTCGAAGCGAGCCAGGTCGAGGAGGACGACCTCGGCAGCGACAGCGACGCGATCGACCAGGCGCTGGCCGATACCTATCGCGATCTCGACGCGCTCGGTCGGGACCTCAGCAAGCTCAACACGGAACGGGCGCTGCTGCAGAGCTGGTATGACGGGTTCCTGCCGGTGGGCGAAAATCTGGGGCCGCGGCAGTTCGAGCGGCTCTCGGCGGAGCTGGCCCGGCTCCGCGCAAACGGCACGATCCGGCCCGCAGGACCGGCGGGGCTGAGCACCATGCGCGCGGTGCGCGACCGGCTTGCGGCGCTGAATGCCGAAGCGGCGCGGCTGGGCGAGCGGGACGCGGCGGAACGCAGCCGGCTGCGGGCCCGGATCGACGAGCTGCAGCGCACCCGCGATGCGCTGGAGCTGGCGCGCAACGAGCGGCCGGTGCGCTTCGACGAAGCGGCGCTGCGGGAGTGGCAGGACGCCGCCGCGGACCTCTTCGCCCGCGAAACCAAGCTCGAGGAATTGCGCGCGCGCATGTTCGAGCTGGCCGAACAGATCGTGGGGATGCTAGGTCGCAACGCCCCGCCCTACCTGGCCGAGGTGAAGATCTCCGCCTTCGACAGCGGATCGGTGTTCTACCACGCGCAATGGGCGCCGCCGAGCGGCGGCGGGGGCGACGAAGGATTGAAGGAGCGGCGGCTGGTGGCCGCCAATCGCGAACTCATCGACGCCATTGCGCAGATTCAGCAGGCGCGCCGGGATTTCACCGAGCCGCGGCTATATCTGGGCGAGCGGATGGCGATCGAGTCGCGCATCATCGTGGAGGCGGCGGACAGCTGGACCACCTACCGCCAGGAGGCGATCTTCGGGCAGGCGGTTGTCGATGCGGCGATCAGCATTGCGCAGTTCCTCGCCGGGGACGGACCCGGAGTGCTGATCGAAAAGACCGGGCAGATCGCCACCGCGCTCGAGAAGATGACGGTGGCGCGCGCCGCTTCGCGCGGGCTGCTGGACGCGGGGGCCGCGGCATCCGACGAGCTCGTCGAAAAGGCCGGTGCGGCGGCCGCGGCACGCGCCGAGGCGAGCCGCGCGTCGACGGCGGTGATCGAGACGCTGATCGAGGATTTGATCGAGAGACGGGTCGCGAACGGCATGGCGCCGGAGGTCGCGGAGCGGACCGCGCGCGGGCTGCTGGACCCGGTCAAGCACGAGATCGCGACCGAGCTCGACAGGGTGCTGACCGACACGGTTACCGACGAGGCGATCCGGCGGGCGCAGGAGCGCCTGGTGCGCACGCTCGAAGCGCATGGGATGCGTACGGGCGTCGACATCTGGGACATGGTCGATGATCCGCGGGCCTGGGGTGTATTGGGCAAGTTCCTGCCCGAACCGACCGACCTCGCCGCAGCCAAGGCGACCTCCAATAGTGTCGCGTCGCTCTACGACCGGCTGATGGCCGACGAGCTCGAGCCGCTCGCCATTGCCGAGCACACCTCCGACTGGCTCGGCAGCCTTGTGGGCGACACCATCGAGACCTTCGGCTTCAAGGGCGTTGCCTATGGCGTGCTCGGGGCCGAACCGCTTTCGGCGCGCGCGCTGGCGCGCTTCGCGCAATTGCCGGGCGGCCCGCGCCAGTTCTTCACCCGCATGGGGCAAGGGTTCAGCGCCAATGCCAGCGGCACGCTCGTCAATGTGCTCGCGGCGGGAGTGAAGGCGCTGATCGCCAAGGGCTTCGATGACCGCACCAATGCGCAGGCGGACCGGTTCTGGGACGCGTTCACGGCCTCGGGCGTGCTGCAACAGCAATACAACAAGCTGATCGCCATCGACCGGCAGCTCGCCGATCTGCAGGCCAACCTCAAGCATGCGAGTCTGTCGGTGCAGGCCGAGCTGGCCCTGCTGCACGGCCCGCGGCAGAAGACCGTTGTTGTGGATGTACCGATCGAGAACCCCAATTTACCGCTGGTGCTCGACTTCACCTTCTCGACAGCACTCGCGCGGGCACCGCGCTGGCTGACGGGCGACACCTGGCAGGACATGGCGCCGGTCGGGCCGCTGCCGACGCGGCACTGGATGGTGCGCACGGTGGGCTGCTTTTTCGATGACGGCCAGTTGCGCTTCGGGCTCGACCCGCTGACCACGCCCTATGGCGCGCTCGATTCCGACCCGAGCCAGCCGGCCTACAAGCAGGCGGGCATTCCCGAGCCGCGCGACTACGAGCCCGGCGAGGACCGCAACCACATCGTGAAGCTGGCCTTCTCGCCCGGCCCGTCGCCAGACCGGCCGCCGCTCGCGGGCTGCTGGATCGGCATGGGGGGCATGCTGATGCTGCAGCAGGCGGGCGGCGGCTGGACCGGCTGGCTCGGCGGCCCGGACTCCAACCAGCCGCTCAGCAATATCGAGGTCACGCCGACGACGCTGCATGCCGAGCATGTCCTGCCCGACGGCCGGGTGCAGCTGATCCTCAACGCCACGCTGGATGCGTCAGGGCGCACTCTCGTCGGCACCTGGGACCTGCCGCTGGAACTCGCGGGCCCCCAGCATCTCGAGGTGCGCTATTCGCGGCATTGGCGCGAATACAATCCCGCGCCATAGGCCCACGCCTCCGGGAGTTCAGGTGCCGCGGGGCTTGGCGCGGGTGGTGGGAGCGGCGCGGGCGGGATCGTCAGGCCAGATGTGACGCGGATAGCGGCCGCGCATGTCGCGGGCGACATCCGTCCACGAGCCGCGCCAGAAGCCGGGCAGATCGCGCGTCGTCTGGATCGGCCGATGCGCCGGGCTGAGCAGCACGAGCGTGAGCGGAATGCGGCCATTGGCGATGGCCGGGTGCCGATCGAGTCCGTAGAGCTCCTGCACGCGCAGCGCGACGCTGGGACCGGCTTCGGCGGCATAATCGATGGGAATGCGGCTCCCGGTGGGTGCCTCGAAATGCGAGGGCAGCGCCTGCTCGATCTCGGCGCGCAAGGCGTAAGGGATGAGCGGGGCGAGATCGGCGGCGGCGATGTCGTTCAGCGCGGAGCGGCCGATGAGGAGCGGGGCGAGATCATCGACGGCGATGGCAAAATCGGGGTGGAGGAATCTGGCGCGGGCGAGCAGGGTGCGCTGCTCTTGCGACCAAGGCAGCCGGTCGACGACGTGCTCGGCGAGAAGGCGTGCGGCGGCCTGGGGGTCCGGCGGCGGGACGGGGTCGTCGGCGAGAACCAGCGCCTGCCAGGTCCGGCGGCGGCGGGCGCGGACGGACGCGGTGGGCTCGTCCCAATGGAGCGCGACGTCGGTGCGGATGTGCGAGGCGAACAGCGCCTCGATGTCGTCGCGACTGATCGCGGCCGCGGCGCGGATGCGGCCGGTGGCGGCGGCGCCGGTGACCTCGGTGACGACGAGCCAGGGGCTCGCAGCGAGCGCATCGGTGTCCTCGAGCGCAGCCCCACGGCCATTGGCGAGACGGTAGCGGCCACGGGCGCCGGCGGCCTGTGCGACGCGATCGGGGAAGGCGCGGGCGAGCATGGGCCCGATCTCGGGCGCGCCGGCGAACGCGCCGTCCCGGGCCCCGCCCCAGCGACGGGCGAGGGCGCGGGCATCATTGGCCCGGCGCGAGCGGTCGGCGCGGAAGCGCGCGAGGCGATGGGCGAGGTCGGTGTCGTCACCACCGAGGCCGCGCTCGGTGAGGAGCACGGCGAGTTCGGCGGCGGCGCCCTTGTCGATGGCCCGATGGATCATGTGAGCGAGGCGCGGGTGGAGCGGCAGCCTGGCCAGCGCCCTGCCCTCGGGCGTGATACGACCGGTGGCGTCGAGCGCGTCGAGCTGGGTGAGGAGCGTCACCGCCTCGGTCCAGGCGGCACGCGGCGGCGGATCGAGGAAGGCAAGGGCCGCCGGATCGGCAACGCCCCAGCTCGCGAGGGCGAGGACGAAGCCGGTGAGATCGGCGGCGAGGATTTCGGGCGTGTCGTAGGGGGCGAGCGCGCCGGTCTGGCCCTCGTTCCACAAGCGGTAGGCGACGCCCGGCTGGGTGCGGCCGGCGCGGCCGCGGCGCTGGTCGGCGGCGGCGCGCGAGACGCGCTGCGTGACGAGGTTCGACAGGCCCGTTGCCGGATCGTAAGCGGCCACGCGGCGGAAGCCGGAATCGACGACGATACGGATGCCCTCGATGGTGAGGGAGGTTTCGGCGATGGAGGTTGCGAGCACGACCTTGCGGCGGCCGGCCGGAGCGGGGGCGATGGCGCGGTCCTGCTCGGCAGCATCGAGCAGGCCGTAAAGCGGCGCGATATCGACATTGGATGGAACGGTGTTCTTCAGGCGCTCGGCGGTGCGCGTGATTTCGGCCTGGCCGGGCAGGAAGGCGAGCAGCGAGCCCTGCTGTTCGCGGAGCGCGGTGACTATCGCGGCGGCCATCTGCTGGTCGAGGCGGTGCAGCGGATCGGGCGTGACATATCTGGTCTCGACCGGAAACGCCCTGCCCTCGCTCTCGATCACCGGTGCGTCGCCGAGCAGCGAACCGACGCGGGCGCCGTCGATGGTGGCCGACATGACGAGCAACCGCAGATCGGGTCGCAGCGCGGTAGCATCGAGGGTCAAAGCGAGGCCAAGATCGGCATCGAGGCTGCGCTCGTGGAACTCGTCGAAGATCACGGCGGCGACGCCCCCGAGTTCGGGATCCTCGAGGATCATGCGGGTGAAGACGCCTTCGGTGACGACCTCGATCCGCGTCGCAGCGCTGACCCTGGCATCGAGGCGCACGCGATAGCCGACGGTCTGGCCGACGTCCTCGCCTAGGGAAAGGGCCATGAAGCTCGCGGCGGCGCGCGCGGCGAGGCGCCGCGGCTCGAGCATGACGATGCGACCATC
>CAZASR010000128.1:4303-8290 GCA_964487765.1 uncultured Devosia sp. | reverse complement strand
CCCTCGAGGACGCGCGCATGCGCATCGAGGGCATCTACATCCCCTATCACGCGACCCTCCAGCGCCTGCTCACCGATGCCGCGCAGACGTTCGGCGTCGCCGTGCTGATCGACTGCCATTCGATGCCGCGCATTTCGCGCAGCGGCGACCGGCTCGCGCCCGACATCGTGCTGGGCGACCGCTACGGGACGACCTGCGGCACCGGGCTCATCGATCTGTGCGAAATGGTCTTCGCCGGGGCGGGCCTGCGCGTCGCGCGCAACCGCCCCTATGCGGGCGGCTTCATCGCCCGCACCTACGGGCGGCCGCAACACGGCATCCACGCCCTGCAGGTCGAGATTTCGCGCCACCTCTACATGAACGAAGTGACGCTCGAAAAGAACGAGGGCTTCAACGCCATTCGCCAACTGCTCGAGCGGCTGACGCTGACGCTGATCGGCTACGACCTGACGCTGCTCAACAGCCCGCAGCATCTCCCCGCCAAGGCCGCCGAATAACCCCGGACACAGAAGGGGCCGCTGTAGAAGCGGCCCCAGTCAAGGGAGGAAACGATGGCGGCTCACTGTGCCCAAAGCGCAGGCGGAAACCCCGAGCCGCCCATCCATCATGCATCTCTGGCGTGAACCGATTTGCGCTTCCATACAAGCGGCAGGATGAACGTTCACATCAGCGCATGAACAAATGTTGCAGAAATGAATCACTTCGGGCAATGCGCCTTTCGGCGCCTGTCCCGGCCCGGTCCGCTATGGCATTGCATCGGAATGACAATCTGTGTTGAGGCACTTCCGATGACCGACGACGCCCTGGCCGGGCTCGACCCCGTGACCGTTCGCGCGACCCTGCTGGCCGCCGCCGAGGCCGCCGCAACGCATACCCTTGCAGGCTTCCGCACGCCGCTTGCTGTGGAAAACAAGTGGCAGACCGGCTTCGATCCGGTCACGGCGGCGGACAAGGACGCCGAAACGGCCGTGCGCGCCGTCATCGGCGAGCACTTCCCCGATCACGGCATCATCGGCGAGGAATGGGACCCCAAAGCCACTTCGGGCGATTTCACCTGGATCATCGATCCCATCGATGGCACCCGCGCCTTCATCTCCGGCGTGCCCGTCTGGGGCACGCTGATCGGCCTCACGCACAAGGGCCGCGCCATCGCCGGCCTCATGGCCCAGCCCTTTACCGGCGAGACCTGGATCGCCGTGGGCGGCGCCGGCACCTTCAGCCACAAGGGAGCGACAACGCCGCTGCGCACCAGCGGCGTCACCGAGCTGAGTGGCGCCAAGATGACCTCCACCTCGCCCGAGCTCTTCGTCCGACCCGGCCGCGACTACTCGGCGCATTGGAACCGCATCCAGACCGCGACGCTCCAGACCCGCTGGGGCCTCGACTGCTACGGCTATTGCCTCCTCGCCTCGGGCACGATCGACCTCGTCGTCGAAGTCGGGCTCAAGAATGTCGACATCGCCCCGCTGATCGCCATCATCGAGGCGGCCGGCGGCGTGATCACCACGTGGGAAGGCAGCCCGGCCGAGGAGGGCGGCAATTGCGTCGCCGCCGCCACCCCCGAACTCCACGCCGCTGCCCTGCGCGAGATCAACGGCTAGAGCAGGGTTTTAGCGCCTAGCTGCTCTGCTCGGTGATGAAGGCGTCGAACGCGGCGAAAACCTGCGCGCGGATGGCGTCCGTCTCCATGAACAATTCGTGCCGCGCCGCCGGAATCACCATGTGCCGGCCGGTCCGCATCCTGAGGCCCAGCTGCTCGGTCCAACTCGTCGCCACGACCTCGTCGCGCGCCGCCGCCAGCATCAGCACGGGCATCTGGATCGAGCTGGGAAAGGAATCGCGCGCCGCATCGGCCATGGCACGCATCGCCGCGGCGGCCCAGCGGAAGGTCGGCTTGGCGACGATCAGATCCGGCCGCTCGCGCCAGGTGTCCACCGTGATCATGTAACGCCGCAAATCCGAGGTGAGCGGATTGCCGGGGAAGCCCTTCTCGCTCGGCAGCTCGTCGGCAGGGCGGCCGACCGGCACGCGACCCAGCCCGATGAACGACAGCACATCGGCAACCACCGCCATTCCCGCAAAGCTCAGAGGCTGGCTGGCGAGCCCCACCATGGGGGCCGACAGGAACACCCGGTCGAACATCATGCGGTCGCGTGTCGCCGCGATGAGCGATACCAGCCCGCCCATCGAGTGCCCGACGAGATAGTAGGGCGCCGGGCAATCGGGCAGCAGGATGTTGGCGTGGAACGCCTTGAGGTCCACCCAGTAGTCGTCGAAGCTGCGTACATAGCCGAGCCGGCGGTTCGGGATCAGGCGATCCGATCCGCCCTGCCCGCGCCAGTCGAAGGTCGCGACGGCAAAGCCGCGCTTCTGGAAGTCGCCGACGGTCTCGAAATATTTCTCGATGTACTCGGTCCGCCCCTGGACGAGGCAGACGGTGCCCTTCGCCGCGCCCGCCGTCTTGGGGAACGTCGCATAGCGCAGCCTGACCTTGTCGGGGGTGGTGAGATAGCCCGCCTGCATGCCTTCCGGCGCGGGATTGGAAGGCAGGACAGCGAGCCTGGGCCCCTGGGGATCGACGATCGCATTCATTGCCGCTGCGTAACATCCCCGAAAGCGGAAAAGCCAGCGTCTCGGATGAGACACTGGCTTTCCTCTGAACAGTCGCCGTGCGGGGGGCGGGTGACGGCGACGCATTCGGGGTGTGCCGTTGCAGCAGACAGCGAGCACAATGCTGGTTCTAGAGCGGGCACCCTGAAGGGGCCGTGAGGCCAACGTTCAGATTCGGTTCATGTGCGCGTAACCGGGACTTGAACCTACCAAAACCCCACCTATCTCAAGGCTGTTCGCCGGCCTTTGCCGGGAACCGGGACACCCGGGAATGAGCTTCGCCGCCAAAGGGAAGCACATGGGACACCCGTCCAAACTCACGTTGCTCACTGGAGAATGTGCCATGCAGACCTACGATTTCACCCCCTTCTATCGTTCGACCGTCGGCTTCGACCGGCTGTTCAACCGGCTTGACGGCCTCGTCGGCCAGGAGGCCAAAACCTACCCGCCCTATAACATCGAGAAGGTCGGCGAGAACGCGTACCGCGTCTCGATCGCGGTCGCCGGCTTCGCCGAGAGCGACCTCGTGATCGAGGCCAAGGAGAACACCCTCACGGTGAAGGGCGCCAAGGCTCCCGCATCCGAGGAGAAGGACCGCGAATTCCTCCACCGCGGCATTGCCGAGCGCGCTTTCGAACTGCGCTTCCAGCTCGCCGAATATGTGGAAGTGTCCGGTGCCAGCCTCGAGAACGGCCTGCTTCACATCGAGCTGAAGCGCGAACTGCCTGAATCCAAGAAGGCCCGCACAATTGCCATCAACGGCGCTGCGCCCAAGGCGATCGACACCGCCGTCAATTAATTCCGGTCACGAACGGCGTGGGCCCCTCTGGCCCTCCCTCCTGATCGGCACACGCGAACGGAATAAAGAGGCGCGGAGCGAAAGCTCCGCGCCTTTTTCGTGCAGCGCCGACAACCTCACCAATGCTGCCATGCGCGGCCGGCGGACGCGGCACTGCCCTGCGCAACCAACCACGCTCCTGGTGCATTTTTGTTGCGAATGACTTGCAACTAGTTCGGCTCCATGCCATCTCTGCAAATGGTTTGCAATAGCATTGGACCCCGTGTATCCATGAGCTTCATGATTTCGCGCCGCACCCTGCTCGCTTCCGGGGCAGCCTTTCTCGCCGCCCCGTCCCTGCCCGCGCTGGCGCAGGAGAAGTTCAAGGCGGTTACCACCTTCACGGTGATCGGCGACATCGCGCAGAACGTCGCCGGGGACGCCGCCATCGTCGAGTCGATCACCAAGCCCGGCGCCGAGATCCACAACTACCAGCCTACGCCTGGCGACATCCGCCGCGCCCAGGATGCCGATTTGATCCTGTGGAACGGCCTCAATCTCGAGCTGGTCGGCACGCCGCCCGGTGTTCCGGCAGTGCC
>CAZASR010000128.1:1442-4293 GCA_964487765.1 uncultured Devosia sp. | reverse complement strand
GGCCTCAATCTCGAGCTCTGGTTCGAGCGCTTCTTCCAGAACCTGCGCGACGTCCCCAGCATCGTGCTCTCCGACGGCATCGAGCCGATGGGCATCGCCGAGGGCCCCTATACCGGCAAGCCCAATCCTCACGCCTGGATGTCCCCCACGGCCGTGATGACCTACATCGACAACATCCGGAACGGCCTCGCCCGGTACGACGCGCCCAATGCGGCGACCTACGAAGCGAACGCCGAGGCCTACAAGGCGCAGATCGCCGCGACCATCGATCCCATCAGGACCGAACTCGACGCCATCCCCGAGGAGCGCCGCTGGCTCGTGACCAGCGAGGGCGCGTTCTCCTATCTCGCCCGCGACTTCGGTCTGCGCGAGCTCTATTTGTGGCCGATCAACGCCGACCAGCAGGGCACGCCGCAGCAGGTACGCAAGGTGATCGACGCCGTGCGCACCAACAACATCCCCGTCATATTCTCCGAGAGCACCGTGTCCGCCGACCCTGCCATGCAGGTGGCGCGGGAAACCGGCGCCAGGTATGGCGGCGTTCTATATGTCGACTCGCTGAGCGAGCCCGATGGTCCCGTCCCCACCTATCTCGATATGCTGCGTGTCACCGCCGAAACCATCGCCAAAGGCCTCGCGGCATGAACGAGCACGCGGCGCAACCACACGAGGCAGGCGGCATCGTCGTACGTGACGCCACGGTGACCTATCGCAATGGCCACACCGCGCTGCGCGACGCGAGCTTCACCGCACCTGCCGGCTCGATCACCGCGCTGGTGGGCATCAACGGCTCGGGCAAGTCGACATTGTTCAAGGCCATAATGGGCTTTGTCGGCCTCGCGCGCGGCGACATTGCCGTCTTCGGTCGACCCGCCGCCGAGGCCCTCAGGCGCAACATGGTCGCCTACGTTCCGCAGGCCGAGGAAGTCGACTGGAACTTCCCCGTACTGGTCGAGGATGTCGTCATGATGGGCCGCTACGGCCACATGAACTTCCTCCGCCAGGCGCGCGCTGCCGACCACAAGGCCGTAGGCGACGCGCTCGCCCGCGTCGGCATGACCGACTATCGCAGGCGCCAGATCGGCGAGCTCTCGGGCGGCCAGAAGAAGCGCGTCTTCCTGGCGCGCGCCCTCGCCCAGGATGGCAGGGTGATCCTGCTCGACGAGCCATTCACCGGCGTGGACGTCACCACCGAGGAGACCATCATCGCGCTGCTGCGCGAGCTGCGCGACGAGGGCCGGCTGATGCTGGTCTCGACCCACAACCTTGGCAGCGTGCCCGAATTCTGCGACCGCGTGGTGCTGCTCAAGGGCACCGTTCTGGCCTACGGCCCGACGCGCGACGTTTTCACCCAGTCCAATCTCGAGCGGGCCTTCGGCGGCGTGCTCCGCCACTTCGTGCTCGGCGGCGCCGACCTCCACGACGACGCCGATGCGCGGCGCGTCTCGGTGTTCACCGACGACGAGCGTCCGCTGGTCTTTTACGGCACCGAAGGCGAGATGGAGCACTCCCCGCGCGAGAAGCAGCCATGATGCCGCTGCTGCTCGAGCCCTTCACCTATGGCTACATGCTCAACGCCATGTGGGTGTCGGCGCTCGTCGGCGCCGTGTGTGCCTTTCTCTCCTGCTATCTGATGCTGAAAGGCTGGTCGCTGATCGGCGACGCGCTGAGCCACGCCATCGTGCCGGGCGTCGCCGGCGCCTACATGCTCGGCCTTCCATTCTCGATCGGTGCCTTCGCGGCGGGCGCCCTCGCCGCCGGTGCCATGCTGTTCCTCAACCAGCGCACCAAGCTGCGCGAGGACGCCATCATCGGGCTGATCTTTTCGTCCTTCTTCGGGCTCGGCCTGTTCATGGTCTCGCTGTCGCCGACCTCGGTGAACATCCAGACAATCGTGCTCGGCAACATCCTCGCCATCACCCCCGAGGACACGCTGCAGCTCGCCATCATCGGCGTCGTCTCGCTGGCCGTGCTCCTCGCCAAATGGCGCGACCTGATGGTCGTGTTCTTCGACGAGAACCACGCGCGCTCGATCGGTCTTCGCCCGACGCTCCTCCGTGTCGTCTTCTTCACCCTGCTCGCCGCCTCCACCGTCGCGGCGCTGCAGACCGTCGGCGCCTTCCTCGTCATCTGCATGGTCGTCACGCCCGGCGCGACGGCTTACCTGCTTACCGACCGCTTCCCGCGCCTGCTGGTCATCGCCGTCGTGATCGGCACGCTCACCAGCTTTGTCGGCGCCTATGCGAGCTACTTCATCGACGGCGCGACGGGTGGCATCATCGTCGTGCTGCAGACAGCAATTTTCCTCGTCGCCTTCTTCCTCGCCCCCAAGCATGGCATGATCGCCGCGCGCCGCCGCGCCGCGCAGGCGCTGGAGACGGCGCCATGACGCTCGACGTCCTGCTGGAGCCGTTCCGGTTCGAGTTCATGGTCAATGCGCTGATCATCACGGCGCTGATCGCCGTGCCGGCCGCCCTGTTGTCCTGCTTCATGGTGCTCAAGGGCTGGTCGCTGATGGGCGACGCCATCAGCCATGCGGTGTTCCCCGGCGTCGTCATCGCCTACATTTTGAGCGTGCCCTTCGCCCTCGGCGCGTTCGTCGCCGGCATGTTCGCGGCCGTCGCCACCGGCTTCCTCAAGGACAATTCACGCATCAAGCAGGACACCGTGATGGGGGTGGTATTCTCGGGCATGTTCGGGCTCGGGCTCGTGCTGTTCGTATGGATCCGCTCCGAGGTCCACCTCGACCACATCCTGTTCGGCGACATGCTCGGCGTGAACCTCCAGGACATCGCCGAGACGGGCGTCATCGGTCTCGACGCCGACGCCCTCGAAGATCGCCTGTACGACG
>CAZASR010000128.1:0-1432 GCA_964487765.1 uncultured Devosia sp. | reverse complement strand
CGCCGCCGTCGCGCTCAAATGGCGCGACCTCCTGCTCCACGCCTTCGATCCGATCCAGGCCAAGGCCGTGGGGCTGCGCGTTCAGCTCCTGCACTACGGCCTGCTCTGCCTCATCTCGCTGACCGTCGTCGGCGCCCTCAAGGCCGTCGGCGTCATCCTCTGCATCGCCTTGCTGATCGCCCCCGGCGCCATCGCCTTCCTCCTCACCCGCCGCTTCGGGGCGATGCTGGCGCTCGCCGTCGCCATCGCTCTCGTCGCGTCTTTCGCCGGGGTCTACCTGTCCTTTTTCATCGACAGTGCACCCGCTCCCACCATCGTCGTGTTGCTGGCGATCGCCTTCATCCTCGCCTTCGTGTGGTCGGTGGTCCGCACCAGCCGCCTGCAAGTCGCCGGGCTGCCCGGCTAGCACCGCCACAAAAAAGTCACGTCCGCGGCTTGCCCGCCGTCCAGACTTGTGCAAATGTACCCTCGATAGGACAGCTATGCTGTCTTAAAAAGCGGGTCCCGGTCTCCCCGGCACAGCCCGCACGCCGGACCGGCTGGCCCGCTTGACGAAAGCGGAAACGGGAGGCGGGGCAGACGCCCGAACGAGCGGCCATTTGGATGCAGTGCCGCTCCCTGTTGACATTGTGACTTGCCCTCATGGGCTGCACTCGTCACGATCCGAACCCCCGTTCGGCAGTCGTGAGTAAGACAGACGGAGCGTGGACCAAATGACCGATACCGAACCGATAAAACGGGCCACAGACCCTTCCCGCGAAAGGACCCCAACGCCGGTCGACCGGCTCATCCCGACCTGATTCCGCTTATCCGAGGACATTGCTGATGGCACAGTCTCCCCACCGCTCCGCTTCTGCAACGGAACTTGCCATTCGCAAAACCCACCGCCCCGAGGCGTTCGGCCTGTTCGACCCCAGGCGCGAGCACGATGCGTGCGGCGTCGGCTTCATCGTCGACCTCAAGAACCGGCCGCAGCATTCGATCGTGCAGCGCGGCCTCGCCATCCTTCAGAACCTCGAGCACCGCGGTGCCGTGGGTGCCGACCCACTGATGGGCGACGGCGCCGGCATGCTGGTCCAGATTCCGCATGCCTTCTTCGTCAAGGAGATGGGCAAGCAAGGCGTCACCCTGCCCGCGCCTGGAGAATACGCGGTCGCGCACATCTTCTTCCCGCAGGACGCCGATCTGCGCTGGAAGATGGAGCGCGTCGTCGAAAAGGTCATCGAGGACGAAGGCCAGACAGTGCTTGGCTGGCGCGACGTGCCGCACGACAACTCCTCGCTTTCCAAGGCGCCCGAGATCATGGCGACCGAGCCCTGTCACCGCCAGGTGGTGATCGGCCGCGGTCCCAGGGTCGCGGACGAAGAGGCTTTCGAACGCAAGCTCTACATCATCCGCAAGGTGTGCTCGGGCAAGATCTACTCGGCCTATG
>CAZASR010000127.1:0-8361 GCA_964487765.1 uncultured Devosia sp. | reverse complement strand
GCGCCTGGAAGGGCGGCAAGAGCCGCGAGGCCTGGCTCGAAGCGGGACGCCCCGCGAACCCCGGCCGCGTCAACGACATCCGCCACATCATCTACAAGGCCGCCGACGAACCCTGGCGGCACGCGCGGCGCAATCTCGGGCTGATGATGCGCGAGGGCCTGCTCAAGGAGAACATCGACGGCGAAGCGCTCGAATGGGCCCGCAAGCGCCTGATGGCCCGGTCCGAGAACCGCCGCATCCTGATGGTGATCTCCGATGGGGCGCCGGTGGACGACTCCACCCAGAGCGTCAATGCGGGCAACTATCTCGAGGCGCATTTGCGGCAGGTGATCGAGGACATCGAAACGCGCTCGCCGATCCAGCTCGTTGCGGTCGGCATCGGCCACGACGTGACGCGCTATTATCGCCGCGCCGTGACGCTGCTCGACGCCGAGGAGCTGGCCGGCGCACTGACCGACGAGCTCGCCGCCCTGTTCGATGAGGATTCGCCCGCGGACGATCGCCGGGCCCGGTACGCATGAGGCGACTGCTGGCCGCCGGTGCCGTCCTGCTCGCGACTGCGGCGCTCGCCGAAAACGCCACCGTCACCGCCGTACGGCTCGACAGCTTCTTCGGCGCCGCCGTGGGCGAGCAGGTACAGGGCCTGATCTATCGCGGCGGCCTGCAGCTCCACAGCGCCACCGACACATTCGGCGGCCTTTCGGCCATCGGCTTCGTCGGCACCGAAGGCAAGCTGGTAATGGTGTCTGACCGCGGCAATTTCGTCTCCGGGCAATTGCTCTATGACGAGGCCGAGCGGCCGCTCTCGCTTATCGGCGTATCCATCGCGCCGATCCAGAATTCGCGCGGCGCGGACCTGCCCAGCGACTTCGCCCGCGACGCCGAAGCGCTGGCGATAATCGAGCGGCCGGACAATCGCTCGGTGGTGCGCGTGGGCTTCGAGAACCTGACCCGCGTTGCGGACTTCCACTTGTCGAACGGCGTTCCGACGGGGCCGGCGACCGAGGTGATGATTCCCGGCTGGCTCGCCGGGGCGCAGACCAATGAATCGCTCGAAGCGGTTTGCCTCGCGCCCCCCGCCTCGCCCATCGCCGGCTCGACGCTGCTGCTGACCGAGGGCGTGACGGCGGGCGACGGCGCGCATGCCGCGTACCTTCTGGGCAAGAACGACAAGGGGCCGCTGAGCTACATCTCGGGCGACGCCACCCGACCGACCGACTGCGCCTTTCTGCCCAATGGCGATTTGCTTGTGCTCGAGCGCGGCGTGGCGCTGATCTCCTTCGCCGCCCGGCTCGTCCGTATCAAGGCCGAGGACGTGAAGGCCGGCGCCCAGATGCAGGGCGAGGTGCTGTTCGAGGGCACTGGCGGCGATCTCGACAACATGGAAGGTGTCGCAGTGCACGCGACACCGTCCGGCGAGACGCGCATCACTTTGATCTCAGACGACAATTTCAACGACTGGGAGCGCAACCTGCTCCTCGAGTTCACGCTGCCGGATTGAAAACCCAACGCGTTGGGTTATGTCGCAGCATGATCACGGTATTGCGGGCTTCGGGGCTCAGCATCGCAATTTATCGGTACGATCACGAACCGCCGCGCTCTGCACTGGGAATCGCTCAACGAAGATCACGCGATCCCTGCGCTCGTCGCGGGCATTTTCGGCACCCGCAAGTACATGGCGCAGTTGGCCGGACGGGCGACGTCGCCCGAGAAGGCGGCTGCCGCCCGAGCCAATGGCAAAAAGGGCGGGCGGCCGCGGAAATCTGCCGCAGCCGGCGCTAAGCCTGCACCGGCTGTAAAGGCATGATCCGGCCCATCAGCACGCGATAGGGCGCGAGCAGCAGCAGGGCCGCGAGGAACTTCACGGTAAAGTCGCCGCTGGCGAGCGAGAGCCACAGCGGCACGTCGCCGCCGATGCCGAGCCAGGGCGCAGCGAAGCCCAGCGAGCCGTCTTCCATGCCGAAGGCGAGATCGATGAAGGCGAAGGCCGGTGCGAAGGCAAGCGAGAAGAAGATCAGCGTATCGAGCGCCGAGCCCAGCAGCGAGGCGCTCAGCGGCGGGACCAGCCAGTAGCGGTTGCGCAGGCGCTGGAACACCGCAATGTCGAGGAACTGCCCGATGAGAAAGGCGCTGCCCGAGGCGATCGCGATACGCGGCGTCGCGAGCCAGAACGACAGCACGAGGCCGACGATGAAGCCGAACAGCACGACGATACGGGCGCGGGTCGGCCCGTCATGCCGATTGGTGAGATCGGAGACAAGGAAGGCGAAGGGATAGGTGAAGGCGCCCCAGGTGAGGATATCGCCCAGATGGATGGGGCCGAGATCGAACTGGACGGGGTACTGGACGAGAATGTTGGAGGCGGTGACGACCACCACCATGGCCGCGACGGCCACGACGAAGCGAGCGAACATATCGCACCTTTCTTAACTCGCATTCCGGCATGAGACCGGCGCGAGGGGCCAGTGTAGCCCCATTGCGGGGCCTCTGAAACAGCAATGCCCGCGATGAGCCGCGGGCATCGTGAAAAATCGTTGGTCGCGGGCAGCGTCAGGCGGCGGCGAGCGCGGCCTTCACTTCCTTCTTGAGCGCACGAGCATTGACGCTCAGTTCGTTGTCGTCGGCCTTGAGCAGGAAGGCGTCGAGGCCGCCCCGATGCTCCACAGAGCGCAGCGCAGCCGCTGAGACGCGCAGCTTGACCGAACGGCCGAGCACGTCGGAGATCAGCGAGACATTGACGAGATTGGGGAGAAAGCGACGGCGGGTCCGGTTGACCGCGTGGCTCACATTATTGCCGACCATCGGCCCTTTGCCGGTCAGCTCGCAACGGCGTGCCATTGTACTATCCTTGGGTGTCCCTGGGCCGGAGACATCTCCGGCAACGGGTGGTGGTCTGTTCTTGATTTGCGGCGCCTCCTTAGAGAAGCGCGCCCCTGCCGTCAAGTAAAGCGGTGCCGCGCCGCCTTGCCAGTGCCACGAGGCGCAGGCAATTTGGCCTTCTGCCGCGATTCGCGTCCCTTGGGGCGCCAACCCGAGGTCCGATTGGCTCGTTTTCGCCTCCCCGCCCTGGCTACCGTCGCCGTGCTGACCCTCGGCCTCACCGCGGCGCAGGCCGACACCACCGCCGACGCGAGCTATGTCGTCAATCTCGGCGGTAACATCATTGCCAACGCCAAATTCCATTTCGTGGATGATGGCAGCGCCTACAGCCTGTCGCTCGACGCCAATGTGTCCGGCGTTGCTTCGCTGATTGCGAGCGGGATCGCCAGGGTGGATTCGAGCGGCGCCGTCACAGGCGAGGGACTGCGCTCCAACAGCTTCGACCTCATGACCCGCTCGGGCGGCGACCAGGTCACCATCCGCGTGCAATATCAGCAGGCTGCGGTGACCGCCTTCGTGATCGACCCGCCGATCACCAACAATATCGATCGTATCCCGATCGAGCGGCGGCAGCTCAACGGCGTCAACGACTTCCTGGCCTCGTTCATCCGCAAGGGCGAACTCGGCCCAGGCCTCTGCGACTACAAGGCGAAAATCTTTACCGGCGTCGAGCGCTTCGACCTCAGCTTCCACTACGCCCGCGACGATGTCGCGACCTCGCAGCGCACCGGCTATCAGGGCCCGGTCATTCTGTGCAGCGTCAAGTACAAGCCGATCGCCGGGCACTATACCACCAGCGAGATCACCAATTCGCTCGCCCAGGACGATCGGATCCTGGTGTGGTTCGCACCCCTGGGCGAGAGCGGTTACGCGATCCCCTACCGCGTGCTGCTCACGACCTCGATGGGCGATTTGTCGATGGTGCTGACGAGCCTGCAATAGCTCGTCACGCGACCCGAACTGTCTCAAAACGGCCGGGCACGACCGCGCCGGGCCAGAAAGCGGCAGGGACGCCGCAATTATGGTTAGCGAAAGATGAAGATTTTCGGCGTGCCGCTTTGGCACGGTCAACGACCTTTTTGCCAACGCGGTGCCGCCGGAACGGCGGCGCGCAGGGGGGCGGCGGTGACCGCACGAAAAATCTTGGCGACGGGTGCGTTTACCCTCGGTTTACACCATCCCGATTCGCCCGCGCCAACCGGCGAAATCAACCAAATCGCAAGGTTTGTGAACGGGTTGGGGCGGCTTTTGGGCACCCTGCCCTGTTCGATTCCGCTTGCTAGGTGGAATCAGCAGCGCCCGACCACTAGCGGCAGTAGGGAACAAAGGCGGATTCGCCGCGCGCAGCCGATTCTCCCCCTGTTCGTTCTCGATTTGTACTGTTGGTTAACGGCACGCCGTTCCCGATGCGGGCCACTAGGCGGCACTGCCGCGCTCTCCTACATAGGCCCCACATGACTGCCGCCTCCCACCTCAAGGCCATCCTCGGGCCGACCAATACCGGCAAGACCTTCTTTGCCATCGAGCGGATGCTGGCGCATCGCTCGGGGATGATCGGCCTGCCGCTGCGACTGCTCGCTCGCGAGGTCTATGGCCGGGTCGCCGAGCGTGTGGGCAGGGACGCGGTGGCGCTCGTGACGGGCGAAGAGCGGATCGTGCCGCCGAAGGCGCGCTACTGGGTGGCCACCGTCGAGGCGATGCCGCTGGACATGCCGGTCGAGTGCCTCGCGGTCGACGAAATCCAGGTGGCGACCGATTTCGACCGCGGGCACGTCTTCACGAACCGCATTCTCAATGCCCGCGGGCTGAGCGAAACGCTGCTGCTCGGCGCGGCGACAATGGCGCCGCTGATCCGCACGCTGCTGCCCGACGCCGAGATCATTCACCGGCCGCGCTTTTCGACGCTGAGCTATGCTGGCAGCAGGAAGATCTCGCGCCAGCCCACGCGCTCGGCGATCGTGGCCTTCTCGGCGCGCGAAGTCTATGCCATCGCCGAATTGATCCGGCGCGAGCGTGGTGGCGCCGCGGTGGTGATGGGTGCGCTGTCGCCGCGCACGCGCAACGCGCAGGTCGACATGTACCAGAACGGCGACGTCGATTTCCTCGTCGCCACCGATGCCATCGGCATGGGGCTCAATCTCGACGTCCATCACGTGGCGTTCGCCGACGACCGCAAATTCGACGGCCACCAGACCCGGCCGCTGACGCCGGCGGAGTTCGGCCAGATTGCGGGACGCGCCGGCCGCCACATGCACAACGGCACCTTCGGGGTCACCGGCAACGCCGCGCCCTTCGAGGAGGATTTGGTGGTTGCGCTCGAGAGCCACGATTTCGAGCCGGTGCGGCAGGTGCAGTGGCGCAATTCCGAACTCGACTTCACCTCGATCGAGCATCTGCGCGCGAGCCTCGACAGGTCACCGCAGAACAAGGCGCTGACGCGCGTGCCCGTTGCAACTGATCAGCAGGCACTGGAGTTCCTGTCACGGAATGAAGCGGGCGATCTGGCAATCGGGCGTGAAGCGGTGGAACTGCTCTGGCAGTGCTGCGCCCTGCCCGACTATCGCGACATCTCGCCGGCCCAGCATGGCGAGATCATCACGCGCATCTATACCGACCTCCGCCGGCACGGCGCGGTCGCGACCGACTGGATTGCCGAGCAGGTGCGTTTCTGCGACAACGTCGCCGGCGACATCGACACCCTCAGCAACCGGATTCGCCAGATCCGCACCTGGACCTATGTCGCCAATCGGAGAAACTGGCTTGAAGACCCCGCCCATTGGCGCGAAAAGACCCGTGACATCGAGGACCGGCTGAGCGACGCGCTGCACGAGCGGCTCACCCAGAGATTTGTGGACCGGCGCACCAGCGTTTTGATGCGCCACTTGCGAGACCGATCTATGGCCACTCCTGAAATCAATGACCACGGCGAGATCAGCCTCGAAGGTCACCACATCGGCTCGATCCAGGGCTTTCGCTTCACGCTCGCACGCTCGGACGGCGAAACCGACGCCAAGGCTCTGGCGAGCGCCGCCGCCCAGGTCGTCGCGCCGGAGATCGCCAAGCGCGCCGATCGGCTCGCCGGTGCGCCGAACGAGGAATTCGTTCTCTCGACCGACGGGCAATTGCGCTGGCGTGGGGAAGTGGTCGCCTCGCTCGCCGAGGGCGACTCTCTTTATGCGCCGCGCCTCATCGTGCTTGCCGATGAATCGCTGACCGGGCCCGATCTCGAGCGCGTGCAGGACCGCATCAATCTGTGGCTGCGCCACCATATCAACACCGTGCTCGAGCCCGTGCTGCAGCTCGAGGCGCCCGCCGATCTCGACGGGGCGGCCCGCGGGCTGGCCTACCGGCTCTACGAGAATCTCGGCCTCATGCCGCGCCAGGCGGTGGCCGAAGAGGTCAAGAGCCTCGATCAGGATGTGCGCGCCAAGCTGCGCAAGCTGGGCGTCAAGTTCGGCGCCTACCACATCTACGTGCCACTGGCGTTGAAGCCGGCCCCGCGCGAGCTCGCGCTGATCCTTTATGGATTGAAGCATGGCGGCGTGCGCCAGCCCGGCGTGAGCGAGCTGCCGCACGTCGTCCTGAGCGGCAGAACGTCGTTTCAGATCGATCCCGAAATCGCGAGCAAGCTCTATGAAGTTGCGGGCTTCAAGGTGGCGGGCAAGCGCGCCGTGCGCGTCGACATCCTCGAGCGGCTTGCCGACATCATCCGTCCGCTGATCGCACTCGATGCGCGCACGCATCAGGGCGAGCTGCCGCCCGGTGCCGCCGAGGGAAACGGCTTCCGCGTGACGGTGGAGATGACTTCGCTGCTGGGCACTGCCGGCGAGGATTTTGCCTCGATCCTGACCTCGCTGGGCTATCGCGTGCGCCGCACGCCCAAACCGCCGGCACCAGCACCCGAGGTACCCGCCGTGCCCACCGCGGCCGATGTCACCGCGCCGGTCGAGACCGAAGCGCAAATCGACGACAAGGCCGACGCAGTCGCGACCGAAGCGGCAATGGACGCCGTCGAAGGCACGGCGCCGGCAGAGACCGCTCCCGCGGCCGAGGCGGCCCCCCCTGCCAGCGAGGCGCCGGCTGAGGCCGCGGCCGCGAGTGAAGCGGCCGAGGTGACCATGGCCACCGCCGATCTCGGCGCGCCGGCGCCCGAGGCGGACAAACCATCCGAGCCCGAATTCGACGAAGTCTGGTTCCCTGGGGGACGGCGGTCGGACAATGCGCGGCACGACAAGCGCCAGCGCCACCAGCGACCGGCACCTGGCGGCGCCCCTGCGGGTGCCGACGGCGCTGCCGCCGAAGGCCAGCCTCCGCGCAAGCAGTTCCGCCGCCCTGATCGCAACAAGGCGAATGGCGGCAACCCTCGCTTCGACGGCCATGGCGACGGGAAGCCGGGTGGCAAGAAGTTCAACGGCAAGCGCCGGGATGAGCGCGACGACTGGAAGCAGCATCGGCCGCGCGAAAAGCGGGACGTGCCGCTCGATCCGGATTCGCCCTGGGCCGCGCTGGCCGCCTTGCGGACGCCCAAGCAAGAGTAGCCCTTGGACAAGCAGCGGCTCGACCGGTGGCTGTTTTTTTCGCGCGCGACCAAATCGCGCACTCAGGCGCAGAAGCTGATCGAGACCGGTGCGGTCCGGGTCAATTCCGTGCGCACGCTGCGCACCGACCACCATGTCGGGCCGGGCGACGTGCTGACCATGACCGTGCATGCCCGCCTGCTGGTGTGGAAGATTATCGACGCGGGGTCGCGACGTGGCCCGCCGGCCGAGGCGCAGGGACTGTATGAGGACCTCTCGCCGGCGCCGCTACCGCGCCACTAGGACACCGTCTCGACAGCGCGTGGCCTTGCCTCCTGCAGCTTCGCCGGGATTTCCCCCGCGCCTTGCCTCGGCGAGGTAGCTGACGGCTCGTCCCGCCCGGGCGGATCGACCGCGATTTCCATGACGAAGGTATTGTGGCCTGCCGCGAGCAGCCAGTCCTTGCGGTGCCGGACGAGGACATAGAGCTTGGCGCCGTCGGGCTCGCCGGGGATGGGGCTGCGATCGGCCCGTACCGCGCGTGAGCGAACATTGACGACGGCGACGTCCTCGGTCGGGAACATCACATGGTCAACCCTATAGGTGGCAAAGACGTCCGGCGGGACCGCGGCGAGACCCTGCCGGGTGAAGGGCGCGATTTCATCGAGACCGACGAGGCGCCGGCCAATGGGGTTGGTCCACACGGCGTCGGGCGTGAAGAGGGCGAGGAAGGCATCGGCATTGCGCTGCCACTGGGTATTCTCCACCACCTGGACGAAACGGTGGATGGCGGCGAGGTCGGCGGATCGATCTGGAGTCATGGGGCACCGAAACGAGAGAGTTCCGGCCTCGATACGACCTCAACTTAAGTTGAGGTCAAGTGGAAAGGAAATCCCGCCCTCCGGGACGTTGCGGAACGCTCTGCCCGCCCGGCGACTTGCGAGCCATTCTAAAAAGCGATAGC
>CAZASR010000126.1:0-8562 GCA_964487765.1 uncultured Devosia sp. | reverse complement strand
GATCCCGCCGCATCTGTTCGTCATCCCCATCCAGGCGGCGATCGGCGGCAAGATCGTCGCGCGCGAAACCGTGCGCGCCATGCGCAAGGACGTCACCGCCAAATGCTATGGCGGCGACGCTACCCGCAAGCGCAAGCTGCTAGAAAAGCAGAAGGCGGGCAAGAAACGCATGCGCCAGTTCGGCAGCGTCGAAATCCCCCAGGAAGCCTTCATCGCCGCCCTCAAAATGGGCGACGACAAGTAGCGGGCTACAAGCGGGGACCGATCCCCCTCCCCCGCCTGCGGGGGAGGGCCGGGGTGGGGGAGCCGCTTGCGCCGGCAGGCGGCCTGTCCCCCCGCCCGCTCACCTCTTCGCCAGTATCACGAAGCTTCCATGGGTGGTTCGCCGGGGCGTCGTGTCCCCTTTCGACTTGAGTGTGTTCGGCGTGCCGGCGGTTGCGGGCGAAACGGGGTCGAGCACCTGCTTGTCGTCGTTGAGGCCGGCGCATTCCGGCGTGGTCCCTTCGGGGTCGATGAGGCGGCATTCGAGCTTCATGTCCTCGATCGTCTCGCACACGAGGTCCTCGCTGCCGTCGGGCAGGATGGTGTCGTAACACACGAAGTCGATGTCATCGTCGGCCAATGCGGGGGCGACCCCCGCCGCGCCCGGCATCGTCAGGCAGAGAGCCGCCGAAGCGGCGACGGTCAAAAAGGTCGTCTTCATTCGGTCCTCCTGAGTTGCCGGCGGCGACGCCGTGCCACCGCCTGGGCGTACGGTCCGGCCCGTGCCATGAACTCGCGCTGAGAGGACTGTTCACCACCGCAACCCTAAGCTAGCCTCGCGCCACCCCAGCGGCGGAGCGTCCCATGGCCACCCTCCTCACTCTCACCTTCTCGCAGCCCACCCTCGAACTCGCGCCCGGCGACGTGCTCATCAAGGAGGGCGACCCCGGCGGCGATCTCTACGTGCTCGAATCGGGCCGCCTCGGCGTCGAACGCGACGGCGTCGCCCTCGCGACCATCGCCGCCCCGGGCGCCCTCATCGGCGAAATGAGCGTGCTGCTGGGCACCGCCAACACGGCGACCGTGCGGGCCCAGGCGCCCACCGCCGTGCGTGTCGTGCGCGACGCCCTCGCCTATCTCGAGCGCCAGCCGCTCGTCGCCCTGCGTGTCGCGATGCTCCTGAGCCAGCGGCTCGACGCCACCTCCGCGCTGCTCGTCGAGGCGCAGAAGCAGGCGGCAAGGGGCAAGCCACCCGAACCCAACGGCGTCTTCGGCCGCCTCCTGGCCACCGTTTCGGGCGAGCACCACTGATGGCCTCCGTCCTCGCCCTCGTTACCGGCCAGCCCACGCATACCCTCGCGCCGGGCGAACTCCTCATTGCGGCCGGGGAGGCCGGCGGCGAGCTCTACGTGCTCGAGCGCGGCAGGCTGAGCGTCGAGCGCGAGGGCGTGCCGCTCGCGACGATCGCCGAGCCCGGCGCCCTCATCGGCGAGATGAGCGTGCTGCTCGGCGTCGATCATTCCGCCACCGTCCGCGCTGAAACCGAAAGCACCTTGCGCGTCATCCACGACGCCATCCCCTTCCTCGAGCGCACACCGCTGATGGCGCTGCACGTCGCGACCCTCGCCTGCGAACGCCTCGACCGCACGAGCGCGCTGCTGGTCGAGCTCCGCAAGGAGACGGAAGGCAAGGCCGGCGAGCAGGGGTTGCTGAGCCGCATCTTCAGTGCGCTCGGCGCGTCAGCGTAGCGCGAGCCCGACGCAACCGTCACGACAAGAAGGACGTTCTTTGCTGCATGCAGCGCTTTCTTCGCCTCGCCGTCCTCCTCGCCCTCGGCCTCGGTCCATGTGGCGCGGGGCTGGGGCAGGAGGCGGAGGTGCCATTGCCGCGCGAGCGGCCCGATGCGATGGCGGGCGAGACGCCGGATGCGGCAGCGGGAGCTGCGGGCGCCGCGGCCGGCGCCCGGCCGACTGTCGCGGAGCCCGCCGCCCCGCCGCGCGACTATCAGCTTGCCTGTCCCGCCGTGCTCGATGGCGAGGTCGTCGCGACACCGCTGCCGCCGATCGAGGAGGACATGTGCCGCGTGCAGTCGCCGCTCTCGCTCGAGGCCGTCATCGCCGGTCGGTGCCGCTCAATGCGCCGGTCACCACCGATTGCGGCATGGCCACGGCGCTGCCCGGTTGGGTCGCCGATGTCGACCGCTGGCTGATGGCGACCGAGGACACGCGTATCGCCACCGTCAATATCGGCACCGCCTATGCCTGCCGCAACGTCAACAATGCCCGAAGCGGCAACCTCAGCTTCCACGCCTTCGGCGATGCGCTCGACGTCACCGGCTTCACCCTCGAGGACGGGCGCACCATTGCGGTCGAGACCGCCTGGCCGGGAACCGAGGCCGAGGGCAGCCGCATCATCCGGTTCGCGCACGATGCGGCGTGCACGCATTTCACCACCGTGCTCGGGCCGGAGGCGAACGCCCTCCACCACGACCACCTCCATCTCGATCTCGGCTGTCATGGGCAACGCTGCACGGCGCGGCTGTGCCAGTGACGCTCAGGGCCGGGCCAGAACGATGATCTTGTCGCCCGCCTCATAGGTCAGCGCTTCGGATTTTCCCGGATTGATCACGACGCCATCCGCCGGCCCCGTCGCCATCTCCAGTCCCGGTCGCTTCCGGATATAGCCCAGTGCCACCTCGCCGCGCTGCCGGCAGGCTTCGGTCACGGTGTAGAACGTCATCGGCTGCCCGAGCTCGAGGCACCCCTCCGCCTCGCGCAGCACGATGTCGCTGCCCTGGTCATCGAGCAGATCGGCGAGCACGGCGCCCAGCGCCCCGTTCTCGCTCGCGCGCGCGAGCAACAGCCCGGCGAGCGTGCTGCCCACGACGAGCTCGGTTGCCCCGGTCATGGCCGCAAGCTCGCGGTTGCGCGCGTCGAGCAGTTCGGCGACGAGGTTCAGCTCCCTGCCCGCTGCTGCCGCAATGGCGCGCAGATGGAGCAGCGTCATCAGCGTGCGCCGATCGGCCGCTTCGGCATCGAGATGGTCGGCATAGGCAAGCACCAGCACATTGTCGTAGCTGGCGATCTCCAGCCCCTCGAGTGCCACGCGGCTGGCGCTGTCGACGATGCCGTACTCGACCTGCAGATTGCTTCCCGCGATCATCAGCGCCGACATCTGTGCCTGGAGCTCCGGCGTGTTGGCGCCGATGGTGAGCAGGCTCCCCGGTGCGACATGCCGGCTGAGCTGGAACGCGACCAGCGGGGCGCGGCGGTTCCAGCCGAGCAGCAGCGTGCGTTCGGCCACCGGCTCGCTACGGCGATAGAGCGCGATGGCGGTGTGGTCGACATTGAGCGGCGTGGCCGTCACGCCGACGGCCTCCGCGCTCACGGCGATGAGCACGGCCTTCATCTCGGGGCGGATCACCGTCTCCATGGGCGGATTGAGCCAGACGCGTCCGGTCGGATCGGTGACGCCGATCAGGGTGGCGCCGTCATAGGCCATCATGGCGTCGCCGAAGCTCGAGCCCTCGATCGGCTTCTGCTCGAGGCGGCACAAAGTGCTGCCGCCGCCGAGCAGCGCCGCATAGACGGCACCCAGCCCTCGGTGGCGCGACGACAGCGCCACGAGGCGCGCCATGAGGTCGCCGGCGGGGATGATTTGCAAGCCATCGCCACCGACCCCGCGTACCAGCTCCGCATTCCGCCCGTCGCGGATCTCGGCGACGATCCGGGCGGGCCCGTCGTCGGTCGGCCGCAGCGCCAGCACGGTCTTGATCACGCGTGCATCCGCATCGGCCGCATCGGGTGACACGATGATGATCGCGCGCGCCGACCCCGGACTGGCGATGGCCAGATCGTCCGGATCGGCCGGATCGCCCGTCCGGCAGATGATGCGGGCAGTGCGCAGTCCCGGCAGCCGCCGCGCGATCTCGTCCGCCATCGCCTCGCTGTTCCTCTCGGCCAGGATGACGATGCGCAGCCGGCGCCGCGTTCGGTTGGCGCGGCCCAGTTCGGCGACAATCTCGAAGAGGGCGGCGGACCAGTTGAGGATGACGACGTGGTCGGTGGCGACCACCGTCGCGCGTCCCCCGCGCCACCGCTCGCGATGCTCGCGCAGCGCCGCCGAGAGCACGGCGATCAGCGCGGCGAGGACGAAGATCCCGCCCAGGGCCAACGCCAGCAGCAGCGTGCGAAAGCCCCAGTCCGTGTCCGGGTCCAAGCCGCCGGCGAACACCAGAGCCGCCCCGGCAGTTGCTGCAAGCAGCACCAATGCAAAGACGAGCCAGCCGATCAGCGCCGCCGGCCGCGCCGCCATCGCATTGCCCAGAACGTCGCGCAGTCTCGCCCCCGAACCGCCGCCCTTCCTTCCTGTTCCGCTCGCCATGAAGCTCGTGCCCGCCCCAAACGCCCCTGAATATTCAAGCATTTGGGTGCGCGATTGAGAAGCGGCCGGGCGCGGCAATGTCGCGCGGTTTCCCCGGACGGGCGCAAAATGCTATGGGAAGCGGCGCAAAATGACGGCAGTATCGGCTTGAGAACTCGTCTCGTAATGATTGTGGCGGTCGTGGCGGGACTAAGTCTTGCCGGCTGCTCGTCGACCAAATTTCCGGCCCTTGCCAGCATCGCGCCCAAGCCGGCGCAGCCGGCCGTGACAACGGCAGCGGCTGCCGATCCCTCGAGCCTCGATGGCCTCATCGCCAAATATTCGGCCCATTACGACGTGCCCGAAGCGCTGGTCCGCCGCGTCATCGTGCGCGAAAGCGGCTACAATCCCAAGGCGCGCAACGGCCCCTATTACGGCCTCATGCAGATCAGCTACGCCACCGCTCAATCCATGGGCTATCGCGGCCCCGCCTCGGGCCTGCTCGACGCCGACACCAACCTCAGATACTCGGTCAAATATCTAAGCGGCGCCTACCTCGTCGGCGGCGGCAACGCCGACCAAGCCGTCCGCAACTATTCGCGCGGCTACTACTACGACGCCAAGCGCCAGGGCCTGCTGGAAGAAGTCGGCCTGCGGTAACGGGGCGATGCCCCGAGCCGCCATCGAAGAGCCGGCCCGTCCGACTGAAAATCCCGGTGCGTAACTTTGTGGAGGCGATTCTCGGCGGGGGCCCGCGGCGGTAGCCGTGGGGGCGTGGGAAACCAGTTCGAAGGGCATTGGCACCATGTTTCGGAAACTTGCGGCCGAGTTCATCGGTACATTCTGGCTCGTCTTCGGCGGCTGCGGCGCGGCCCTGCTCGCCGCCGGCTTTCCCGAAGTCGGCATCGGCTTCGTGGGCGTTGCGTTGGCGTTCGGGCTCACCGTCGTCACCATGGTCTATGCGGTGGGCGGCATTTCGGGCGGGCACTTCAACCCTGCGGTGTCGCTCGGGCTGGCGCTGGCCGGCCGGTTCGAGTGGCGCGAGCTGATCGGCTACTGGATCGTCCAGCTCGTGGGCGGCATCGTCGGCGCGGCCCTGCTCTACCTGATCGTGTCGGGCAAGGCGGACTTCACGGCCGGCGGCTTTGCCTCCAATGGCTATGCCGAGTTCTCGCCCGGCGGCTACTCGATGGTCTCGGCGCTGCTCACCGAGATCGTCCTCACGGCGATGTTCCTGCTGATCATCCTCGGCGCAACCAGCAAGGCCGCGCCGGCGGGCTTTGCGCCGCTCACCATCGGCCTCGGGCTGACGCTGATCCACCTGATCTCGATCCCGGTGACGAACACCTCGGTCAATCCAGCGCGCTCGATCGCCACCGCGATCTTTGCGACCAATGGCGCGCTCGGCCAGGTGTGGCTGTTCATCGTCGCCCCGCTGATCGGCGGCGCGCTCGGCGCGCTGATCTGGCGCTACGTCCTCGCGCCCGGCGAAAGCCCGGCCGGCGTCGGACTGCCGGCCTGACCAGGCCGCGACAAGCAACACTCCGGCAGGCCAAACCTGCCGGAGCGATGTTCTAGCCGGCGCGTCGGCGGGATTGCCGCCCCTGCCGCCGCTGCGATTGGCCGCCCACCTTGCCGCGGGGGCCACCCGCAAAGGGCGCCCACCGGCCTCGGTCCGCAATTCCCCCGCCCCGGCGACCTCGCCCTCCTGTCAGCCTTTGCCCCTGCTGCCCGATCCACTAAGGTGCGCGCCGACCCTTTCCGCGGAATCACCATGCATCTTGTTCTCGTCGACGGCTCAGGCTTCATTTTCCGGGCGTTTCATGCGCTGCCGCAGTTGACGCGCAAGACCGACGGGCTGCCCGTGGGCAGCGTCATCGGCTTTTGCAACATGATCTACAAGCTCACCGAGGATCTCGAGGGCGACGACGCGCCCACGCATATGGCGGTGATCTTCGATTATTCGAGCAAGACCTTTCGCGACGAAATCTATTCGGACTACAAGGCGCACCGGCCGCCGCCGCCCGAGGAGCTGGTGCCGCAGTTCCCGCTCGCGCGCCGCGCCGCCAAGGCCTATTCGCTCGTCTCGCTCGAAATGGAGGGCTGGGAGGCCGACGACATCATCGCGACCTACACGACCCAGGCGCTGGCCGCGGGCGGCAAGGTCACGATCGTGTCGTCCGACAAGGACCTCATGCAACTCGTCACGCCCGACGGCCGCGTGCGGCTGCTCGACACCATTCCGCGCCCCGGCCAGCCGGCGCTGCGCTGGCTCGGGCCGGACGAGGTGCTGGCCAAGTTCGGCGTCACGCCGGACAAGGTGATCGACGTCCAGGCGCTATGCGGCGACGCCGTCGACAACGTTCCCGGCGTCCCCGGCATCGGGGTCAAGACGGCGGCCGAGCTGATCAACATTTATGGCTCGCTCGAGGCGCTGCTCGACAATGTCGAGAACATCAAGCAGCCCAAGCGGCGGCAGATGCTCACCGAAAATGCCGAGCTCGCCCGCATCTCCAAGCAGCTCGTGACGCTCAGCACGGAGGTGCCGGTGCCGATGCCGCTCGACGCGCTGGCGCGTCAGCCGCTCGAGCCCAAACTGCTGTTCCCGTTCCTGCGCGCCATGGAGTTCTTCGCCATCGCCAAGCGGCTGGGCGGACTGCTCGACGCCGACCCCGAGCAGTTCGAAGCCGACCCCGAGCTCGCCCCGGCGCAGCCCAAGCCGATCGGCTTCGACAACGAGGCCAAGGAAATCGCCCGTGCCGCCCGCCTTTCGGCCGAGGGCCGCAGCGAGAGCGCCGCGGTGCTGTTCGCAGCCGAGCGGCTCGAAAAGATGCGCGCGATCCCGATCGACCGCGACGCCTTCGGGACGATCACCGACATCGCAACGCTCGAGAACTGGATCCGCGAGGCGCGCGCGCAGGGCTATTTCGCGGTCGACGCCGAAAGCACCGGGCTCGACAACCAGACCGCGGACCTCGTGGGCCTCAGCCTGGCCCTGGCACCCGGCCGCGCCGCCTACCTGCCGCTCAACCACACCAATGGCAACGGCATGTTCGGCAGCAGGGTCGACGGCCAGGTCGACGAGCGCGAGGCGCTGGCGCTGCTCAAGCCACTCCTGGAAGACCGTTCCATCCTCAAGATCGCGCACAACGTCAAATATGATCTCGGCCTGCTGCTCCGCTACGGCATCGAGCTCAAGCCCTTCGACGACACGCTGCTGATGAGCTACGTGCTCGATGGCGTGCAGTACAACACACTGAGCGAGCTCAGCGCCCACTGGCTCAACCATACCGGCATCGAGATCAGGGAACTCATCGGCACCGGCAAGAAGCAGAAGACCTTCGCCGAGGTCGACATCCCCGCCGCCGCCCGCTACGCCGCCGAGGACGTCGATTTGACGCTGCGGCTGTGGATGCTGCTCAAGCCCCGCCTCGTCGCCGAGAGCCAGACCGCGCTCTACGAGACCGAGGAGCGCCCGCTGGCACCCGTCCTCGCGCGCATGGAAAGCCGCGGCATCGCCGTCGATCGCGCCATCCTTTCCCGCCTCACCGGCGATTTCACGCAGCGCGCCGCGGCACTTGAGGCGCAGGCCTATGAGCTCGCGGGGCAGAACTTCAACCTCGGCTCGCCCAAGCAGCTGGGCGAAATCCTGTTCGACAAGATGCAGCTCCCCGGCGGCACGCGCACCAAGACCGGCGCCTGGTCCACCGGCGCCGACGTGCTCGAGAGCCTCGCCGAGCAGGGCGTGCCGCTGGCGCGCACCATCGTCGACTGGCGCCAGCTCACCAAGCTGATCGGCACCTATACCGATGCGCTGCCGGGCTACATCAATGCGCGCACCGGCCGCGTCCATACCACCTACAGCCAGCATTCGGTGCTCACCGGCCGTCTCAGCTCGAACGAGCCCAACCTGCAGAACATTCCGGTGCGCACCGAGGACGGCCGCAAGATCAGAACGGCGTTCGTCGCGCCGCCCGGCCGCATTCTGATCTCCGCCGACTATTCGCAAATCGAGCTACGCGTCCTCGCCCACATCGCCGACATCCAGGCGCTCAAGGATGCCTTCGAGGAAGGACTCGACATCCATGCGATGACGGCGAGCGAAATGTTCGGCGTGCCGGTCGAGGGCATGCCGTCGGAGGTGCGTCGTCGCGCACAGGCCATCAATTTCGGCATCATCAACGGCATTTAGGCCTTCGGCCTCGCCAACCAGATCGG
>CAZASR010000125.1:0-8632 GCA_964487765.1 uncultured Devosia sp. | reverse complement strand
CTTTGCGGTGAGCGGCGAAGTGGCCCGGAGACCATCCCGGGTTTCAGAACGCACCCGCGCGATCCCTCTTTTTAATCGCCCGATTGCACAATTGTAGTCCCGCCGGCGCAATCCGCGCGGTGGCGCGTGCCGCATGGTCCGGCGCGCCAATGAAAGTCATGTGTTGATCCACTCAACCTTCACCACGCTCGGCCTGCCGGCGCCCATCCTCGGCGCCCTCGACAAGGCCGGGTTCACCACTCCCACCGCCATCCAGGCAAAGGCGATCCCACCGCAACTGCAGCGTCGGGATATCCTCGGTATCGCGCAGACGGGATCGGGCAAGACGGCCGCGTTCGGCCTCCCGATCCTTGCCGGCATCTCCGAACTCAATGGCCGCCCCCATCCGCTCACCACGCGGGCGCTGATCCTCGCGCCCACACGTGAACTCGCGGTGCAGATCGACGAGGTCCTGCACAAGCTTGCCACCGGCATGCGCCTTGCCACCGTCCTTGTCCTCGGCGGTACGTCGCGCAACGCCCAGATCCAGAAGATCGCACGCGGCGTCGACGTCGTCATCGCCACGCCCGGCCGGCTCGTCGATCTGATCGACGACAAGAAGCTTCGGCTCAACGAGACGCGGTGGCTGGTCCTCGACGAGGCGGACCGTATGCTCGACATGGGATTCATCCATCCGGTGCGCAAAATCGCTGCCGCCATCGGGCCGAGGCGGCAGACGGCGCTGTTCTCGGCTACCATGGCCAAGGACGTCGCCGAGCTGGCGAGCGGTCTGCTCCACGACCCCGTGCGCGTCGAAGCTCAGCCGCCGGCGACCACGGTCGGCACGATCGATCAGCGGGTGATCCTTTCGGGTTCGAAGCAGAAGCGGCAGGAGCTGAACACGCTGCTCACCGATCCGGCACTGGAGCGCGTGATCATCTTCTCGCGCACCAAGCATGGCGCGGACCGCGTCGCAAAGAATCTCGCGATCGACGGCCACGAGGCGGCGGCTATTCACGGCAACAAGAGCCAGAATGCACGGCAGGCCGCGCTCAAGGGCTTCGCCTCCGGCGCGGTGCGCATCCTCGTCGCAACTGATATCGCGGCGCGTGGCATCGACGTGCCCAACATTACGCATGTCATCAACTATGAGCTTCCCGACGACGCCGAGAACTATGTGCATCGCATCGGGCGCACGGCCCGGAACGGTGCCTCGGGGGTGGCAATAACGCTTTGCGATGGAACGGAGCGGGCCAAGCTCCGCGAGGTCGAGCGTCTGATCCGCCGGACGCTTCCGGTCTCGGGCGAGATCAAGGAGCCGGTCGTCACCCCGGCAAAGGCGAAGGTGCCGCATCGCGGGCAGGGATCCAAGCCCGAGGGGCGCCCGAACTCCCAGCGGCCGCAGCGCAATGCGGGGCGGCATTTCTCGGGCGCCAAGAAATCGGCGATCGCCGGCCAGCGGCAGGGCGGAAGGCCGCAACGCAACCGATCCAGGCAGCGCGCCACCGCATGACAATCGGGGCCGCCCAGAGGGCGGCCTTTCGATTCTGAATGCCGGGTAAACGCTCGATTGCGGCGCCGTTCAACGTGGAGGTCGCATTGTCCGGGAAACCAGCCTGGGGTTTTCTGGAAATGCTGAAGTTCTCGCTCGTTGCGATGTTCGTGCTCTCGCTGGCCACGCTCAGCGCGGCGGCTTCGTCGCTACCGATTCCGACCTGAACGAAGGTCGCGGCAATGACCCCGCTGCAGTTTTTCGTGCTACTCGCCGCGGTGATTACGGTGTTCGCGATCGGCGCGGCCAGCCTCATCAGCTAGCCGTCTGCAGCAGCCCGATCGCCATGCGCGCAAGTGCGGCAACCTCTTCCTCGGTGATCGCCGAAGCCGAGTAACCGATCGACAGATCGATGCCCCCGTCGCGTTCGCTGGCGATGACGAAGAGCGAGGGGCCGAACATGTCGAGCGATACGGCCATGCTCACATCGTCGAGCTCATACCTCCCATAGGTGCGGCGGAGGCCGGACTCGCCTGCCGTCGTAACGGCGAGGCCATCGATACGGCGATACTGCGTTGTCATGCCGCGGATTTCCTTGCGGTAGACCTCCCAGTCGAACAGCTTGAGGATGCTGGCGGGTCCCTGGTCCCGCGCCAGTGTCGTGATCAAGCGGAACGACACCTCTCGCGCCGTCTTCCACAAATCATCTCTGATCGGGTTCGTGGTGCGCAATATGTCGATGTAGCAACCATAGGTTTCGGCATGCAGCGGTGGCTTCATCAGGCGTCTCAGGTCGATGGTGGTCAGCACCGTCATCGCGTCGAGGCCATATCGCTCGCGCATCGCGAAGAGGAACGAAGCGGTGATCAGGCCATGCAGGGTTGTCCGGTTGGACTTGATGGCCGCCTTGAGTGCGTCGGTCTCCGTCGCGCCGAGGCGATGGGAGATGATGCGTGTCTCCAAGACTGGCTTGGGTAGCGGCAGTTTGGGCAGGCGGATCGCCGGCTCGTAGCCGCGGGTCCCGCTATCCGGCTTGCTGGGCAAGCCTTCCTCCAGCGGCGGGGGAAGACTGGTGTGGACAGGCTCGCGCTTCCTGGTTTCCGTGGGATCGGCGAGATATTCGAGTAAGTGGCGGCAGAGCATGTTGCCCGACTGGGCATCGAGAGTCGCATGGTCGGCGCACACGACGACGTGGTTGAGCTCGGCATCTGGACCCTGACGCACCAGAGTGAGCCGCAGCCGCGGATGCTTGCCGCGCGGGATCGGCGTGCGCAGTTCCTTCGCCAGGACCTGCCGCCACGCCTCCGGATTCGGGTCGTCGACAGTATCGAGCGGGATCGGGCCTGTACCGCCCATCACGAAACTCGGCTGACGATACACAAAAGGCGGTACGCTCCGGAAAACTAGCCGGCCATAGGTGATGTGCGCGCGCAGGATCGGATGTTGCGTCTGCAACCAATCGAGCGCTTCGAGTAGCCGCTCGGGCGGCAGCCTGCCGCGAATGTGGAGAACGCAGGTGGCGATCAGCCCGCCATACTTGTGCAGATAGTTGAGGAGTCTTTCCTGCTCTCCTAGTTCGCGGCGTTCAGTCAAAGCAAAATGCTCGCGATGTCTTTTGGACGGAAGCGCAATTGTCTATATCGTGGGCCCAAGAGATTCGGAGCCGATGAACCGGTACGAAGAGCCGATAGTCGAATTCATCAGTGGAGTTGTCGCCGAGGCTGGTGGCGGCATTGTCGCGCGCGACACGCCATTGCTCGAAACGGGCATACTCGATTCGATCAATCTCGTGCGGTTGATCCAGTTTCTCGAGGAGCGCTTCGGCATCGATATTCCGGACGGCGATTTCGGCCCCGAACTGTTCGAATCGCCAGCATCGCTGGCGGCCTATGTCGACCGGCATAAGCACTCCTAGAGCTCCTGCAGCTTGGCACGCAGCAACTTGCCCGTCGGGCTGCGGGGCAGCGCATCGAGAAAGGCCACCTCGGCCGGCACCTTTTGCGATGAGAGCCGCGATCGTGCAAAGCGCATGATCTCGTCCTCCGATACCTCGTCCTTCCTTACGACATAGGCGCGCAGCCGGGCGCCGCTACGCGCATCCGGAACACCGGCAATCGCCAGCTCGGCAACCGCCGGATGAGCGGCCAGCGTGTCTTCGACCTCGATCGGATCGATCTTGTAGCCGGACACTTCGATCAGCAATTTCGTGCGACCCTTGATATAGATTTGCCCGTCCTCATCGAGGCTGGCGAGGTCACCACTGCGGAACCAGCCGTCGTCGAAAGCATCGGCATTGGCCGTTGGGTTGTCGAGATAGCCCTGCATTACGGACGACGAGCGAATGAGCAACTCGCCGACGTCTTCGCCGAGGCCGGTCTCCATCGGCACGATGCGGACCTGGGCATCGCCCGCCGGTGGGCCGACCGATGCCCAGGTTGCGTCGGGATCGGCCGCATCGTTATGCGACACCATTATCGTTTCGGTTGAGCCGTATGCCTGACGCAGCGTGACGCCGAAGCGGGCCTGCATGGCTTCGAAGGTGGGGCGCTTCAACGCGGCGCCACCGGAGAAGGCAATGCGAAGCTTGAGGTCGAAATCGCCCTGCTGGGCGGCGATGATGTCGTACATCGCGGGGACGGCACCCATCAGTGTAACGCGCTGCCGCGCCATGACTTCGAGCAGCTTGCGGCGAGACAAAGCGAGAGGCAGCGGATCGTTCCAGTAGAGCGTCGTTGCACCGCGCGTGAGCGTGTCGATGACCCCCATCAGATACCCCATCGCGAAGTTGGGCGGGAGGATGTTCACCACCACATCATCGGGCTGCAGATGCCACGCGCCACTCGTCCGGCTGCCGTCGGCGAGGATTTCAGCGTGGGTGTGAGGCACGACCTTGGGCAGGCCGGTGGATCCGGACGAGAACAGGTACAGCGCGGATGTCGAGCCTTCGAGCTTCGGTAGGCGCGTTGGGGTGCTTTCGAGCGCCGCAAGGTCGTTCGTCAGGAACGACTGGGCTGCCGGCGCGGTGTCGGCGATCAGAGTCTCCGCTGCGGATTGCAGGGTCGGTGCGGCGATGACTGCGCTGATGCGTGTCTTGCCGGCACAGGCTGCAAGCTCGGCGCGGGTGGCGGTGATGCCGAGGGGCATGGCGATGGCGCCCAGGGCAAAGAGGGCGTGGGAAACAACAAAGATGTCGGGAGAGTTGGGGATGAGGAGGGCCACGACGTCGCCCTTGGCGATGCCGCGGTTGGCGAAGCCGGCGGCGAGGCGTTCGATGCGGGCCGCTAAAGAAGCGTAAGAAAAAAACCCCTCGCCCTGGCGCAGTCCACTCGTTTCGGGAGCCGTCGCCGCGACCTCAAGCAGCCGGTCGAAGATCACGATTCACTCCGCCTCGCATGCCCCGCTCCAATATAGACGCTCGCGGCCGGGTTAACAACGCTTCTAGCTGAGCGGAATGCCCTTCTTGCCCTTGTTCCGCTGGTAAATATCGGAGAGGTCGCGATAGAGGGCGGTGAGGTCGTCGACACGCGCGGTGAGGTTTTCCTTGTTACCCCGGTCGAGACCGCCGATCATGGCCTGGATCGAGTGACTCTCGAAAAAGGCATTGGAGCGATTGTAGAGATCGCGGCCGGCCGGCACGGCATCGCGGTCCGGATCGGGCACGGCATAGACCTCCCTGAGGATGCGGATGTCGTGCGGAATGTCGAACTCGTCGCGCGTCTCCTGATAGGAGAACAGGTAGTAGAAATTGTCGAAGCCGCTCCAGGTGATGCCGGAGAGGCACAGCGAGCACGGCTCGTGCGTCGACAGGAACAGGCAGTCTTTCGCTTCCGGCCGGGTCTCGCGCGGCAGCTCGTAGAACTTCTTGATGGTGAAGATCTCGCCGTGCCACAGCGGATTGTTGGTCTCATTGTTGGTGTCGCGGACGATCAGCGACAGATCGGACTTCCTCAGGATCGCCGCACCGAAAATCTTGTCGCCTTCGCCGATGCGTTGGCGACTGAGCGGGGCGAGATCGTGCTCGATGACATCGAGCAGGCGGGTGAGAAGGGTAGGAGTATGCATCAACGCTCGAAAATCACTGTAGGCTGTCCGGCGCCATCAAACAGGGTCAGGGTGTCGTTGTCGACGGTCCAGGTTGCGACTGCCTTCAAAGCATCGAAGTAGCCCTGCTCCAGCGTGTTGCGCTCATAAAAGCAGGAGCGCTGTGTGCGCGCGATCTCGCCGATCGAAAAGCTCTGCTCGGTGATGGCGGCCTCAGAGAAATAGGAGTTGCAGCCACCGACGCCGCCGGCGCGCATGTCGCTGCCGATCTGCAGCGTGACGTCGACACCGGAGGGAACGGGCGTTTCCCCGATCGTTATTGCCCGCCAGGTGATGTTGAGCAGCGGCAGGGTCTCGGGCTCGGCCAAGGGCGCGCCCGATGGCTGTGGCGCCTGAGCGACGAGGCTGGTCACGATAACGATGGGGACGGCCGGCGCGAGCGGCGCAACCGGGTAGGGCTCGGGGTTGCGGAAGCGCAGATCGCCAGCAGTGATCTCGGCATTCAGGGCGTAGGCATGCCGGGGCAGGATCAGGCTGTCCTCGAAAGTGAGCGTGAAGCCGAGCGGCACCTGGCCCGGGCCCGTGGGGGCGGAGACGCTCAGCCGGGGGCGCCCGGGCAAAGCGAGATCGACCAGCTCGATGCTGAGCACTGCCGTATCGGGCAGAGCGATGCGCTCGCGATAGGTGACCTCGCCGGAGAGTTGGACGGGTGCCGCCAGCGCGGGCGCTGCGGCCAAGAGCAGCAGGGCGACAGGCAATACGGCTTTGAGCATCGCAACCTCCGCAACCATCGGCGACGAACACTCGTTGCCGATTGTGGAGGAATTACCGCCCGCCATTCAGGTTGCCTGAATGTGCCAGGGTTCAGCGAAGAAATGTTCTTCGAGGTTGTTGCCCTCGCCGCCGCGATCGACGCACAGGAAGTCGGCATCGGCTTCGAGGGGCGTCAGCACGCCGTGCCAGGTGTTCATGGCGATGTTGACCCCTTGGCCCGGCCCGGTGACGAAGGCGCGCGGAGTCCCCGGGGTGCCCGATTCGTCCGGGGCGACGACGACCAGGAAGGGATGCGGGGACAGCGGATAGAAGGCCTGGCTGCCGAGCGGGTGGCGCTCGACCATGCTGAGTGTCAGCGGCAGGGTGGAATGGCGAGAGTGGAGCAGCGAGATCAGCGGGCGGGCATGAACGCCGCCGAGCTCGACGCGGGCGAGATCGTGGTAGCGCTCGCAATTGCCGGAATTGATGGGGTAATGCTGCGCGCCGGCCTGCTCGATCACCTGGCCGAAGGGGGCGAACGCATCGCGCGTGAGCGGTTCGGTGCGAAGGTGGCGATTCATGAAGTGGCGGCCGGCGTCTGCTGGTGGCTCGTCATCAGCCAGTGATCCCCGTCCCGGCGGTAGGTCGAAAGGCAGGTGGCCCGGTAGGGGGCCGCGCTGTCACGGCGGGCTTCGACCTCGTAGGCGAGAATGGCGAGGTCGGCGGCAGGCGCCGCCTCGGTACGATTGCGCATGGCGGCCGACTGCCAGCGCGGTATCCCGTCGAGGCTCGCCAGGATCGCCTCGCGCTTCATGATGCCGGCCGGCGCCGGGAACGCCATGACGCACCGGGCGTCGAGATGCCGCTCGTAGAATTCGGCGCCCCGTAGCCAGAAGTCCTGCTCCATGCTCCACAGCCTGTCCATCACTACATCCTCCTTGTCGAGGACGAACGCAGGGCCGGACGGTGAGTTTCGTCGGGCGTCGGTGGCGCGCTGGTGGGCGATCATGGTGCAGGATCGGCGACGGTATTGCTGGCCGTGCCGCCACCCATATAGACGGCGAGGAGCTTCATCGGCACGGTCCCGGTGTTGGTGCCGGCATGCACCCGATCAATGGCCTCGAGCACGCTGTCGCCGGCGCGGTAGGTGCGTGTTCCCGCATCGCCATAGTCGACGGTGAGCTCGCCTTCGAGGATGTAGGCGAACAGCGGCACCTCGTGATGATGCGCGCCGGTGGTGCCGCCCGGCGGGATGGTGACGATGGCGGCCGTGATGTTGACGGGGCCGTCGGGATAGGCGAGCGGCGTGCCGAGGACGTCGGTGCCGCCCGAAACGAGCGGCGTCAGCAGGTTCTGGTAGTGCTGGGCCTGGTCCTCGGCGAAGGCGGCCGAGGACAGCAGCGCTAGCGTGGCGGCGAGGAGAAGTCTCATCTTATAGGCTCAGTCCGGGATGGCGGTTGACGTCCTTGTAGAGCAGATAGCGGAAGCGGTCGGGGCCGGCATAGCAGGCCTGCGGGCAGAAGGCGCGCAGCCACATGAAGTCGCCGGCCTCGACCTCGACCCAGTCGCGATTGAGGCGATAGACGGCCTTGCCCTCGAGCACGTAGAGCCCGTGCTCCATCACATGCGTCTCCTCGAACGGGATGACGGCGCCGGGCTCGAGCGTGACGATGTTGACGTGCATGTCGTGCGCGACGTCGGCGGGATCGACGAAGCGCGTGGTGCCCCAGCGATTGTTCGTGTCGGGCATCCAGCGGATGGGCTGGTCCTGGTCGCTGGTGACGAATGCATGTGGCGCGGGTATGCCCTCGACGGCCTCATAGGCCTTGCGGATCCAGTGGAAGCGAACCGGACTCCTGCTCTTGTTGGCGAGGGTCCAGCTGCAGCCGGGCGGCAGATAGGCGTAGCCGCCGGCACGCAATGTGTGCGCCTTGCCCTCGATGGTCAGGCGCATCTGCCCGGCGACGACGAACAGGACGCCTTCGGCCGCGGGATCGGGCTCGGGCGCGGTGCTGCCGCCCCCCGGGAGCACGTCCATCACATATTGCGCGAAGGTTTCGGCGAAGCCGCTCAGCGGCCGCGCGATGATCCAGGCGCGGGTGTCCGCCCAGTGCGGCAGGACGCTGGTGACGATGTCGCGCATGACGCCGTGCGGGATCAGGGCGTAGGCCTCGGTGAAGACGGCGCGCTGCGTGTGGAGGGCGGATTGCGGCGGGAGGCCCGCGATCGGGCTGGCGTAGGTGGGGGCGGCCATTGCGGTGTCGGTCGTTGATCGGCTGTTCGTGTTTAGAACAGAAGTCGATTTACACAAAGGGCATGACGAGGCGTCCGGCGACCGTGATGGCCCCGGGTTATGGAACCGGGGGA
>CAZASR010000124.1:0-8639 GCA_964487765.1 uncultured Devosia sp. | reverse complement strand
GTCTTGTCCGGGAACGTCATGGCGTTGAGGAAGGTGTTCATCGAGCTCTTGATCAGCTCGACGAAGGGCTTCTTGACCGGATATTTGCGCGAGCCGCACAGCACCGAATGCTCGAGGATGTGCGCGACGCCGGTCGAATCCTCGGGCGGCGTCTTGAAGGTGATGCCGAACACCTTGTTCTCGTCGTCATTGACATAGCTCATCACCTGAGCGCCGGTCTTCTTGTGGCGGTAGAGGCGAACGTCGGACGCGATTTCGGGGATCGTCTCGTCACGGACGAGGTCGAAGGCGGCATGCACGGACATGGAGAGCTCACTCGGTGGGATGTGAGGGCAATGTAGGGGGCGGACCCGGGGTTTGGAACCCCCGGTCAAACGGGCGTGAAGCGGCGGCGGGGCCTTCCCTAGATCCCGCCCCTGACCTCCGGCCGCACCTTTTCTTCGTAGAAGTCCCGTAGCTTCGCGACCAGGCCCGGCTCCAGCGGGTCCATCGCGGTCACGGCCGCATTCGCCTTGAGCTGGTCGGGGCGGGTGACGCCGGCGATGATGGTCGAGACGGCCGGCTGGTCGAGAATCCAGCGCAGCGCGAGATCGGCGAGACTCATGCCCGGCGGCACCCAATGTTTGAGCTGATCGGCGAATTCCACGCCGCGCTCGAAGGGCAGGCCGGAGAAGGTTTCGCCGACATAGAAGGCATCGCCATCGCGGTTGTAGTTGCGATGGTCGCCGGCGGTGAAGGTCGTGGTCTTGCTCATCTTGCCCGAGAGCAGGCCCGAGGCGAGCGGCAGGCGGACGATGATGCCGACGTTGGCCTTCTGCGCGGCGGGCAGCAGGCTATCGACGGCGTCCTGGCGGAAGAGGTTGAAGATCGTCTGCAGCGTCGTGCAGGTCGCGGCCCGCAGGGCAAGCATCCCCTCCTCCACCGTCTGCACGCTGGCGCCCCAGTGCCGGATCATGCCGGCGTCGCGCATGTCGTCCAGCCAGGTGAAGATTTCGCCATCGCGCAGCACGTCGATGGGAATGCAATGGAGCTGCGCGAGGTCGAGCGTTTCGACGCCGAGGCGCCGAATCGAGCCGGCGAGGCTGTCCTTGACCTTGTCGCGGGTGTAGCGGGTCATGTCCTCGAACTGCGGGCCACGCCCGAGCTTGGTCGCGACAAGAACGCCGCTCCTGTCCTTGAAGGCACCGATCCGCTCCTCGGACTGGCCGCCACCATAGACGTCGGCGGTGTCCCAGAAATTGACGTCGAGCGAGCGCGCCGTGCGCAGAATATCGGCCGCGGTCTGGTCGCTCACCGGGCCGAAATCGCCGCCCAGCTGCCAGCAGCCGAGGCCGATTTCGCTGACGTTGAAGCCCGTCTTGCCGAGGGTACGGATATTCATTTGGTCCCCTTGCGCTTGGCGGGCGTCATGTCGACGCCATTGGCGCGGCCGACATATTCGGGGAGGTGCGGCACATAGTCTTCGGCGCCATCGCCGCCGGTCGCGACGGCGAGGCCGAAGCTGTTCTTGACCGCATTGCCGATGGGGTTCACCAGCCGCGCTGCGTCGGCCATGGATTCGAGATAGGTGAGGTCCTTGAGGGCGTTGTTGAGCGTGAATTTGTGCGCCTCGCGATTGCCCTCCAGGGTGTAGCCCATGAAGGTCTGGTAGAAACCATTGTCCATGCGGCCGCCGCGGATGACGCTGTCGAAGCGCTCGGGCGAGATGCCGACCTTCTGCGCCAGCGTCAGCGCCTCGGCATAGATCGCCGCATAGCCCAGCGACACGAAATTGTTGAGGAGCTTCATCCGGTGGCCGTCGCCCGTACCGCCGATGTGGACGACGCGGCCCGCCCAGGTGTCGAGCACCGGCTTGATGCGCGCAAAGACCTCGTCGCTGGCGCCGACCATGGTGTCGAGCTTGCCCTCCCACGCTTCCTTGGGGGTGCGCGACAGCGGGGCGTCGACGAAAGCGATGTCCGCGGCCGCGAGCTCTTCGGCGAGCGCGACAGTTGATGTGGGATCGGCAGTGGAGGTGTCGACGATAACCGAGCCGGGCTTGAGGCCGGCCTTGAGCCCGTCGGGCCCGCGCACCAGCGCCTCGACCTGCGGCGAACCGGTGACGCAGAGGAAAACAATGGAACTGCGTTCCGCAACCTCTCGCGCGGTGCGTACCTCAACGGCGCCACGCGAAACCAGATCGTCGATCGGCGCACGATTGCGGTGTGCGGCGATGGTCAGGGCATAGCCCTTTTCGACGATGTTCTTCGCCATGCCGTGGCCCATGAGGCCGAGGCCGAGAAAGCCGATGGTTTCCGCCATGCACTCCTCCCTGAGATGCTGGATGCGAACGGCCTGCTAGTGCCGTTCCTTGGTTGCGAGAAACTCGATCCCTGGATTGTCTCGCTGCGCGCGGCCGAGCCACCAGGCCGACTGCGCGAGATAGACCGGGTCGCCATCCTTGTCCTCGGCGAATTCGAGCTTCTGCGCGGCGATGAAGCGCTCGAGCGCCGTCCTGTCGTCGGAGCGGACCCAGCGCGCCATCTCGAAATTGATGCTCTCGAACGAGATGGGCACGTTGTACTCCTTGAGCACGCGCGCCCCGAGCACTTCGAGCTGCAGCTGGCCGACGACACCGACGATGTAGTCGCCGCCCACCATGCGGCGGAACACCTGCGCCACGCCCTCTTCGGCAAGATCGCTGAGCGCCTTGCCGAGCTGCTTGCCCTTGATGGGATCGGTCAGCCGCACGCGGCGGATGATCTCGGGCGCAAAATTCGGGATGCCCGTCACCCTGATCTGCGCCCCCTCGGTCAGCGTGTCGCCGACGCTGAGCGTGCCGTGATTGGGGATGCCCACGATATCGCCGGCCACCGCCTCCTCGGCGAGTTCGCGGTCGTGCCCGAGAAAGAACATCGGATTCGATACCGCGAGGTCCTTGCCGGTACGCACGTTGCGCAGCTTCATGCCGCGCTGAAACGTGCCCGAGCTCAGCCGCACGAAGGCGACGCGATCGCGATGGTGGGCGTCCATATTGGCCTGCACCTTGAACACGAAGCCCGAAACCTTGGGCTCCCCCGGATTGATCGGGTGCGGCTGGGCGGGCTGCGGCCGCGGCTCTGGCGCCCACATACCGAGCGAGCGCAGCAATTGGGGCACCGAGACGGCCTTGAGCGCCGACCCGAAAATGACCGGCGTGAGGTGGCCCGCGCGATAGAGCTCGAGGTCGAAGGCGGGATAGCCGATACGCGCCAGCTCGAAAGCTTCGAGCGATGCCTTGATCACGGGATGGGCGGTGAGCCCCGCATCGTTGAGGAGCGCGTCGGGATCGGTGAACTCGCGCAGCACCGTGCCGTCGGGCGACAGGACGCGGCCACCAACGAGATCGACGATGCCCCTGAAATCGACCCCCTGCCCCAATGGCCACACCACCGGCGTCACATCGAGCGCCAGCGTGTCGGCGATCTCGTCGAGGATGGCGATGGGATCCTTGCCCTCGCGGTCCACCTTGTTGGCGAAGGTGACGATGGGGATGTCGCGCAGGCGGCAGACTTCGAACAGCTTGAGTGTCTGGCTTTCGATGCCCTTGGCAATATCGATCACCATGACCGCGGCATCGACCGCGGTGAGTGTGCGATAGGTATCTTCCGAGAAGTCGGAGTGGCCCGGCGTGTCGAGCAGGTTGAAGGTCAGCCCGCCATGCTCGAAGGTCATCACCGAGGACGAAATGGAGATGCCGCGCTTCTGCTCGATCTCCATCCAGTCAGAACGCGTGGCCCGCTGGCTGGCGCGCCCGCGCACCGCCCCGGCCTGATTGATGGCTCCGGAAGCCGCCAGCAGCTTCTCCGTGAGGGTCGTCTTGCCGGCGTCCGGATGCGAAATGATCGCGAAAGTGCGGCGCGACTGATAGGGCATGAGCCGCGTCGCGGCCCTGGTTTCGGTGAGGGCGTTCATGGAGGCTGCTCTTATTTCATCGGCGGTTCGCGCGCAAACACACAGGACGGACGCCCTCCACCGGGTCAGTCCCGCGCAGCGAGAACCCTCGTTTCGTGCCCTGCGACGGGAAGAGCCGATCGACGCCCACCCGCCTGAGGGGCCCACTTTGACCTAAGGAGACCCGCCGCTTCCCGGGAAGCCCTGCGTGCGCTCGGGTCGCCCCAAAGAAAAGAAAGGGCCGGCGAGTCCTGCCGGCCCTTTCCCGATTTCGCGGTCTCGATCAGCCCCGGGCACTTAAGCGGGGCCGGTGCGACGACTACAGAGGCTGCTCCGTGAGGAAGCGCAACGACCCAAGGCCTTTCGAAACCGTCGATTTCTGATGCATTGGATCACCTCCTTTCGCTGTTGAACTCGACCGCCAAGGTGGGGGCATTCGCCGCGCTTGGCAAGAGGCAATGCGAATTTACTCCTCGTTTACCATATCCGTCCACGTTTCGCGGCTTTGAAGCGAAGCGAAGCAAGCGAGGTGACCGGTGACGAGCCCGTGGCAGAAGGCATGGTGGTGGCTGTTGTTGGCGATTGCTCTCACAGCTCCCGTGCTGATGCTGACCGGCGTGCTCTACTGACCTCTCGCCCGCTAGAGTCGCTCGCCGGATCGCGCGTCGAACACCAAAGCCTGGTCCAGGTGCCAGCGGATGGGAAGGTGGTCGCCGGAACTCACCCTTCGGCGCGGTCGACGCGGGCGACGATGGGCTGTCCGCCGGCGTTGCCGTTGACGTAGAGGTCGGCGCCGGTGGGTTTGACATAGTCTACGGCAATGGTCTGATGCGGCTCGAAATCTCGCGCGATGCGGGCGCTCTCGGGGCGGACGCCGAGCTCGACCGGCCGAGGCGACAGCGCGGTGTCGAGAACGCCGGGGGGTAGCGTCACGTCGAGACCCCCGCCCCGGAACCTCCCGCCGGCATCGAGCCCACCCTTGACGAGATTGATGGCCGGCGAACCGATGAAGGTGGCGGCGAAGCGGGTTGACCGGGCGGGCAAAGAGCTCGGTGGTAGTCGCCATCTGGACGATCCTGCCGTCCTTCAGCAGCACCACCTGGGTGGCGAGAGTCATCGCCTCGTGCTGGTCGTGCGTGACATAGACCGTCGTCGCCTTCATCGAGACCGTCGCTTCCTGCGGCGGAGCCGTGGGGAGGGGGACTACGCGAAGCATGGCGGGTGGGGCGCCGCTTGCGGGTTAGCTCGCATTCTGTCAATGCAATCGTTTGCGTTTGTGTGCGAATGTGAACGTACGGGCGCGATCACGCGCCGCTACATCGTTTCGCCGAGCTTGCGATGGGGGCGGTCGATGAAGGTGGTGCGCTCGACCGTCTGCAGGGTTCCGACCCCGGCCCCCTCGACGGCCTTGACCAGGTTGTGGGCGAGCATCTCCCCGACGTCGAGCAGCGGGTAATAGCAGCTCGAGACCGGCGGCTCGAAATAGTCGAAGATGTTGGTGCCGTCGCGCGAAACGAACTGCAATGCGCCCGCTTCGCTCGCCGGAAGCCCCCGCACCGCGCTGATGGCGCCCATTGTAGCGACTTCGTTGGACGTGACGAAGCCGGTGGGAGGGTTCGCCATCGCAAGGAACTGCGCGACCCTCTCGCGCACCCGGCGCGCCCCGATATTCTGCTCGTTGACGAGCGCCGGATCGAAGTCGATGCCGCCCTCGGCGAGCGCCCGCTGATAGCCGCGCAGCCGCTGGCGGGAGAACAGATAGCGCGGCGGCGGGTCGACCAGCGCGATGCGCCGGTGCCCCTTGTGGACGAGGTGGCGCGTCGCCTCGTAGGCCGCCTGCTCGTTGTCGATGTCGAAATAGGGGTGCTCGGAGAAGAGCTCGGTGCGCCCGAAGGTGATGAACTTGACCTTCTTTTCGAGCAGGTAGAGCACGCACGGATCCTGCGGCTCCGAATGGTCGAGCACGACGCCGTCGAAACGCCCGTTGACAACAGCTTCCTTGACCGCGTCGAAACGCTGCTCGGCCGTCTCGACGGGCCGCATCACCATCTTGAAATCGGTGCCTTCGACGCCGGCAATCATGCCCTGTATGAGATGCATGGCGGCGGGATCGCCGAACTCCTGGCTTGGTGGCGTGCCCAGAATCGAGCAGAGCGTGAAGGTCTTGCCGGTCCGCATGGACACGCCGCGGAAATCGCGGCGATAGCCGAGCCTTTCGGCGGTTTCCATGATCCGGCGCCGGGTCCTTTCGGTGACCGAGGGATCGCCCTGCAGTCCGCGCGAGACGGTCGAGGCCGAGAGCGACAGGGCCTTGGCAATGGTCTTGATGGTGGCGGGGCGGCGCTCGGGTTCAGTCACGGAGTGGTCGGCGGCTGCATGATCCAGCCGACCCTACACTCCAATCGTTATCAGTCCAACGTTTGCATCGAGGCGAGATAGTCGGTGTAGCGCGCGATCTGGTCTTCGCGCTTCCGCAGCACGCAGGAGGTGCAGTATTCGCCGCCGGCGGTGGTGTAGTAGCGGCAGCAGCCGCCACGCACGACGAAGGATTCGCAGGCCGAGCCGGCCGTGATTTCGACGAAGCCCGTCTTGCCATTGGCGAGCCGCCCCTCGGCGATGATCTCCTCGGCCAGCGCCTGCCCGTCATGGGCACGGCCAAATGTCTTGCCGGCATGGAGCAGGGCGAGCGCCACATTGTCGGCGACGATGCGCCACTGGGCGCCGGGACTCAGGCCGGAGGTGACCATCGTCGCCGCGATGATCGGGGCGAAGATCTCCTCGATCGTTTCGCGGTGATTGGCCGGCCCGTCGCCGACCTCGATGCCGATGGGATAGTGCACATATTCGTGCCCCGTATCGGGCGGACCCCACCAATAGCGCTCCTGCGCGAAGGCGACGCGGCGGATCGGCCTGCTGCCGGTGAGCGCGAACGCCGCCATCCATATGCTGACGGTCCAGGCGAGCCCGCCGATCATGTAGGCCGCCTGCGTCTTGCGATCCATGCCCTCGGCCGCGATGCCCTGGCGGTCGAGCCAGGCCTCGAGCCGGTCGATGTCGCCGGCGAGCGCGGCCGGGGTCAGCATGTGCTCGCGCAGCCCCGCGAACCCCACCGGCAGGTCGCCACTGCGCGCGCGGAGATCGTCGATGAGCTGCTGCAGACCGGCGGGCGGTTTCAGGCTCGCGTCCATCTGTCTCCTACTTCAAACATGAGTTGACTTATCATGTTTTCGTCGAAATGCTAGCGGCGACAACCGTGCCCGGGAAAATCGATGCTAAAGCCTCTGCTTACGGCCGCTCTCGCGCTGGCACTGACCGCCGCGCCCGCTCTCGCCGAATGGACCTATACGGACGGAGGCGGCAAGACCGTGACGCTGGCCGAGATGCCCAAGCGCATCGTGGCACATGCCAATGTGGCGGCGGGGCTCATCCCGCTCGGCATCCGCCCGGTCGGCATCTATGTCGACGGGCCCGTGGAGGACGATCCCTCGCTGCGCGGGCTCGACCTCACGGGCATCGACATTGTGGGCGAAGCGTGGGGCGAGATCGACATCGAGAAGCTCGCAGCAGCCAAGCCCGACATCATTCTCGCCGAATACTGGCCGCTCGAGAAGGCGTATTCCGGCATGGAGGCGGGCGCCGCCGACGGCTCGCTGATCGAGCAGATCGCGCCGGTCGCCGGTCCGCTGCAGGGTGATTCCACGGAAGCGCTGATCGAGGACTACGAAGCACTGGCGATGCAGCTCGGCGCCGATCTGTCCGACCCGCAGATCGCGGCCGACAAGGCGCGCTTCGAAGCCGCCAAAGCGGCGTTCCAGGAGGCGATCCAGGCAAAGCCGGGTCTGTCGGTGCTCGCCGTCTGGGCCGGAACCGACGCGCTCTATGTCGCCTCCCCCGCCGGCTCGGCCGAACTCAGCGATTTCGTGCGCTGGGGTCTCAACGTCATCTCGCCCGAAGTGGCGGACGACCGCGGCTACTGGGAGACGGTGAGTTGGGAGACGGTGGACAAGTACCAGCCCGATCTCGTCCTGGTCGACGATCGCTCCGGTCCGGCGACGCTGGCCACCGCTGAGGCGCAGCCGACCTGGACCACGATCCGCGCCGTGGCGGCCGGACAGGTGGGCGACTGGCCTGCCTTCTGGATGCGCAACTACAAGGTCTATGCCGAGCAGCTCGAGAAGCTGACCGCCACGATCAACGCAACCGACGAGACAATCGGCGACTGATGACGCCCTCCTTCGCCCATACCCGCCGGTCGCGACAGCTCGCGGCCGGTTTGGCGCTTCTGGCGGTGCTGCTGGTGCTGATGGCGCTTGCGAGCCTTGCGGTCGGCGCGCGTGGCATCCCGCTGGGCGAAGTGATGGGCGCTTTGATGAGCCCCGATGCCGCGGGGACCAATGCCACCATCCTGCGCGAGCTGCGAGTGCCTCGCACCCTGCTGGCGCTGCTGGTCGGCGCCGCCATCGGGCTCAGCGGCGCCATCATGCAGGGCGTGACGCGCAACCCGCTGGCCGATCCAGGCCTGCTCGGCATCAATGCCGGCGCCGCGCTGTTCGTGGTGCTGGGCATTGCGATCCTCGGGCTCACCTCGCTCACCGCCTATGTCTGGCTCGGCTTCGCCGGGGCTGCCGTCGCCACCGTGCTGGTTTATGCCGTGGCTGCGCTGGGGCGCGAAGGCGCGACGCCGATCAAGCTGGCGCTCGCGGGGGCCGCCGTCACCGCGGCATTCA
>CAZASR010000123.1:0-8648 GCA_964487765.1 uncultured Devosia sp. | reverse complement strand
AGAGCGAGTTGCCGCATTCGAGGATGGCGTCGCCGGGCTCGAGCATGGGCAGCAACTGCTCGATCATGTCGTCGACGGGTTTGCCCGCCTTGACCATGATGATGATCGAGCGCGGGCGCTTGACGGCCTTGATGAAGGCGGCGAGGTCGGCTTCGGGGACGACCTTGCCCTCGAGCCCCTGCTCCCGGGCGGCAGCAACGAAGTCGTCGATCCTGGACGCCGTACGGTTGTGGGCCGCGACGGTGTAGCCTTTCTCGGCGATATTGAGCGCGAGGTTGGAGCCCATCACGCCCAGTCCAATCAAGCCGATATCGGCAGTCGACGACATTGGATTCTCCTTAGAAAAATATAGGTCTTTGTTGGCGCGCTTTTTGGCACGCGCGGGGGGTAAAAGCCACTACAAAGCTATGGCGGCGCTGGCAAAATGGCCGGAATATCGGACAGATCGCCGCAGGAATGCGAAAGGACAGGGCCGGTGGATTCGTTGTCGATGTTCAGCCTGGCGGGACGGCGGGCGCTGGTGACCGGATCGAGTCGCGGCATCGGCCTGGGCATCGCGACGGCACTCGCCGGCGCGGGCGCCGAGCTGATCCTCAATGCCCGCGACACGGTCGCGCTGGGCGCGGCGGCGGCCAAGCTCGCCGAGGGCGGCGCCCGCGCCCGAGGCGTCGCCTTCGACGTCACCAATTCGGAGAGCGTCGCCGAGGCCGTCGACTATATCGAGACCGACATCGGGCCGATCGACATCCTGGTCAACAATGCCGGCATGCAGCACCGCGCGCCGCTCGAGGACTTCCCCGAGGAGATGTTCGAGCGGGTAATGGCCACCAATGTCACCTCGGTGTTCCTCGTCGGGCAGGCGGTCGCGCGCAGGATGATCCCGCGCGGCAAGGGCAAGATCATCAACATCGCGTCGCTGATGACGGGCGTGGCACGCAAGTCGATCGCCCCCTATTCGGCGAGCAAGGCGGCGGTGGGCAACCTGACCCGCGCCATGGCCACCGAATGGGCGCGGCACGGGATCAATGCGAACGCCATCGCGCCCGGTTACTTCAAGACCGAGCTCAACGAAGCGCTGGTCGCCGATCCCGAGTTCACGGCCTGGGTCGAGACGCGCACGCCGGAGGGCCGCTGGGGCGACGTAGCCGAGCTGGGCGGGGCGGCGGTCTTCCTTGCCTCGGACGCGGCGAGCTTCGTCAATGGTCATATCCTGTATGTGGACGGAGGCTTCATGGCGACGGTCTAGCTCTTCCCCTGCCCTTTTCTTCGCCCGGCGCGTCCTATAGTCCTGACAGCGCTTTCACCCACACACCCACCAAATTTCGCCACCGTACTGGACAGCATGTGAACCTCACCCCGGCCCGCATTCTCATCGTCATGGGTGTCGCTTCGAGCGGCAAATCCGTCGTCGGCAAAGCCATTGCAAGACGGCTGCATGCGCCATTTCTCGACGGCGACCAGTATCATCCGAGCGCCAACAAGGAGAAGATGCGGTCCGGCATCCCGCTCACCGACGACGACCGCTGGCCCTGGCTGTCGACGCTGGCACGGTCGCTGCACGAGGCGGCGGAGGGCAAGGGCGTCGCCATCGGCGCGTGCTCGGCGCTCAAGCGCAGCTACCGCGACCACCTGATCCAGGAAGCGGGCGAGCCGATCCTGTTCGTCTTCCTCGACGGCAGCGAGGAGCTGATCGGGAGCCGGATGCGGAAGCGCACGCATGAGTACATGCCGCTGACGCTGCTCGCGAGCCAGTTCGCGACGCTGGAAGTGCCCGAGCCCGACGAGAATGTGCTGACGATCCCGGTGACGCTGACGGTCGAGCAGATCGCCGACAAGGCGGTGAAGGAAGTCCCGCACCTCAAGGCGTTCAAGCGGAAGCAGTAGCCCCGGCAACCGGCCGGCCCGGGATGGACTGGGCGACGACGATCGAGCCGTCCTTGGGGAAGTCCTCGCGCGACATGCCGGCAGGCCAGCCATCCATGCCGGCGACACAGTATGACTTGATCGAACGCAGCGCGAGCATCGGCACGGGCGGCAGCACGGGCAGGGATTGGAAGGGCGTGTCGATCGGCACGGTGACGTCACCGACGGCGCGCCGGAAGTTGAGATCGCCCTTGAGGACGGTAAGCACCCCCTCGCCCGCGTCGAGTTCGTCGAGGGGCACGCTGTCCATGAACAACGGCGCCGACCAGAAGGGGTGCGACGCTGTGCGGATCGAGCCGCTGTCCACCGCGTTCTGCAGGCGGCGCGCGAAGCTCGAGCCGGTAGCGAGCCGATCGAGCAGGATGACCACGTCGTCGGCGGTGGTGTCGGAAACGAACATGGGCAGTTGCTTGACGTGGATGACGACCTCGCTCCCAGCCTCGGCGGCGACGATGGCGAGCACCAGATCGGCAACGAACTCGCCGCCGAAATTGTCTGCGATGATGTTGAGGCGGCGGATGGCGGCCGGGTCGATCCCCAGCGTGTCGCCGCCCAGATAGTGGCTCGAGGCGGGGGCGGCCAGTTGCGAAAGATCGTGGCCATTGGCGTGGAGCGCGAGGGTCAGCGCTTCGGGCAATGTCCGCGTCTGCTGAAGCGCAAGGTCGGCCCAGTTGATGTGACGCTCGAGGTCGCGATGCTTGGTGGCGCGGAACGGATCGGCCTGCGTCTGCTGGTAGCCGACCGCCCGAAGGACGCGAAAATAGAGCCAGTGCTCGAAATCGAAGAAGGCGGCGTCGGTGGGTCGCTTGCCGTTGACGCGCGACGGCAACGCCTCCCAGCCAGCGAGCGGCCAATCGTGGAGGTCGAGCACCATGGGCGCATTGGCCTCGACCGCCCGGGCGATAGCGTGGAGCTGGCGGATGGCACCAGGCTCCTGGCCGATTTCCGCGAGCTTGATGATGGCAGGAATCCGCGTCGCGAGAGAGTGGCGGACATAGTCGTGGTAGCGGGATGCGGGCGGAGCCATGGGAGACACATTAGCCGGCCGCCGCAACTGCCACAAACTGGCAGCGCGCTCCGTTAAGTGGCAGCCTCACAGGATCGAGGAGAATGCGTATGGCGCGGATCGTGGGCTACATCGCGGCCAGTCTCGACGGCTTCATCGCGGACGAGAACGAAGGGCTCGACTGGCTGTTCAAGGCAGAGGCGGAGCTGGGCGAACATCACTACGACATCTTCATCAAGGGCATCCGCACCATCGTGATGGGCCGCGCGACCTATGACTGGCTGGTGCGCTCGGGCGCGGACTGGGCCTATGGCGCGCAGCGCGTGCTGGTGGTGACCAGCCGGCCGATCGACAACCCCATCGGGACGCTCGAGACGCGCTCGGACATCGATACGCTGATCGCCGAACTGCGCGCGCTGGACGATGGCGATGTGTGGATGCTTGGCGGCGGAAAATTGCAGATGGCGTTCATCGAACGCGGGGCGCTGGACGAGATCGAGATCTATTTTGCATCCGCGATCGTCGGTGGCGGCTATCCGCTGTTTCCACCGACCGGGCACAAGCAGTCGCTCAAGCTGCTGTCGGCGAAGGCGCTCGGGCCGGGGATGGCACGGCTGCACTACAGCTTCGTCTAGGGCGCGGGCGTCTCTCATGACGGCCGAGAGGGACGGACAGCGAAGAGCGCTAAAAGCCGAAGGCGTATTGGCCGGTTGGGCTCGCGGCGTGTTCGAGCGCCAGCATGCGCATCTTGGCGGTGACGCCGCCGGGCGAGGAGAAGCCGCCGGTGCGGCCGTCGGCACCGAGCACGCGATGGCAGGGGATGACGAGCGGGATGGGGTTGGCGCCCATGGCCTGCCCCACCGCGCGGGAGAGCGCCACGTCGCCCAGCGTGCGGGCGATCGCGCCGTAGGTGGTGGTTTCGCCGTAGCCGACCTTCAGCAACTCGGCATAAGCCTGGCGGTTGAAGTCGGGGATGCCGCTGAGGTCGAGGGCGACGTCGGAGAAGTCCTCGCGCTCGCCCTGCGCGTAGCGCCTGATGCGGTCGGGCAGCGAGGCGATGCGACCATCGGGGAAGCCGGGCTCGGCGGGATCGCGAGAAATCCATAGTTCGGTGCGGGCGCGGTCCCATCCGGGCAGCGCCACGCGGGCGAGCCCCTCGTCGGTCCAGGCGATGCCGAAAATGCCGATGTCGGTTTCGACGAGGGCGTAGCGCATCAGACTACGGGCCCTCCTGGTGCCGTGAAGCCGGACGGCTGCGGCGGGGTGCGGTGGCCGACCCAGTTGGCGGCGCGCTGCTTGAGGTCCCGGAACTTGCGGCTCACCTGGCCAATGCGCTCGTTCCAGGCGGGATCGGGCGCCTGGCCTTCGATGACACGGAAATAGACGTCCATCATGGCCGCGATGGCGAAGGGCTCGATGAGCGCCGCCTTTACGGCCCAGGCGAAGAGGATGGCGAAGACGATGCCGCCGGCACCCCAGGCGTTGGGAATGAACCACACCAGCGCGGCGGCGGGCGCCAGCATGACGAGGAACACCACGAAGGCGAGGACGTAGGTGATGACGGTGAGCCAGGCGGCGTTCCGGAGCAGCACCTTGTAGTTCTGCGCGTAGTAGACGAGCGCCGTTTCCGCGCCGGCCCACGGATTGGTGGCGCGGGTGCGGAACAGATAGCCGAGGATGACCTCGTCCATCAGCCCGATGGCGATGCGCAGGAACGCGCGGACGATCCCGACGATGTTCTGGAGGCCAGGGATCGGCAGCAGCGCCGTCAGCCCCTGGAGCAGGCCGAGGATGCCGGCGAGGACGCCCTTGACGATCTGGTCGATGGCGAACAGCACATTGGTTTCGGCGAAGCGCTCGCGGACGAGGCCCTGCGCATAGCCGACCTGGCCCTGGCCCTGCGGGATGCCGCGGCCGTCGATCAGTTCCACCAGGACCGCGATGTGGCCCGCCTTGACGAGGTAGAGGATGTATTCGCGCACGAAGAAGATGGCGCCGGCGACGAGACCGAAGCCCACAATGCCGCCCCATGCGGTGGCGCCGGCCTGGAAGTCGGCATCACCGAAAGCGCCGATGCCCCAGCCGACCCCTGCCCCGACGCCGGTGACGAGCACGAAGGTCGCGGCGACCGCGAAATAGACGATGACGCGAAATACGATGAAGGGAAGCGTCTGGCCCATGAGACCAAGCGTACGGCCGACGGAAAAGTCCCACATGAGAACCTCGCATGCGTGCGCCCCAGCGGCCGAAAGTCTAGGCCGGGACGGCCTGCATTCGCAACGGCAAGGCTACATATAGATCACAGCCACGAGAGCGATGAGCGCGGGGACGGTCTGCACCCAGAGGATGCGCATGCCGACGGTGGCGGCGCCGAAGACACCGGCGACCGTAACGCACAGCAGGAAGAAAATCTTGACCGGATCGCCGGCATCGCCCAGCCAGATGCCCCAGACCAGGCCGGCGGCAAGGAAGCCGTTGTAGAGGCCCTGATTGGCGGCAAGCGCCCTGGTCGCCTTGCTGAATGCCGGCGTCATGCCGAAGGCCCGGCGGCCCCGCCCGGTGTCCCACAGCACCATTTCGAGCACGAGGATGTAGATGTGGATGGCGGCGACGATGCCGGTGAGGACGCTTCCGATCATGGGCCAGCTTCGCCCAGATCGGGGCAAACGAAAAGGCTACCCGACAAGGGCAGCCCTTCGCTCCGGACTGCGCGTGAGTGAACAGCCCGCATTCACTGAGGCGTCGTTACTTCCTCAGGACCCACCCAATGCGAGGCGGCAAGGGATGGTTCCGAGAAAGTTCGAGCCGCGCGATCACGCCGCAAGGCGCCTGGCGTAGGCGTGCATCGCCTCGGCATGATAGTCCGAGAAGCCCTCGCCCAGCGCCTCGTAGCGCGAGACGAAATCGGGGTGGCTCAGATGCAGATCGGCCAGCCCGGCATAGGCCTCGGGCGGGCACGGCTTGTTCCACATGGCCGAGACCCAGTCGCGGTGACGGCGCAGCAACGGATCGAGCACGGCGCTGTCTGCCGGAACGCCGTTCTTCATGGCATCGGCCCAAGCCGTCTCGATCTCCATCAGTTCGTCGTTGAGCGCGGCCTTCTCGGCGTCGCTCAGGCTCTCATACTTCTTCCGGCTGGTGACGATGCGCTCGGGCATGTCGCCGCCATATTTCTCGATCAGCCACATTTCATATTCGGCCTGCTTGTCGGCCGAGATGCCCTTGTACAGTTCAGCGTTTCGCATTGCACTTTCTCCGTTCAGATCGGCGATCGTGCGGTCGATCGTCCGGACCAGTCGGGCGTAACGCTTCGCCTCGGCCGCGAGCTTCTCCCGCTGCGTGCGCAGCGCCGTGAGCTGGTCGAAGTGCGGATCATCGAGGATGGCCCTGATTTCGCCCAGCGGAATGTCGAGTTCGCGATGGAGCAGGATCTGCTGCAGGCGCAGCAATTCGTCCCGCCCATAATAGCGATAGCCGTTTCGTCCGATCGACGCGGGCTTCAGAAGGTCGATTTCGTCATAATGGTGCAGCGCCCGGACCGACACGCCCGAGATTCTCGCCACCTGTTTGACCGTCAGCATCTTCATTCGTCCCGCGCCTCCGCCGGACGATGAGATAGTCCCTCACGCGGCGTGAGGGTCAAGGCCTGTCAGTTGCAGGTCTGGAGCACCGCGCCGACGGCGCGACTGGAGCCCGAAAGGGTAAATTCCTGCACCGGCCACGGACCGCTCGGGGCGTCGACGGCGACCGCGAGCTCGGAACGCAGGAGGCCGACGACCGGCGCGTCCGGCTCCATATAGGCGGCATACATGCCGTCGAGGTCTTCGTATTGCATGTCGAGCGACACGGTATCCTCGCCGAAATCGAAGAGGAACGTCACGGGGGGACTGTCCGGCGAACTGCTCGCCCCATCCGCAATGCCGTAGCGCAGGGAGAGATCGTTGCCGCAGAAGAGGCGCAGTTCGGGCGGCACGCCGGAACTCGAAGTGCCCTGCACCCAGGCCATCATGACGGAGCCGCCCTCATCCTCCTGCAGGCCGGATTCCCATCCGGCGCCAAAGGCGGCCGAGGCGGCGAGAACGAAAGGCACGGCAAGGAACAGGCGACGCATGGCGGTCCTCACGATTTTGGTGCGGGCCCAATGTAGCGCACTTCAATGCGGTGGAAGAGTGGCCCCTGCTTCATGGAGTCGAGCCAGCGGCGGAAGTCGGCGAGGTCCGTGAAGCCGGCCTTGCGGGCATCCGCGGCGGTGACGTCGTCCGGGGACATCTCGGTCATCGCGCCGATGCCGAGGAGTCCGATTTTGGTCTTGAGCGTGCCGCCGGGCTTGATGGACGGGCGCGTCCAGCGCCGGAACTGCAGGGTGATGTCCCCGCGTTTGATGGCTTCGAGGACCTCGAGCTTGATGAGCATTGTTGCGCCTCCGCGCCGGACTATGACACATCAGGCCGGCGCGGGCGTGATGGAATGGTAGACATACGGGACTTAAAATCCCGAGGGGGTATCCCCGTGTGGGTTCGAGTCCCACCGCCCGCACCAGAGCGCTGCCCCGCCCTCGCTCAGGGATAGATGAAAATGACCCAGCGCGCGGCTGCAGACCGACATCGTGCCGCAGTAGCTTAGTCCGTCGCGCCGGAGATCGGGGCGACGTAGGTGAAATCGAGGTCCCAGGGGAAGAAGATCCAGGTGTCCTGGCTCACTTCGGTGATGAAGGTATCGACCTGATCGCGCCCCTTGGGCTTGGCGTAGACGGTGGCGAAATGAGCGCCGGGGAGCATCTCGCGGACGACGCGGGCGGTGGCGCCGGTGTCGACGAGATCGTCGACGATCAGGACTTTCTTGCCGGCTTTGGCGGCCTCGATGATTTCGGGGGCGATGGGCTTGAGCACCTTGACCGAGCCCTGGTTCTGATGGTCGTAGCTCTTGACCGACACGCATTCGATGGTGCGGATGTTGAGCTCGCGCGCCACGATGCCGGCCGGCACGAGGCCGCCGCGGGTGATTGCGACGCAGGCTTCGAAGGGGCCGGCCTCGCTCAGCCGCCAGGCCAGCGCGCGGCTGTCGCGGTGGAACTGGTCCCAGCTCACGGGGAAGGATTTGTCGCGGGCGTCGGTCATCGTGGCTGCCTCTCGTCGTGCTTTTCAACTCAATAGGGATCGGGGTCGGGAAGGCCGACGCGCCGGTGTTCGGCGGCGACCATGAGGTGGACGGCGGCTGCGGCCAGGCGCAGCCGGGCCTCGTCAGGCGAGCGCAGCACGATCTCCGTCATGACCGTGCCATCGCCCATGCGCGGATAAGAGCCCATCTTCACGTCGGGGAACTGCTGCTGCAGTGCGGCCAGCGGGGTGCCGATATTGCCCTCCCCTACGCGCGAGCGGACAGCGAGGGTGTGAACCCGGCGGCCGCCCTCGAGCGTGGGGGCGATGGAATCGAGCATGGCGCGCATGATGACCGGCACCCCGGCCATCACATGGACGTTGCCGATGCGGAAGCCGGGTGCCGCGCTGACATTGTTGACGATGAGGCTGGCGCCTTCGGGGATGCGCGCCATGCGCAGGCGCGCCTCGTTGGGCTCGACCCCGCGGTCCTTCCAACGCGCCTCGAGCATGGCGCGGGCTTCCGGATTGACGGGCAGCGGCACGCCGAAGGCCCTGGCGATGGCGTCGGCGGTGATGTCGTCATGGGTCGGGCCGATGCCGCCGGTGGTGAACACGTAGGT
>CAZASR010000122.1:0-8688 GCA_964487765.1 uncultured Devosia sp. | reverse complement strand
AGTGCGTGGGAGGCGTCTGGAATTCCAGCGCTTCCCCTTTCTTCGGAGGCGCACCTGCGCACTCCGCACCGCGGGACAGTTTTGTCCCAAGGTTCCAGAACCCGGGACCCCGTGGGTCGCCGGAGGCTTCGTCATGCCCGAACGCTCCGACTGGAGCATCGTTTGAGCTGGGCTCAGCCGGCGGCCCGGGCCCGCGCGATCGAATCGACGATCACCTGCCGCGCCTCGGCGGCATTGCCCACATGCGAGATGCGCGCCCACTTGCTGGGCTCGAGATCCTTGTAGTGGGTGAAGAAATGCTTCACGCGCTCGACCTGGATATCCTGCATGTCGCTCAGATCGTGGATCTTGTCGTACATGGCGGTGAGCTTGTGGGCGGGCACGGCGAGGATCTTCTCGTCCTGGCCTCCGTCATCTTCCATCACCAGCACGCCGAAGGGCCGGCAGCGCACCACGCAGCCGGGCACCACCGGGCGCGAATTCATGATCAGCACGTCGAGCGGATCGCCGTCCCCGCACAGCGTATGCGGGATGAAGCCGTAGTTCCCGGGATAGCGCATCGGCGTATAGAGGAAGCGGTCGACGAACAGGGCGCCGGACGCCTTGTCGAGCTCGTATTTGATCGGCTCGCCGCCCAGCGGCACTTCGATGATCACGTTGAAGTCGTCGGGCGGATTGGTGCCGGTCGGAATGGCGTCGATGTTCATCAGTTGGGCCGGAGCTGGGGGGAGGGCGCCTTGTCGCGCAGGCGCCGGCGCAAATGCAAGGCATAGTTGTGGCCCTGCGGCCATGCGCAGCGGCGAATCGCCGGCAAGATGCGGCAGGAGGGCGGCTCAGGCGAGGCCGCGCGACATCTGGCGGCGCAGCACGGTGCGCTGGCGGGCCGATACGCCGATCAGCTCGGCGATGCGCCAGACCATGTTGTCCTCGAGCTCGTGATTCTTGTCGTCGGCGAAAACCACCTGCCACATCATGCGGATGATCTCGATCCGCTCGGCTTCGGGCAGCTGGGTGATGGCCGAAGTGAAGCGGTAGAAATCCACCGCCTCGCTGTCGCGCCTGGTGGCGTCGGCGACCAGCACGTCGACCTCGCTCTCGTTGAGCCCGTAGAAATCCATCAGCGCATTGCGGACCGCCTCGCGCTCGGCATCGGAGACCGAGCCGTCGACCGAAGCCAGATGGACGAGCAACGCCGCTACGGCGAGGCGCGGCTCGTGGTGCAGGTCGGGGGTGGTGTCCTTGTCGCGGAAGAGGCGGGAAATGGCCTCGAACATGGGCGTCTCCGTGTTGGCCCCGAGATAATGCGTCACGGGTGCCGGGCGAAAGGGGCAGCGGAACTGTCTCACGCGCTATTGAAGCCGAGCGCGGCGTTTCGACCACATGGCGACCGGGGCCGATAAGAATCTTTTCCTGTCCTCGCTTGACTCCAGAACGGACTCCGTTGTTCTCTATTTGTTCCGTCATCGACAGAACGCAGGGAGCCCTCCCCATGCTGGGCGACAAGGCCAAAACCATTGCGGCGCTCAAGGAGAAAGTCGCCGCCTGCGAAACCAGACCGGTTCTGGCCGACAGGGCAATGGAGTCGGTCCCGGGCCTGCTCGCGACCCCGCGCGGCTATGTGCATGAGATTTTTGCCGATACGCCCGTCAATAGCGGGGCCGCCTTCGGCTTCGCGCTGGCGCAAGCCAGATCCATGCTGTCGGCCGCACGGCCCGGACTGCTGCTGCTCGGGCTCAAGTCCGACACGCAGGAGCTGGGCCTTGCCTATCCCCTGGGGTTTCGCACCTTCGGGCTCGATAAGGCGGCGCTGGTCATGATCCGCACCGACACCATCGCCGAGCTGCTCTGGGCGATGGAGGAGGCGATTGCCTGCCGGGCGGTCGGGGCGGTGCTCGCCGACGTCGCCACGCCACACAAGGCGCTCGATTTCACCGCCTCGCGCCGGTTGACGCTGCGGGCGGCAGCCTCGGGCGCCTCGGTGTTTCTCGTGCGCTATGCGCGCGACCGCGAAGCCACCGCCGCCCGCTATCGCTGGCGGGTCGAGCCGCAACTGAGCGCGTCGCCCCCTTTCGACGAGAAGGCACCCGGTCCGCCCCGTTGGCGCCTGACCCTCGAAAAGGGCAGCCTCGGCCGCAAGGCCGCTCCTTCAGGTGAACAGTATCTCGTCGACTGGACGGAAAATGGCCTCGTTCTGGCAGACATCGGCAGCAGAGATTTCGCCCGGCCTCCGGTCGCCGCGCCGGCATCTCATATTGCACCTGCCGCGCTGGGCGACCGATTGCCTCAAACGGGCTGATCCGGCGCTCGCCGCGTCAAGGCGGCCGCTGGCGCTGTGGGAAAAGCAGCGCGGCGCCATGAAGATCGTCGAGCTCGATGGGGCGGCGAGTGCGCTCGGCCTCCATGTCGGGCAGAACCTGTCCGATGCCCGCGCCATCGTGCCCGATCTCGATGCGCGCGAGATCGACCGCGACACCACGGCGCGCATCTTCGCCGACCTGGCGGACTGGCACTCCAATGCCAGTCCCATCGTCTCGATCGTCACCGACGTCTCGCCCTGGGGCGATCTCGCGCTCGACATCACCGGGGTCAGCCACCTGTTCGGAGGCGAGACCCGGATGCTCGAGTGGCTCACCGGGCGGCTTGCGGCGCTGGGTTACACCGTCATGGGCGCCGTCGCCTCCACCCTCGGCGCCGCCTGGGCGCTGGCGCGCTTCAGTCCCGGCCGCGTCGTTGCCGAAGGCCAGGAGCAGGCCATGCTGCGCACCCTCCCGGTCGCGGCGCTGCGGCTCGAGCCGGCGCAGGTGGAAAGCCTCAAGCAGTTCGGGCTCAGGCAGGTCGGCCAGCTCTATGCGCGCGACCGGCATGCCCTCCAGGCCCGCTTCGGCACCGCGCTGCTGCTCCGGCTCGATCAGGCGCTGGGCTGGGTCGAGGAAAAGGTTACGCCGCGCCTGCCGCTCGCCGAACATGCCGTGGAACGTCGCTTCCCCGAGCCCATCGGTCTCATCGAGGACGTGCTGCTCACCGCGCACGATCTCGCCGTCACGCTGTCGCTGCAGCTCGAGCATGCCGGACTCGGCGCCCAGACCTTCCACCTGTTCCTCTATCGCGTCGACCACAAGGTGATGACGCTGTCGGTCAATTCCGCCCGCGCCACGCGCGATGCCCCCCATATCGGCCGGCTGTTCTCCTATCGCGCCGAGCGGCTCGAAGGCGAATACGATGCCGGCTTCGGCATCGACATGATCCGGCTGGCGGCGGCTTCGCTCACCCCGCTCGGGGCGGTGCAGGCAGGTGCCTTCGGCAGCGACGACGGCGCTGCCAGCCTCGATACGCTCTACGACCTGATGAGCAGCCGGCTCGGTACGCTCGCCGTCCTCCGCTCGCAGCCGGTCAACAGCCATATCCCCGAACTGGCGGTCCGGCTAGAGCCGGCCGTCGCGTCTTCGCCACCGCCTGCGGAAGAGCCGCCGCCGGTCAGCCGGCCGCGCCCGCTGCGGCTGTTGCCGCAGCCCGAGCCCATCACCGTCATTGCCGAAGTACCGGATGCGCCGCCCTCGCGCATGATCTGGCGGCGTGTCTCCTATCGCTTCGTCAAGGCCTCGGGCCCCGAGCGCCTGGCCGCGGAATGGCAGCACACCAATCTGCGGCTCGCCCTCAACGAGTCCGCCATCGAGGCCGCATTCGGCGAGGAGGCCGCCAGGTACTACCACGAAGGCCGCCAGACCCGCGATTACTACATCGCCGAGGACGACAGCGGCCGCCGCTTCTGGCTGTTCCGCCTCGGCCTCCTCGGGCTCGCGCCACAGCCGCGCTGGTACATGCACGGGTTCTTCGCATGAACCGCCTGCCGCCGCGCCACCACAACGACAACACGCTGCCGGCCGCCTCGTCCACTCCGGGTTATGTCGAGCTCGTCTCGACCTCCAATTTCTCGTTCCTGCGCGGCGGGTCGCACCCCGAAGAGCTGGCGGCCACCGCCGCGGCGCTGGGACTGGGGGGCCTTGGCCTCACCGACCGCAACAGCTTCGCCGGTGTCGTGCGGGCCTATGTCGCTCTGCGCGACATGAATCCGCCGCCCCCGGGGGATTTCCGCTATCTCGTCGGCACCCGGCTCTGCTTTGCCGACGGCACCCCCGATATCGTCGCCTATCCCACCGATCGCGAGGCCTATGGGCGCCTCTGCAAGCTGATCAGCCTGGGCAATATGCGCGGCGAGAAAGGCGCGCCGGTGCTGCATTTCGGCGACCTCGCGCCGGGCTTCGCGTCCGACAATGTTGCCTCGCTTCAGGCCGAGGACTTCACCATCGGCCAGCTCTTCATCGTCATGCCGAACGAGGCCGATTGGGGCCGAACCGAAACCGTGCTCGCCGCGCTCACGGCGCATGCGCCCGGCCGGGTCTGGGTTGGTGCCGCGTGCCGCTTTGCCGGCGACGATCGCGCCTGGCTCAATCGTCTAGCCGATCTGGCGCGGCGCCACGGCGTGCCGCTGCTTGCCACCAATGATGTGCTCTATCACGAACATGGCCGCCGCGTGCTGCAGGATGTCGTCACCTGCATCCGCGAGCATCGCACCATCGCCGCGGCCGGACGCTGGCTCGAGCCCAATGCCGAGCGTCACATCAAGCCGCCCCTCGAAATGGCGCGCCTGTTTCGCGAGCATCCCGATGCCATTGCCGAAACGGAGCGCTTTGCGAGCCGGATCGGCTTCAGTCTCGATCAGCTCAAATACAATTATCCCACCGAAGCCTGGGGCAATGGCGAGCATCCGCAGGAAACGCTGGAGCGACTGACCTGGGAAGGGGCGGCCAGGCGCTACCACAACAACATTCCAGACGAGGTGAAGCGCACCCTTTGGATGGAGCTCTGCCTCATCGCCTATAAGGGCTACGCCCCCTATTTCCTCACCGTGCGCGATATCGTCCATCACGCGCGCTACGAGCTCAGGATTCTCTGCCAGGGACGCGGCTCGGCTGCCAATTCCGCCGTGTGCTTCTGCCTCGAAATCACCGAGGTCAATCCCGATGGCGGCAACCTCGTCTTCGGCCGCTTCATCTCCACCGAGCGCGACGAGCCGCCCGATATAGATGTCGATTTCGAGCACGAGCGGCGCGAGGAGGTGATGCAATATGTCTATGCCAAATATGGCGGCAACCACACGGGCCTCACCGCCAATGTGATCTGCTATCGCTCAAAGGCGGCGCTGCGCGAAGTCGGCAAGGTGTTCGGGCTGTCCGACGACACGATCGACGCCATCAACCAGCTGCACTGGGGCTGGGGCAGCAGCGCCACCAGGCAGGAGATGCGGCAGGCCGGTCTCGATCCGGACGAACCCACGCTCGCCATGGTGCTCGAATGCGCGCGCGACCTGCACGGCTTTCCGCGCCATCTCAGCCAGCATGTCGGCGGTTTCGTCATTACCCGCGACGAGCTCGACAGGCTGGTGCCGATCAGCAAATCGGCGATGGATACGCGCGCGATCATCGAATGGAACAAGGACGATATCGACGCCCTGGGCATCCTCAAGGTCGATGTGCTGGCGCTGGGAATGCTGACCTGCCTGCGCCGCGCCTTCGAGCTCCTGCACCAGCACTACCAGCAGGATCTCACCATCTCTGACATCCGCGAGCGGTGCGACAATGACGAAGCGGATGCGGCGAGGGTCTTCGCCATGACGCACCGCGCCGACACCATCGGCGTGTTCCAGATCGAAAGCCGCGCGCAGATGTCGATGCTGCCGCGGCTCAAGCCGAGCAAATTCTATGATCTCGTCATCGAGGTGGCGATCGTCAGGCCCGGTCCCATCCAGGGCGGCATGGTCCATCCCTATCTCAAGCGGCGGATCAATGGCGAGACGGTCACCTATCCCAGCCCCGAGCTCGAGGCCGTGCTCGGCCACACGCTGGGCATTCCGCTGTTCCAGGAGCAGGCGATGCAGATCGCCATTGTGGGCGCCGGCTTTTCACCGAGCAAGGCCGACAAGCTCAGGCGTTCGATGGCCACCTTCAAGCGCACGGGCGGGGTCGGCGTTTTCCGCGACGAGTTCATCGCCGGCATGCTGGCCAACAATTATCCGCGCGAATTCGCCGAGGCCTGTTTCAGGCAGATCGAAGGCTTCGGGTCCTATGGCTTTCCGGAAAGCCATGCCGCCTCCTTCGCCCTGCTGGTCTATGTCTCGTGCTGGCTCAAATGCCACTATCCGGATGTGTTCACCACGGCGCTGCTCAACAGCCAGCCGATGGGCTTTTATGCGCCGGCGCAGTTGATCAGGGATGCTGTCGAGCATGGCGTCGAGGTTCGGCCGGTCGATATCAACCGCTCCGATCTGTGGAGCATCCTTGAGGAGGGAACGCCGGCGGCGTCGCGAACCTGGGACCGGCATGCCGAGCAACGGCAGGATATTTGGTCCACCAAGGCGATCCGTCTCGGCTTTGCGTCGGTCTCGGGGCTCAAGGAGGCTCATGCCACCATCCTGATGGCGCGGCGCGGCAGCGGCTATGCGTCGGTTCGCGATCTGTGGCTGCGCACGGGATTGCCCATCGCCGCCCTCGAAAAGCTCGCCGAAGCCGATGCCTTTCAGTCGCTCGGGCTGAACCGGCGCAAGGCCCTGTGGGCCGTGCGGGGGCTGATCGGCACCGATGGCGCCGAGACCCTGCCGCTGTTTGCACAGGATGACCGATTGGCGCCGCCGCGCAACGAGCACGTGTCGGACCTGCCGCTGATGTCACCGGGCGAGGATGTCGTCCATGACTATAGAACGATGTCCTTTTCGCTCAAGGCGCATCCGGTCAGCTTCATGCGTACGTCGCTCGACAGACGCGGCATTCTCCCCTGCGCCGCGCTCGAGAAGCAACGCAATGGCCAGCGGGTCGAAGTCGCGGGTCTCGTGCTGGTCCGCCAGCGGCCGGGCACGGCGACCGGCGTTGTCTTTGCAACGCTCGAAGACGAAACCGGCATTGCCAATATCGTCATCTGGTCCTCGGCCTTCGACACGCACCGCCATGTCATCCTGAGCTCGCGCATGATGGCCGTGAAGGGCAGGCTCCAGATCGAAGGCAGGGTGATCCACGTCGTCGCTGAAAGCTTCACCAACATGACCGAGGATCTCGTTGCCCTTGCCGGCGGCAAGTCATTGGGCAACGCCGCTCTCATCCCGGGCGACCAGGCACGCGACGGCGACCTGCCGCCCTATCACGAGCTTTCGCAAATCCGCAAAGACGAGGCCGCGGAGCGGGCAGCACGCGCCGCCCTGCCCAAGGGGAGGAACTTCCATTGAGCTCAGCTCAGCAGCCGGTCGATGCCTTCGGCCAGTTCCACGTCCTTGGCGGTCAACCCCCCGGCATCATGCGTGGTCAGCGTCACCGACACCCTGTTGTACACATTGGACCATTCGGGGTGATGGTCGGCGGCCTGGGCCAGCAATGCGACGCGGGTCATGAAGGCGAAGGCTTCCGAGAAATCCTTGAACTTGAATTCATGCGAGATGGCATCGGCGCCCTCGTCGTAAACCCAGCCATTGAGCCGGCCGAGCGCCTTGTCGCGCTCCTTTGCACTCAGTTTCGCCATTGCTGTCTCCTTGCCTCGCACTCAATGCGGCCGCTGCGCGCACGTTCCTTGACCAGGTGCCCCACCACGGAGGATGATCGGTCAATATGCTTGACGGTCAACCCAAACCAAGGCTCGGCGCGCTGCTGGCGAAGGCCCAGGACGCTTGGCGTGTCGCCCTCGACGGCGCGCTGGCCCGTCGCCAGGCGCCGCCGCTCGGAGCCGCCGCGGCCGTGCTCGATCATGTTACCCTCGCCGGCATCTCGCAATCGCTGCTGGCCGAACGCATGGGGCTCACCAAGCAGGCCGTCCAGCAATCGCTCGATCAGCTCGAAAAGCTCGCCCTCATCCGGCGCGAGCCCGATCCGGTCGATCGCCGGGCCAAATATGTCGTCCTCACCGAAGCCGGACTGTTCGCCCTCGAGATCTGGCGCGATGCCGAAAAAGACGCGGAGCGTGCGGTCCGCGACATGCTGGGCAAGAAGGCCCTCAAGCAGCTCGGCAAGGGGCTCAGAAAGCTCAGCGCGGCGCGCGTGTCGAATCGCGAATGACGAGGTCGGGCTCGATCTGGGTGATGTGCGGCTCGGGCAGCTGGTCGCCGGCCGCGATCAGTCGCATCAGCCGCTCGACCGCCATACGGGTCACCGTCTCGACAGCATAGTCGACGCTCGACAGCGGCACGCCCGCATATTCGCCGAATTCGATGTTGTCCATGCCGACGATGGCGACGTCCTCGGGCACGCGCACCTCGTGCTTGAGGCACCAGCGCAGCGCACCCAGCGCCAGCGAATCGTTGGCAGCGAAGATCGCCGTCGGGCGGTCCTTGCCGCGCAAAATACCGTCGACGGCCCAGTAGCCCCGATCCACCGAGGTGCCCCGCGGGTCGAGGATAAGGCCGGGATCGAAGGCAATGCCGGCCTCGGCGAGGGCCTGCTGGTAGCCGTCGCACTTTTCGTGATTACCCTGCGGATTGGCCCCGTCGATGAGGCCAATGCGGCGATGGCCGACATCGATCAGGTGGCGGGTCGCCTTGTAGGCGCCGCGGCGTTCATCCATCCCCACGGCGTCGATCCCGGCATCGGCTTCCGCCACCAGCAGCACGATGGGGTAGTTGGCGCGCCGCAGCATGCGCAGATGGTCGAGCTG
>CAZASR010000121.1:0-8725 GCA_964487765.1 uncultured Devosia sp. | reverse complement strand
CGGGCAGCCCCAGCTCCCGGCCGAGCGCGCGCACCTCGTCCTTGAACAGCTCGCGCAGCGGCTCGACGAGCTGCATGTCCATGCGCTCGGGCAAGCCCCCCACATTGTGGTGCGATTTGATGACGACGGACGGTCCACCCGAAAAGCTGACGCTCTCGATCACGTCGGGATAAAGCGTCCCTTGCGCGAGGAACTGCGCGCCACCGATCTTCCTCGCCTCGGCCTCGAAGGTTTCGATGAACAGCCGGCCGATGGTCTTGCGTTTGGTCTCGGGATCGCTCTCGCCTTCGAGCGCGCCGAGGAAGGCATCGCTTGCGTCCACATGCACCAGCGGAATGTTGTAGTGGTCGCGGAACATCTGGACGACTTCGTCGGCTTCATTGAGCCGCATCAGGCCGTGATCGACGAAGATGCAGGTGAGCTGGTCGCCGATCGCTTCGTGGATCAGCACGGCGGCAACCGATGAATCGACGCCGCCGGAGAGCCCGCAGATCACCCTGCCCTTGCCGACCTGTGCGCGGATCTTCTCGATCATGCGGGCGCGGTAGGCCGACATGGTCCAGTCGGATTTTAGGCCGACGATGTTGTGCACGAAGTTGGCGAGGAGCCTGCCGCCGTCGGGCGTGTGAACGACCTCGGGGTGGAACATCGTCGTGTAGCGGCTTCGCGCTTCGTCGACGGCGATCGCGAACGGCGCGTTGGGGGAGGTTGCGACGACCTTGAAGCCCTCGGGCAGCTCGGTCACACGGTCGCCATGGCTCATCCACACGGGGTAGCGCCCGCCGATCTCCCACACTCCTTCATAGAGGCGGCTGGGCTCCCTGATCTCGATATCGGCGCGCCCGAACTCGCGGGCATGCCCGCCCTCGACCTTGCCGCCCAGTTGCAGGGCCAGCGTCTGCTGGCCGTAGCAGATGGCGAGGATCGGCACGTTGGCGTCCAGCACCGCTTGCGGTGCACGGGGACTCCCCTCCTCGGTCACGGACGCCGGGCCGCCCGAAAAGATGACCCCTTTTGGACGCAGGGCACGGAACGCCTCGTCGGCCTTGTTGAACGGGTGGATTTCACAATAGACGCCCGCCTCGCGCAGGCGGCGGGCGATCAGTTGCGTTACCTGCGATCCGAAATCGATGATGAGTATGGAGTCGACGGGCGGCGGGGCTGGCTCTGTCATGGCCGCGAATTAAAGGGACACCGCGATTTTCGCAAGGCATAGGGCCCGCAGACCAGGCCTGCGGCAGCGCCCATCCACTGGTCGAATTGGTCCGGCGGCCTTGCGCTCCCAGGCGGCGGGTGGAATGGATTACATTGACGTCGCAGCGAAGGGGACACGGCGCGACAGCGCGGGGGAGGGACGGCATGACCAGTACGCGCCTTGCGGGAGCCGATTTCGTGCGCGCGGTCGCCTGCCTGATGGTGGTCGCGCATCATGTGGCGCAGCGCGTCGCACCGGCGGTGCTGCCGCCGGCCGGAACCGGAACCGCCATGGGGTTCACCATGGGCGCGTTCGGCGTCGCCGCCTTCTTCGTCCTTTCAGGCTACCTGCTCTCCCGGCCGTTCTGGCTCGCACTCGACAGCGGCGAGCCCATGCCCTCACTGCGGACCTACGCCCTGCGCCGCGCCGCCCGCATCCTCCCCGGCTATTGGCTCGCCTTGACGGTCACGTTCCTGCTGAGCTTCACCCTGCTTGGCTTCCCGTTCGACGGCATCCTGCTGCTGCGCTATTTGTCGGGGCTGTTCCTCGTGTCAGGCTTCCACTGGCTCACCTGGTTCCCCGTCGAGTTCAACGGCCCGCTGTGGTCCATCGGCGCCGAGATCATCGCCTACGCCGCCCTTCCCATCGGTCTCGCGCTGCTGTTCAAGCTGCCGTTCCGGGGCTCCTGGGCCCGTCTGGCCTGGCTCGCCGTCATTGCCGCGGTGATCGGTCTGCAGTTTCTCGGGCTGCGCTTCCTGCAGCCCGACGCCTTCCAGCGCGGCTGGGATTTCGGCACCGTCGGCGGCGCGAAGTTCTGGTGGCCCAACTACAGCCCGTTCGCATTCTTCGCGATCTTCGCGGTTGGCGCGCTTGCGGCGGGGATTCAGGTGCAGTTCGCGCGCCTCCGCTCTGGCTGGTTCGATGTCGCGGCGCTTGCCGGCCTCGCCATAGCGATCGGCAGCCTTGCTCTTTCGTTCCCCGTGGCCGACGCCTTCGGGCTCGCCAATATCCCCTATGGCTTCCCCTGGTTCCCGCTGGGCGTCGCAATGATCCTCGCCACTGTGCCCGGCTCGGTGGCGATCCACCGCGTGACCGAAATCGCCCCGATCGCCTACGTGGCGCGCGTCTCGTTCGGCGTCTATGTCTGGCACTACTTCCTGATGGAGATCGTGCGCGTCGTTTGGGAGCCGCGCTACGTCTATTGGGGCATGATCAATGTGAGTGCCTGGGCATGGATCAGCCTCGCCGTCGTCGTACTGAGCTTCTTCATCGCCACGCTGTCCTACGCCCTGCTCGAAGAGCCCATCATCCGCTGGGCTCGCGGCCTCGAGCGGCGACCGACGCCACATGCCCCCACGCTTTCGCCTGCCGCAGGTTGACCGTGCCTACACTCGGAACACCGTCGTGGATCAACGAGCCGCCCGCGCATCGCGACTCCGACGGCGTCCTCTCCGTCACGACGGGCAAGGAGACCGACTGGTGGAACAACACCTTCTACGGCTTCAAGCATCTCAACGGCCACTTCCGCGCCACGCCCGTCGCCGGTGACTTTTCGCTGACCGTCACGTTCTCGGCGCCCTACGCCACGCTCTACGACCAGGCCGGAGCGATGCTGCGCGTCGACAACGAGAACTGGATGAAATGCGGCGTCGAATTCACCGACGGGCGCAGGAATTTCTCCGTCGTCGTCACGCGCGACGATCAGTCCGACTGGTCGGTCACGTCCATCGAGGGCGCCGCCGGCGCACCGGTGACCCTGCGCCTCACACGCCACGCGGAAGCCCTGCGCGTGGAGGTCGAGGGCGAAGGCGGGTTCCGTCTCGTCCGCCTCGCTTTCCTGCGGATGCCGGAAACGGTCGAGGTCGGTCCGATGTGCTGTTCGCCGATTGGCGAAGGCCTGCCGGTGACCTTCCACAGCGTCACGTTCGCCGAGCCGATCGATCGCGATTTGCATGCTTAGTTGAGGGTTGTGATCGACAGGTTCAACGTCGAAGCGAAGGCTACCCAGGCGGCGTAGGGCACGAACAGCAGGGCCGACACCCGATCGCTCCGCCACGTCGCCACGATGAAGGCGACGATCAGCGCCAGGATCGCGATGATAATGGCGAAGGCCGCCCATGGCAGGTGGAGGTTGAACCAGGTTGGCGACCACGCCCAGTTGAGGAGCATCTGGACGATCCAGATGAACGTGGCCGCGCCGAAACCCTGGCGCAGATACGTGCGCGCGCCGGCAATGCCGATCAGCACGTAGAGCGTGAACCAGACCGGGGCGAACAGCCAGTTGGGCGGATTGAAGGGTGGCTTTTCGAGGCTCGCATACCACGCGTCCGGCGACGCGCTGACACCAATGACCGCGCCCACGCCGACGACAAGCGCGACAAACAGGAGCGTGACGATGATGGTCCGGGGGTTACGATAGTCGAGGGCAATGGCATCCATATCATCGGCAACGCGCTCGCGACCATTCGGGTTTCACGCAGCGCGGCGCAGCGCCGAAATGAAGAACCCGTCGGTGCCCGTCTTTAGCGGCGTCAGCAGGACGCCTTCCCGACCCGCATGTACGCGGTTCGCTGCGTCGAGAGCAGCCAGCGCCGGCACCAGGTCCACCAGTTCGAACTCCGGATGCGCCGCGCGAAACGCCTCGATCTGCGCGCCGTTCTCCTCGTTCAGGATCGAGCAGGTGATGTAAACCAGCGTCCCCCCCGGCTTCACGTAACGGACGCCCTCATCGAGGATCGCGCGCTGCTCTTCGACACGCAGCGCCAACTGGTCGGTCGTGAGCTTCCATTTCGCATCCGGCCGGCGCCGCCACGTGCCCGAGCCGGTACAGGGCGCATCGATCACGACGCGATCCATCCGGCCCACAAGATCGTCGAGGACCCCCCGCCCCGGCGCGCGCACCTGCACGTTGCGGACGCCATTGCGCTTCAGCCGGTCGTAGATCGGGGCCAGCCGGTGGCGATCGCTGTCGTGGGCGAAGATCTGGCCCGAATTGCGCATTGCGGCCGCCATGGCCAGCGTCTTGCCGCCTGCCCCGGCGCAGAGGTCCAGCACCTGCTCTCCCTGCGTCGCGCCCGCCAGCAGCGCCACGATCTGGCTGCCCTGGTCCTGCACTTCGAACCAGCCCTTGAGGTAGCCCTCGTCGGCCTGGACATTCGGCGTCCGGCTGTCGCGCTGGCCGGCCGCGATGCGCACCCCCGCCGGCGAGATATCCATCGCCACCGCTCGCACCCGCGCCAGCGATTTCAGCACCCGCTCGCGGTCCGACTTCAGCGTGTTGACGCGCAGGTCCAGGGCGGGGCGCGCCGCCAGCGCGCGTCCCTCCTCCCGCCAGAACGCGCCCAGCGACTGCTTCAGCGACGGCACGGCCCATTCCGGGAAATCGGCACGCACATGTTCGGGCGCATCCTCCAGCGGATCGCTCGCGCTCAGCCGCCGCACTTCGTCGGCGCTCAATACTTCGGGCGCGTGCGCATCGCCGGAGAAAAGGTCGTTGAGCTCTTCGGGCGTCAGGCCCCAGTCGAACACGGCGACGGCGAGAACCAGCGCGCGCGGCGTGTCGCTTTGCATCGCGTAGGCATGGCTCGCGCGCTTGCGCAACGCGTCATAGACGAGATTGCCGATCGCGGCCCGGTCACCGGCCCCGGCGAACCTGTTGTTGAGGCCCCACGCCTTCAGCGCCTCGGCGACCGGCCGGTGCCGGGCATCGACATCGGCAAGCACCTCGATGGCGGCGCTCAGCCGGCCCGGCAGCCGCATCCGTCAGGCTCCGCCGCGATAGTTCGGCGGCTCGCGGGTGATGGTCACATCGTGCACGTGGCTCTCCTGCAATGCCGCGCCGGAGATCTTTACGAAGGTCGCGTGCTCACGGAAGTCCTCGAGGTCGTGCGCGCCGGTATACCCCATGGCCGCGCGCAACCCGCCAGCGAGCTGGTGCAGCACGTTGCCGGCCGGGCCCTTATAGGGCACCTGCCCCTCGATGCCCTCGGGAACGAGCTTGAGGCTGTCGCGCACCTCCTGCTGAAAATAGCGGTCGGCGCTGCCGCGCGCCATGGCGCCCACCGAACCCATGCCGCGGTACGCCTTATAGCTGCGCCCCTGATACAGATAGACTTCGCCCGGGCTTTCGTCCGTGCCGGCCAGCAGCGATCCCACCATCGCGCAGGACGCGCCGCCGGCCAATGCCTTAGCGAGATCTCCTGAGAATTTGATTCCGCCGTCGGCGATCACCGGAACGCCGCTCTTGTCGGCTTCCTCGGCGCACGCCATCACGGCGGCAAGCTGCGGCACGCCGACGCCGGCAACGATGCGGGTGGTGCAGATCGAGCCCGGACCGATGCCGACCTTTATCGAATCCGCGCCGGCATCGATCAGCGCTCGTGTCGCTTCCCGCGTCGCCACATTGCCGGCGACGATGCGGGTCGAATTGCTTTCGCGCTTCACGCGCTCCACCGCCTCGGCGACCCGCACGGAGTGTCCATGCGCCGTATCGATCACCAGGAGGTCCACACCCGCGTCGATCAATTCCATCGAGCGCTCATAGCCCTTGTCGCCGACGGTCGAGGCCGCCGCGACGCGGAGCCGCCCCTGGGCGTCCTTGATCGCCATGGGATTGAGCTGCGCTTTCTCGATATCCTTGACCGTGATGAGCCCGATGCAATTGCCGGCATCATCCACCACGAGCAGCTTCTCGATGCGGTTGGAATGGAGCAGCCGCTTGGCTTCGTCCTTGCCGACGCCTTCGCGGACCGTCACCAGCCCCGCATGGGTCATCAGTTCGGAGATCTTTTGCCGCTCATTGGTGGCGAAACGGACGTCGCGATTGGTGAGGACGCCGACGAGCCTGCCCGTCACGCGCCCGCCCTGCCCGCCATTGGCGACCACCGGGATGCCAGAGATGCGGTTGGCGCTCATCAGCGCCAGGGCATCGGCCAGTGTCGCGTCGGGACCGATGGTAATGGGGTTCACCACCATGCCACTCTCGAAGCTCTTGACCTGCCGCACCTGTTCGGCCTGCTCGGCCGGCTCGAAATTGCGATGGATCACACCCATGCCGCCGGCCTGCGCCATGGCGATCGCCATCTGATGCTCGGTCACCGTATCCATCGCCGCGCTCAGGATCGGCAGGTTGAGCTCGATGTCCTTGGTGACCCGGCTCCTGATGCTGACTTCGGTGGGCAATACGTCCGAGCGCGCGGGCTGCAGCAGCACGTCGTCGAAGGTCAGTGCAGCGTCGCCGGTGATGGATGTGATGATTCTCGCCAAGGGGCGGCCCTTCCGTCTTGTCAGAAACAGGAAGCCCGCCGGCGACTCATCGCCCGCGCGGGTTGGCGAGGGTCACTATCATCGGCGGAGGCAAATGCAAAGAGCGCTGGAGTATTGTTCCCCGGCATGGGATAATACAGTCAACTTACAGTATTTATCTGCGTCTGAGGGCGATCAAATGGATACTGCTATTGCGTGGCCAGTAAAACAGCGCGAGCTCACCATGTGGGTGATCGACTCGCGCAAGTGGAACGGTTTCGAGTTTCGCGACGACGACATCGTCATTGCGACCTGGGCCAAGTCCGGCACCACCTGGATGCAGCAGATCGTGAGCCAGCTGATCTTCGCCGGAAAACCCGATCTGTACGGTGCCCAAAGCTCGCCCTGGCTGGATTTCCGGATGGTACCCGAGGTGGTCGAGCGGGCCGTGGCGCAAACTCACCGCAGGTACCTCAAGACCCATCTGCCGCTCGAGTCGCTCGTCTATTCGCCGAAGGCCAAATACATCTATATCGGCCGTGATGGACGCGATGCCTACTGGAGCTGGCACCACCATCATGAGAGCTTCACACCGGAGATGCTGGCAAGCATCAACGCGCTCTATCCCGACCAGCCGCCGGTCCCTTACCCCAATCCGGACACGCGTCTGGCTTTCCTCGAGTGGCTGGATCGGGACGGCTATCCCAACTGGCCGTTCTGGTCGCATCTGCAGGGCTGGTTCGATGCCCGGCAGCTGCCGAACCTGAGGCTCGTGCACTTCAACGACCTCAAGGCCGACCTACGGGGCGAGATCGAAAAGATCGCGGCCTTCCTCGACATCGAGGTCGATCCGAAACTATGGCCGGCCATCCTCGAGCATTGCAGCCTCGACTACATGAAGATGGTGGCGGCCAGGGACGAGCGCGCAAAAATGGTGTTCAAGGGCGGCGGGGCGACCTTCATCAACAAGGGCACCAATGGCCGTTTGCGCGACGTCCTCAGGGCCGATGACATCGCGCGTTACGAGGCGGAAGTTGCACGCAACCTCACGCCCGAATGCGCCGAGTGGCTGGCGACGGGCACGCTCCCCGACTAAGCAGTTGCCTCAAGCCGGGCGATCAGCCTTTCGATCTTGTCCACGTTTTCGAGGTGCCGCTCCTCCACGACGAAGCTGATCGTCATGTATTCGCGGCCCGGGCAGAAGGTGGAGATGTTGGTGCCTTGATGGAAGGCGCCGCAATAGATCGGCTCCATCATCCAGTCGGTCAGCGGCCCCATCGTCCGATGCGGCGGCACCAGGGTCAGCACCATGTCGCCTGTCGCTCCCTGCAGGCGCCAAACCTTGTCGTTGACCATCCAGGGGAAGCGCCGGCTGAGATTGCGCAGCGCGCGCATCATGGCGAGGATGGTGAGCTGGAACTTGGTGATGTCCTTGTCCTCGCTGGCCGCCATTTCGGCATCCACGGCCTTCGCATAGGTCACGAAGTCCGGCGAGAACGGAAACTTCGCCTCGAGCGCCCGCACGCGGAAGAAGTCGTCGTCCGACGCCGTCCGCTTGGTGTCGAGCATGGTATAGGCGGCCGTGATGAACTTCTCCTTGAGCCGCCGGTCCTTTTCCGAATGGAGGGCGTGCGTCACGAGCGCGAAATAGAGCGAACGCTGGCGGATGCCGAGCCTGTTGGCGAGCGCGCGCACCCGGTGACGCGAGATCGCAAGCGTGCGGTAGTACAGCTTGCGCTCGGGCGCGTTCACCAAATTGCCCGCGATCGAATAAATCCAGGCCATCATCGTGCCGCGGAAGCCTTGCCGGAAGCGCTTGAACAGCCGCTCGGACTTGCCCTTGTCCGATTGGATGCCGTGATTGGCGGTCTGGGAACGGGTGAGAAGTGCCGCGTCGGAGCCTTCCATCAGGCAGTGGGCCGAGCGCACCTGGATCAGCGACATCCGGCCCTCGGCATCGGGACCGTCCTTGAGATTGGCCACCATCACGCGGAACAATGGCAGGTCGGGACGCGTGAACACGTCCTGGCTCGAGGACAGCCCCTTGTCCGGATAGCCCTCGAAGCTCTCGACCTCCTCCACGCTGGTGATCTCTTCGAGGATGCGCTGCGGGAACGGGTAGCCCGGCTTGGCACCCCTGAAGCCGTGGGTGAGCTGCGGCGCCAAGGATACCATCTTGGCGACCAGATCCTGCAGCATCGGCGCGTCGAAACGCGATTTCGAGAACGCCGTGAAGAACACGGTGTCCCTGCCGGCCAGCAGGAACCACTGGAAATCGGTGAACAG
>CAZASR010000120.1:0-8750 GCA_964487765.1 uncultured Devosia sp. | reverse complement strand
GTCAACTACACCATCACCTCGGCCTGCGCGACGTCCAAGCACTGCATCGGCAATGGCTACGAGCAGATCCAGATGGGCAAGCAGGACATCGTGTTCGCCGGCGGCCACGAGGATCTGGATTGGACGATGTCCAATCTGTTCGACGCCATGGGCGCCATGAGCTCGGATTTCAACGCCACGCCGGCCAGGGCCAGCCGCGCCTACGACGCGGCCCGCGACGGCTTCGTCATCGCCGGCGGCGCCGGCGTGCTGGTGCTAGAGGAGTTAGAGCACGCGAAGGCCCGCGGCGCGAAAATTCTGGCCGAGATCGTCGGCTACGGCGCCACGTCGGATGGCTATGACATGGTCGCCCCCTCGGGCGAGGGCGCGACGCGCTGCATGCAAATGGCGCTCGAAACCGTCAAGGAGCCTGTCGACTACATCAATCCGCACGCCACTTCGACGCCCATCGGCGACGCTAAGGAAATCGATGCCCTGCGCCTCGTCTTCAACGGCGGCGATAACTGCCCGCCAATCTCGGCCACGAAGTCGCTCACCGGGCATTCGCTTGGAGCCACCGGCGTCCAGGAATCCATCTACTGCATCCTCATGATGCAGAACCGGTTCCTGTGCGAAAGCGCCAATATTGACACTATCGATCCCGCTTTCGCCGACATGCCCATCCTCCGCGAACGCCGCGACGACGTCGATGTCGGCATTGCCCTCAGCAACAGCTTCGGCTTCGGCGGCACCAACGCCACCCTCGTCTTCCGCCATCCCGATCTGATGTAGCACTCGGTCGCGCGGCTGGTGCGGGCGGGCCGCCTGAGCCGGCTGGCGAGCGGGGTCAAAACGCCAGTTCGGTGAATCGTCCCGCGCGACCGTCATAGAGCAGCAGGCGGCCGTCCAGCACCTGGCCGGCACCGGTGATGAGCTTGATCGCTTCCATCGCCAGCAGCGTACCGATGACCCCGGTTACCGCGCCGAGCACTCCGACGGCCTCGCAGCTTGGCACATCGGCAGGGTCGGGGCTCAGGGGGTAGAGATCGGCAAATCGGCGTCCGCCGGGCAGGAACACCGTCACCTGCCCATCCCACATCGACACCGCGCCCGAAACCAGCGGTAGCCGCAACGCTTCGGCAGCCTCGGCGGCAATGCGGCGCGTGTCGAAATTGTCCGTGCCGTCGATGACAAGCTGATAGCCGTCGAATACCGCGCGCGCATTGCCGGCGTCGAGCCGCACTACATGAGGCACCACCGTCACATAGGGGTTGATCGCGGCGGCGAACCGCCCGGCGTTCGGGGCCTTGCCCGTACCGACGTCCTCGGTGCGGTGGACGATCTGCCGCTGGAGATTGCTCAGGCTCACCTCGTCGTCATCGATGACGCCGAGTGTCCCGACGCCGGCCGCGGCGAGATAGGCGATTACCGGGCTGCCGAGGCCCCCCGCGCCAAGCACGGCGACCTTGGCGGCCTTGAGCTTCTGCTGTCCCGCGCCGCCGATATCCTTGAGCACCAGATGGCGGGCATAGCGGCGGGTTTCGTCGGGCGTGAGGGTCACTGGCTGAGCGGGATGGCGATGAAGCGGCGATCGGGGCCCTCGAAGCCGAAGGGGTAGGTGGCGATGATCGCGACATGCGCCACTGGCGGCACCGCGTAGGGCGGCGCCACGATCGCATAGATGCGGTAGGTCGAGGGACAGCCGCGCGACCGGGGCAGCGTGTCGCCGTCGCGGTAGATGTGGTGGGCCGGGTGCTCGCCGCCGGACAGGGTCAGCGCGATCCCCCGGGCGGGCTCGCCGATCAGATCCTCGCATCCCGCCGGTGACTCGACGGCGAAGGTCGAAAGGGTCAGCGTATAGGCGCCCTGCACCTGGTTGGGCGCATAGCCGGGCTGGCCGAAGGTGAGAAAGCTGCCGTCGCCCAGCTCGCCATCGGCATTGATCGCGATGAGGTCGACGGGCATCGCCGTGCCGAGCTCATCGAGGATCGGGGCGGCCCGGGCTTCCGCCCGGGCGCGGGCCTGCTGTTCGCTCGCCGCCTCGTCGTCGAGCCGTACGCGCACCGGCGTGCCAGCGGCCCATTCGTCATTGGCGACGTCGAGGACGTAGATGTTGGAATAGGGAAAGCCCGACCCGTCCTGCGTGCCGAATTCCTCGAAGGCGAAATACCGGCCATCCTCCGAATAGCCGATGAAATCGATCAGGGCCCGGTCGCCCGCCTGCGCCGGCGCCGCAAGCATCGCCGCCGCGACGAGGCTAGCGGCCAGTCGAACCGAACCCACCTGCACCGCGTTCCGTTTCATCGAGCGCCTCCCGCTCCGAAAAACTCACCGCGCCCACCGGCGCCACCACCATCTGCGCAATCCGATCGCCGCGCCGCACAGTGAACGACTCGCTGCCGTGGTTGATGAGGATCGCCCTCACCTCGCCGCGATAGTCGGCATCGATCGTCCCCGGCGAATTGAGCACCGTCACGCCATATCTCGCAGCCAGCCCCGAGCGGGGCCTCACCTGCGCCTCATAGCCCGTGGGCAGCGCGATTGCGAAGCCGCACGGAATGATGGCGCGGCCGCCCGGCGGCATTGTGACGACTTCCGACGGCCCGAGCGCCGCGAGGAGGTCCACTCCCGCCGCGCCCGCCGTCTGTTGCCGGGGCAGGTCCAGCCCACGGCCATTGTCGAGCCGGGTCAGCGCAATATCGATCCGGCCGGTCATGCGTTCCGTTACGGCCGGACGACCGCGTAGAGCTCGTCGGGGAGTTCGATGGTGCCGTTGATCAGGTCGAGGAACGGGATCTTCATCTCGGCATAGCCGTCGCCAACATCGTCCATATTGGTCTCCACCACCTCCGAGCCACCGAAGCGCAGCGTCAGGTAACGGTCCTGGAACATCTGCTGGATCATCGCCTTGGCCTGCTCGTCTTCCTCCGAACCGAGGTCGCCGATCATGCCCTCGGTCTTGACCGCGACGCGCACGCTGCCATCGGGGTTCGTCGTGAAGGTCGGCTTCGAGCTCGAATCGTCGTCATCGAAGGCGAGCTCGTCGAACGCGCCCTCACTCACCATCACGCAGGTGGCGCTGCCGTCTTCGTGCTCGGTCAGCGTCGAGCCTTCCTCGGCGCAGAACGGTTCGGCGTCGTCGCCCGCCGCGCCGGCCTTGATCATCGGGTAGATGTCGGCGCTCATTGTCGTGGTCACGGTCGCCGTTGCGGTCGTGTCTGAAGTGATCAGGATATCCTGCGTCATGTCCACGCAGCCGGCGAGGCCGACGGTCAGCGCGATGACGCCGGCAATTTTGCCGATCGGAGTGAAGTTCATTTGGGTAGCCCTCTGGGTTCGCGCGCGCCCGCCGAACGGCGCCACTCTATGGGCAGTCCAGCGGGGCTTCAAGCGCCGCAACGCATCTGCAAGCCCGCCCATGAACACTGCCTGAACCGCTAGCGGAAGACTTGCACGACGAGGACGATGGCGATGGCCACCAGCAGCCAGAAGGCGCCGACCATCAATTGCCGGGTCGTGTTGCGGGTGGGCGAGCGCTTTTCGGCATCGTAGTCGTCTAGTGCCGCCTCAGCCCGCGTCACCAGCCCGGGCAGCTTGCCGATGGTATCGAGCGCCACGGCGGCATTGTCGCGGATGTCCTCGATGCGGCCGATCGGTCCAGCCTCACGTCGCACGAAATCCCCAACCACTGGTTCGGCAACCGTCCAGATGTTGAGCGCGGGGTCGAGCATGCGGCTCACCCCCTCGACCAGCACCATGGATTTTTGCAGCAGCACGAGTTCCGGTCGCGTCTGCATGTCGAACAGTTCGGTCGTCGTGAACAATTGCCCCAGCACCTTCGCCATCGAGATTCGGGTCGCATCGCGCCCTTGCAGCGGTTCGCCGATCGACCGCAGGGCGAGGGCGAAATCATCGACGGATTGATGGCGGGACACATAGCCGATCTCGAAATGCCGCTCGGCAATCATGCGATAATCGCGCGTGATGAAGCCGTAGAGGATATCGGCGAGGAAGCGGCGCTCCCGGCGCGTGATCCGGCCCATAATGCCGAAATCGACGGCGATGATGCCCTTGCCGTTGCGGTCGGCGAACAGGTTTCCCTGGTGCATGTCGGCGTGAAAGAAGCCGTCGCGCACCGCGTGCCGCAGGAAGCTTTGCAGCAGAATGCGCGCGAGTTCCTTGCGGTCGAGCCCGGCAGCGTCGATGGCCGCGAGGTCGCGGATCGGAATTCCCTCCACCCAGCTCGTGGTCAGCACCGTCTCGGCGGTGTGGTCCCAACTCACCTCGGGAATGATGAAGCCTTCATCGTCCTTGATGTTTCCGGCCATCTCCGAGATCGACGCGGCCTCGAGGCGAAGGTCGAGTTCGAGGCGCGCGGAACGGTCAAGCGTCCTGACGACCTCCGTAGGCCGTAGCCGGCGCAGCCCCTTGATCCAGCGTTCGGCCAGCGCCGCTCCGGCAAATTGCGCTTCGAGATCGGCTCGGAAGCGCGGCTTGATCCCGGGCCGCAAAATCTTGACGGCGACGTCCTTGCGCTGCCCGTCCGCTACCAGCACGGCCCTGTGCACCTGCGCAATCGAGGCGGCGGCAATCGCCGGCGAAATTTCGGTGAGCTCGGCGGCGTGGTCGGGAAGCGCTTCGGCCAGCAGCCCCGGCACGAGCGCAAAATCGAACGGCTCCATCTTGTCCTGCAGCAGCGACAGATGGGCCGCGACGTCCGGGCCCACGATATCGGGCCGGGTCGCCAGGGTCTGGCCGATCTTCACATAGGTCGGCCCGAGCCGGTTGAGCGCCTGGCGCAAATTCTCGACCGGCCCGCGCTTGCGCACGCTTGCCCGCTCGAACAGCCGGCCGAACCTGATGCCCGTCTTCATCACCGGCGGCAGCGCCGGATTGTCGATGACCGACAGCGCGCCCTCGCGCGCCAGCACGAAACCCGCGCGCATCAACCGGAAGGTTGCACCAAGCCTCATTCGCCTAGAGCTTCCACGCCGCATGCAGCGCGGCGATATTGCCGCTCATGGCCGTATGGGTCACCCGTTTGAACCCCGCTGTTTCGATCATCGCGGTGAACCGGCCCGGCGGCGGGAACTTGCGAATGGATTCGACCAGATATTGATAGGGCTGGGCGTTGCCCGTCACCACGCGGCCGATCGGCGGGATCACCCGGTCGCTCCACTGCTTGTAGAGCACGTCGAGCCCCGGCACGTCCACCGCCGAGAATTCGAGGCACAGAAACCGGCCGCCACGCTTCAGCACGCGAAAGGCTTCATCCAGCGCCTTGTCGATGCGCGGCACGTTCCTGATGCCGAAGGCGATGGTATAGGCGTCGAAGCTCTCGTCCTCGAAAGGCAGCGCCTCGGCATTGGCTTCGACGAATTTTGACTGCATACCGAAGCGCCAGTTTTTGGCGCGCTCGGCACCCACGCGCAGCATGTCGGCATTGATGTCGGCAACCGTCACCTGGGCGTAGCCCACCGAGGCATTGAGGATACGCTCGGCGATGTCGCCAGTGCCGCCGGCCATGTCGAGCACACGATAGGGGACCGAGCCGGTCTTGGGCGGCGCCAGCCGCGCCACCATCGCGTCCTTCCACAGCCGGTGCACGCCCCCGCTCATCAGATCGTTCATCAGGTCGTAGCGGTCGGCTACGTCGTGAAACACCTTGTCGACCAGCGCCTGCTTGTCATCGAGCGCCACCGTGCGGTCGCCGAAATGAGTGGTTTCAGCCATTGTCGTCAGCCTTTGTCGGTTCGCCGTCTCTATATAGAAGAGGGTAACCAGTTGGAATTGCCCAATGCATCGCAACGTTAGCGACACGATCACCTCGTCCCCAAGCGGAGCCGGCCCGCTCTGACATGCCTGAACTCCCCGAAGTCGAAACCGTCCGCCGCGGCCTGGAGCCCTATCTGACGGGCGCCCGTATCGAAACGGTCACCCTTAATCGCAAGGATCTGCGTTTTCCCTTCCCGCCGGGTTTCGTGCGGGCGCTCGAGGGCCAGACCGTCACGTCTGTCGGCCGACGCGCCAAATACCTCCTCTTCCGCCTTTCGAGCGGCAGGACCTGGCTTAGCCATCTGGGCATGACCGGCGCCTTCCGCTTTGCGGAGGGCAAGTTCAAGGAGCGCTCGCGCTATTACGAGCCCGCCGTGGACGAAAGGCACGATCATGTGGTGATGCGCCTGATCCATCCCACCCGCGGCCCCCTCACGCTCATCTATTCGGACGCCCGGCGTTTCGGTTTCATGGACATGTTCGAGAACGACGAGGACTCGCCCTATCTTGCTGGCCTGGGTCCAGAGCCGCTGGGCAACCGGTTCAACGCCGAAGAAATGGCGGCGCGCTTCCGGGGCAAGTCGGCGCCCATGAAGGCCGCCTTGCTGGACCAGCGCGTCGTCGCCGGCCTGGGCAATATCTATGTCTCCGAGGCCCTGTGGCGCGCCCACATCCGGCCGACGACCAGCGCCGGCAAGCTCGTCCTCAAATCGGGCAAGCCGTCTGCCCGCCTCGAACTCCTCGCCGATGGCGTTCGCGGGGTTCTCACCGACGCCATCGAGGCGGGGGGCTCGACCCTCCGCGATTTCCGCGATGCCGAGGGGGCGGCCGGCTATTTCCAGCACCGTTTCGACGTCTATGACCGGGAAAACGAGGCCTGCCATACCCCCGGCTGCAAGGGCACGATCAGGCGCATCGTCCAGTCGGGCCGCTCCACCTTCTATTGCCCCGTCTGCCAGAAGCCCTAGCAGGGGCAGGGCGGCCATTGTCGCCGACATCGAACTCATGTTGACGGCAAAAGCCATTCCGACTATATGCACGCCAGCTTTGGCGGCCCGGTGCCGCCGATTTCATTTCATCTCCGGCATTTCGCGCGACCCGCTGCGGCGTGCCGGACAAAGAGGACCGCATGGCCAACACAGCTTCGGCGAAGAAGGCGACCCGCAAGATCGCGGCGCGCACCGAGATCAATAAGTCGCGCCGCTCGCGCATGCGCACCTTCCTGCGCAAGGTCGAGGAAGCCATTGCCGGTGGCAAGCACGAGGAGGCCGTGGCGGCGCTCCGCGCGGCCGAGCCCGAGATCGCGCGTTCGGCGCAGAAGGGCATCGTCCATGCGAATGTCGCGGCGCGCAAGATGTCGCGCCTCAACCACCGCGTGAAGGCCCTCAAGGCCTGAGCCGATCGGCGATCGGCAGACGCATTCGAGGCTCCCGAAAGGGAGCCTTTGTTTTTGCGAAATTTGCATAGTCATTTTACCTATCGCGGTGTGGCATCTCCAGCACACCCGCCTAGCGCTCTTGCAAGAGCTTGAATCTCAGCGGGTTCCCGACCGCCATTAATTGCGGACCCCCGAAGGTGAGATGAATCTTCCTGAATCGCCCCCTTGCCGGAAATCTGGAACATCGCTCCAGAAAGGCCACGCATCGTTGAATCGTCATTGTTGGACAGCGCCTTATTTTGAGCTTTCCACCTGCCCCCGGGAAGAACCAAATTCCGGCACCTAAAGTGACATCGAGAGTCAAGCCGCTCACGCAAAAAGACTCGTGTTGCACGGCAAAAAACAAGCGGTCTAAGATGCCGCCCGTTGGTTGAGAGCACGGACTTCGGTCCAACGTTAACAGGTGACAGGCGTTCTGGGAGCATCAGAAAATCCATCCGTTCCGGTCGTCCAGATCGGAGCAAAAAATGGGTCGATGCTCCTCCGTTGCGGCAGTGTTGGGTGTAGGCATTTTCATCATCGCGTTGCGTAACGGATGAGACGTGTCGGGGCGTCAACACCCCGGCGTCAAAAGTAGCAGTGAGTAGGTCCAGCCGTGTTTGTATGAACGGCGGGTCAGAGCATTTGTCTGCCGTTCGGCAGGCAGGAACGACAACACAAGACAGCGAGCCCAGAAGGGCTCCTATCGGCGAGCGGGGCAGATAGGCGAACAGATGACAGCAGGCATTGGCGGTGCAGGCGAAGGCATGGGGCAATCAAATGGTGGTGGACGGGACGGCAGCAAACAGGGATTGATGGCAGCGATGGGCGAGGGGCGTGGCGAAGGGGAATTGTTTCAGCGGGTGCGCGCCCGCCTGCGGGCACAGGTCGGCGAGGACATCTTCAATTCCTGGTTTGCGCGTCTGGAGCTCGAAGAAATCGTGGATGGCAAGGCCCATCTGAGCGTTCCCACGCGCTTTCTGTGCTCATGGATTCAGTCCAATTACGCTGACAGGATCCTCGAGACCTTCAAGGCCGAGCTCCCCGATGTGAGCCGCCTGCATCTGACCGTCAGGATCAACGGCCAGCCCATCAAGAAGCTTGAAAAACCGGCCGAGATCGCGACCGAACCTGAGGTCGAACCAGCGCCCGCCGTGCGCCCGGTCCGCGATATCGCGGCGCCCAAGGGGGATGCCCTGTCAGGCTCGGCGCTCGACCCCAAAATGACGTTCGACAATTTCGTGTCGGGCAACTCCAACGAAATCGCCCTCGGTATCGCCAAGCAGGTTGCGAGTGCCGCGCTCAACGGCACCGTCAGCTTCAATCCGGTCTATATCCATTCGACCGTCGGCCTCGGCAAGTCGCATCTGCTCAATGCAATTGCATGGGCTGCCGGGGCAGCCGAGCCGGGGCGCAACATCGTCTATCTCACGGCCGACCATTTCATGTACCACTTCATCACCGCGGTGCAGCGCCAGTCGGCCATCGCGCTCAAGGACTGGCTCCGCCGTGTGGACCTGTTGCTCATCGACGACATATGCCGCGGTAGTTGAACATGACCGCGTGGACGACGCCGGCG
>CAZASR010000119.1:0-8846 GCA_964487765.1 uncultured Devosia sp. | reverse complement strand
CGTAGATCACTTCGGTCTCGATGGCGCCGCCGCCGACGCGGGTGGCCTTGAGCTGGAGCTTGCCGTCATCGAGCAGCAGGCGGTCGCCGACGCTGACGCTCTCGATGATCTCGGGGTGAGGCAGGTAAACGCGCGAGGGGGTGCCAGGCGTATCGGAACTGTCGAGGGTGAACCTGGCGCCCGCGGCGAGCTGGGCGGCACCGCCGGTGAAGGTGCCGACGCGGAGCTTCGGCCCCTGCAGATCGACAAGGATGCCGAGCGGGTGGCCCAGGAGCTTTTCGACCTTGCGGATGCGCGCCACGGTCTGCTTGAGCAGGTCGTGGCTCGCATGGGACATGTTGATGCGGAAGATGTCGGCGCCGGCACGCGCCAGCTCCTCGATCACCTTCTCCGAACTGGAGGCGGGGCCGAGGGTGGCAAGAATCTTCACGCGGCGCAGTCGTCTCATTTTGCCCCCAGGCGGTATTGTTCAGCTTGGCCGTCAGTCGGCGGGGACGTCATCCCCTTCGAGCGGCAGATCGCCCTCGAGCGGCGCATCGTCGCCGGTATCGGGCCCGGTTGTGTCGTTATTGGCCGGGTCCTTCAATTGCAAGGTCCAGTCGCTGCGGTTTTGCGTGTCAACCTCGAAAAAGCCTGTTCGTTCGTAGCCGCGGGCGAGGCAATTCTCCGTGTCGAAGATAGTGAAGGTCTCGTCGCGGGTGCACATGTAATTGTCGCCGTCCCAGGCACCGCCGCCGATATCGTCGGCGACGTAGAGATAGTAGAAGCGCGAATTGAGGTCGCCCTGGAAGACGATGGCGCATTGGCCCGGATTGGCGACCCACCAGCCCTCGGACTGCCAGCCGCGGTCGGCGCGGTAGCCCAGTGCGATCGAGACGGGGTTTGAGCTGTCGTTGCACACGCGCAGATCGGCACGGGCGGGAGCGGCGGTGGCGAGGAGGGCCATCACCATCAGGCCGGCAATCGCGAAGCTCAGGCGCAACAGGGACAAGGGGCGGCCGAAGGTCATCAAAGTGGGGCTCTTTGAACGCAGGGGGCGAGGAAGTGTCAACGCCTAATCGCCGGATTTGACGGAAATGCGGACCGTTTCGCCTCCCCTGCCGGGTAGGCAGGACGCCTGGCGATCGCGCAATTGTGGGTAATGGGGACGCCGGCTGGTTTGGGCTTGAGTTGCGACGGCGGGTGCGCTTGAACGCTGACCGCGAAGAAAGGTTAGACTCAATGGCCAGACAGCCCACCGTTTCCACCGACAGCGTCGCGCAGGACCAGCTCCGCGCCTTCATCGAGCGCATCGAGCGCATGGAGGAGGAGAAGAAGGCGATCGCCGACGACATCAAGGAAATCTACGCCGAGGCCAAGGGCAACGGGTTCGACACCAAGGTGCTGCGCCAGATCGTCAGGATCCGCAAGCAGGACCATGCAGAGCGCATGGAGCAGGAAGCGCTGCTCGAGCTCTACATGGCAGCGCTGGGAATGCAGACGGCGCCCGCGAACGACGATTAGAATGATGGTCCAGAAGGTCTAACGTGATTTCTCGTCCAGGTGTAGCAGGCCTTTGTCATCGACGCGCACCGGGATCGGGTTGCTGACTTCGCCGACGAAGTGCTGGTCCGGCGTGGTGTGAATGAAGGCGAGGGCGGCGAGGCCCGCGCCCGTGTCCACGATCTTGCCGGCGTATCGTCGCGTCGGGGTAGCGCCGTCGAAGAACGGGCCGGGCGCGACGGTCCACGGGCCCAGGGGGTGCGGCGCCGTCAGGTAGTGCGTGCCGCCAACGGGGGCCTGCGGGTTGAGTGCGCGATAGGCCGAGGACCAGTGGGCGGCGGCGGTACAGAACATCATGTACCAGCGGCCCTGATGCTCGAAGACCTGCGGCACCTCCATCTGACCGAACATGCCGCCGGCATAGACCGGCGGCTGCAATGTCCAGGTGGAGAGGTCAGGCGAGGTGGCGAGGCCGATTGCGCCGCCGGCATTGGGCTCGCTGCGGCCGGGGACGCGGGCAGTGAAGTACATCAGCCAGCTGTCGCCCTCAGGGTGCTTCATCACCCAGGGATCGCGGAAGGCGCGGTCGTGCCACAGCGCCGGATCGTATTCCTCGTAGTCCTCGCCGCTCAAATCGAGGCAGAGGCCGTTGCCGACCCGCTGCCAGCCGTGGCCGTCGGTTGCCGTGGCGTGGCCGATGCGCTGGTGCATGCCGCCGGCCTCATGTGAGGTGCCGGTGTAGAACAGGTGCCACAGGCCCGCCGCGTCGCGGAGGACCGAGCCGGTCCATGTGGTCCAGTCGTCCCACGCCGGCGCCTGGGCGGGCACGAAGCCGGTGCCAAGATGCGTCCAGTCGACGAGGTTGCGGCCGACGGCGTGGCCCTGGGTCACATGGCGGTGGCGCAGCTCCGGATCGCCCAGGCTCTTGTCGGCCTTGAGGAAGTAGATGTGCCAGTCGGATCCGTCGCGGTACAGCCAGAAATCCCAGATCCATTGGTCGGCGAGGGCGAGAGTCACGTCGGAATGTCTTTCTATGATGCCTCAGCCCTTCAGGCCGGTCGAGGCAATGGAGGAGATGAAGGCCCGCTGGAGGACCAAGTAGAACACGAGGACGGGGACGGTGATGAGCGAAAGATAGGCCATCACTTCGCCCCAGGCGACGTTGAGCTGGAAGAAGTACTGCAGCCCGATCATCACCGGCCGGTACTGCTCGGACTGCGTCACCATCAGCGGCCAGAGGTACTGGTTGTACATGGCGAGGAATTTGAGGATGGCGGCGGTCGCGAGCACCGGCCCCGAGATCGGCATGATGACGAGGCGATAGATCTGGAACCAGCTCGCGCCATCGAGGCGGGCAGCTTCTATGAGGTCGCGCGGCAGGTCCTTGAAGAACTGGACAAACAGAAAGATCGTCAGGCCGTCCGCGATCCAGGGCACGATCTGTACGTGGTAGGAATTGAGCCAGCCGATGGTGATGCCCGAGGGCGTGATGGCGGGAAGCTTGTTGACGAGCAGCAGCAGCGGAATGGCGATCGTCTCGAACGGAATGATCAGCGTCGCGAGGACCAGCGTGAAGACGAGATCGCGGCCGCGCCAATTGAGGAAGGTGAAGGCGAAGGCCGAGAGCGAGCCGAAAAAGAGAGCGAGCAGCACGGTGATGCCGGTGACGAGGATGGAGTTCATCACGAACAGGGCGACGGGAGCGCGACGGAAGGCGGCGAAATAATTGTCGAGCGAAATGTCGCCGACCGGCAGGAAGGCACGCAGCGACGCCGTATCGCGGAGCAACTGGTCGTCCGGCTTCAAGGAGGACACGACCATGAACACGACAGGAAAGATGAAGATCAGCGCGATACCGACGAGCAGGGCATAACGCCAGACGCGGCCCCACAGGCCGTAATTGGTGGTGAGCGTCGGAGTCATGCGCGGCGGTCCCGGGTGAGCCAGCGCTGCAGCAGCGAGATGGCGAGAACGATAATGAACAGGATGACGGAGATGGCGGAGCCGGTCGCGATGTCCTGCTTGACGTAGCCGCGCTGGACGGCCTGATAGACCATCGATTGGGTGGAATCGAGCGGGCCGCCCTGGGTCATCACGTCGACCTGCGCGAACAGCGAGAAGGCCTGCATGGTGATGACGATGAGGATGAGCACGGCGGTGTTGCGCAGGCCCGGCCAGGTGACGTAGCGGAATTTCTGCCAGGTGGTTGCGCCATCGATGCTGGCCGCTTCGTAGAGCGAGGCGGGGATGGTCTGGAGGCCCGAGAGCCAGATGACCATGTGGAAGCCCACGCCCTGCCACACCGACATTGCGAGAATAGACCACAGCGCGGTTTCCGGCTTGCCGAGCCAGTCGACCGGCTTGAAGGCGCCGAAGCTCGCGAAGCCGAGCAACGTGTTGAGCAGGCCGTCGCGACCGTCATAGATGAAGCGCCAGAGGAGCGCGACGACGACGATCGAGATCACCACCGGCATGAAGTAGATGGTGCGGAAGGCGTTGATGCCGCGCAATTTCTGGTTGATCAGCAGCGCGAGCAGCAGGGCGAGGCCGCCCTGGACGGGCGCCACGACGATGACGAAGGCAAATGTGTTGACGATGGCGCGGGCGAAGACAAGGTCGCGCGCAAGCACCTCGACGCGGGCCTCGCCCCAGTTGAAGGCGAAGAACTCCTTCATCCCGTAATATTGCGGGTAGGTCTCGCGGTCGCGGGTGTAATCGCGCAGCGATGGGTAGGTGAGGGCGCCGCGGTCGTCGCGGACGAGGGCGCCGCCATCGTCGCGCACGGGCTCGAGGACGAGGGTGTCAACGCCAAGCAGCTGGCTGAAATTGGCGAGGCCGACGAACTTGGTGGGGTTGGGAGAGATGAGACGCTGATCGGTGAGCGAGAGCACGAAGCCGAGCAGGAAGGGCAACATCAGGAAGGTGAAGAGCAGCGCGACGGCGGGACCGGCCATGAGCCAGCCGGCGAGATTCTGACGTTCGAACCTACCGAGTTTGATCTGGGTTGCCATTGATGCGTCTCTCGACCGTCGGAAGGTGCCCCGCCCGTGGGCGAGGCACGCGTCGCGTCAGGAGGTCATTGGAAGCCGTAGCCGCCGTTCTTTTCGATGTCGGCGGTGATGTTGTCGGCAGCGGTGTCGAGGATGTCCTCGACATTGCCGCCATCGGCGATGTCGGCGGCCGCCTGGGTGAACTCGGGCGAAATCACGACGTAGGCCGGCGTCACCGGGCGCAGGGTCGCCTGCTGCTTGGACAGTTCGAAGAAGACGTTGAGCGGCCCGCCCGTCTTGTAGTTCTCGGTCATCTCGGCGGCGGTGGAGGTCGCCGGGATGAGGCCGATCGCGTCGGAGAACTGGGCCAGATATTTGTCCTGGATGGCGAAGGCGATGAAGGCTGCCGCGCCCTCAGGATGCGCGCTCTTGGATGAGATGCCGAACTGCCACGAGGCAGCGCCGATCTTGGGTCCGTTGCCGAAATCGGGGGCGGGGAGGAACAGCATGTCGTCGCCGACCACTTCGAGCGCCTTGATGGCGTTCCAGTTGCCGTTCCATTGCAGGGCAAACTTGCCGTCAAGGAAGCCGGTCTGCTGGTCGGCGGGCGTTTCCGAGGTGCCGGGGGCAAGCTCACGGGTGAACAGGGACTGCCACCAATTGCCCCATTCGATCGCGGCGTCGCCGTTGAGCACGCCGTCGGCGGTGAGGTAGGTCTCGCGGTCAACGAGATCGCCGCCGAAGCTCTGCAGGAACGGGCTGAAGGCGTAGGGATACCACTCGCCGCGGTCGTTCATGCCGAGGTCGAAGGCATATTCGAAATCACCCGTGGCCTTGAGCTTTTCGAGGATACCGTCGAATTCGTCCCTGGCCCACGGCTCTTCCAGCGTCGGGATGCGAATGTCGTTCGCCTCGAGCACGGACTTGCGGGCATACATGGCAATGGCCGCATCCCAAAGGCCGACCGAATAGAGCTGGTCCTGCCAGATGCCTACGGCGCCGGGCAGGAAGTCGTTGAGTGCGCCCTCGGGCAGGCTGAGGGGCTGCAGATAGCCCGACCAGGCCCAGTTCGGCATGTTGGGCCCGTCCATGTCGAGGATGTCGGGCAGGTTACCTGCAAGGGCCGCGGCGGTGACGGAGTCGTTGTAGGCGGCCTGCGGGAACTCTTGCAGATTGACCTTCCAGTCGGACTGGCTGGCGTTGAAATCGTCGATGATGCCGATGATGATCTCGCGCTCCACCGGATTGCCGGCACCGTGATACCACATGGACAGATCGGTCTGCGCGACAGCCTGGCCCGCCAGCAGCAGGGACAGGCCGGACGCGCCGGCCAGCAGCATGATCCTGTTCATTGTTCGCTCCTCCGAGTTTTGAATGGGGTGACGACGGGGTCGACACCAGGCCGGACGGAATTCCGCCAGACCACCGGACCCGAGACCAATTCCCTCGCGGCCTCGTTCGGTTTGGGGGCGCCATCGACAAGGCGCAGCAGCTTTTCGGCGGCGCGCAGTCCCATGGCGGTGTAGGGCAACTCGACGCTGGTCAGCGCCGGGTGCATGTGCTCGCAGATGATGCGGTAGTCGTCGTAGCCGGCGAGCGCGATGTCCTCGGGGACGCGCAAGCCGCGTTCGCGCAAGAGCGTTGCGACGCGCATCGCCATCTTGTCGTTGGCGCAGCAGATGACGTCCGGGCGCGGCGTGAGCGACAGCAGGCGGTCGAGGGCGTCCCACAGATAATCGAACTCGTGCACCGGGTCGGCGAGGGCGGCTGTGACCACGAGATCGGGATCGTAGGCGATGCCCGCTTCGGCCAGGGCGCGGCGATAGCCCGCGATGCGCAGGCCTCGGGCAACGTGAGCTTCGGGCAAGGTGAGGTAGCCGATACGGCATAGGCCGCGGGCGATGAGGCCGCTCACCAGCGCGTGCTGACCGCCCTCGTCGTCGGGGACGATGGCGGGAGTGCCGGCGTTGTCGAAACAATTGACCAGGACGATCGGCGTATTGCGCAACCCGCCGGGCAGATGCACCTCGCGATGGTAGTCGGCGATATAGGCCAGCCCTTCGACACGGTGCTGGAGGAAGGTCTGGAGCAGAGCGGGGACGCGCTCGGGGCGACCGCCGGTATCGGAGATCAGAAGCGTGCGGCCGGTCTCGGCGAGGACGCGCTGTACGCTCTGGACGATGTAGATGTCGGGAAGGCCAACCGGTTCGCTGGGACTGGGCGACATCGAGATGGCGCCCGTGATCATGCCGATGAGGCCGGATTTCTGCGAGCGCATGGTCCGCGCGGCATTGGACGGCACATAGGCAAGCCGGGCTATCGTCGCTTCCACCGCCTCGCGGGTTTGCGCGTTGACCGGGGCATCGCCATTGAGCACGCGGCTTACGGTCTTGGGCGAGACACCCGCTTCCCTGGCCACGTCGTAGATCGTCGCCACTGCTTCCTCCTTGCAGGTGACACCGATGTCATGACATCGGTGTCATAAGTTGATGCATGGAGTCAAGGGGGACGTCGGCTCAGCGGAAGCTGCCTTCTCTATCGTGCTTTGGGGCGGGTCTCGTTGCCCGCAAGCGAAGGAGGAAAGCTTCCCTGTTGCCGCGTGGCGGAGGCGAGGAGTGCGATGACCGCGGCGTCGTCGATCTGTTCGAAGTCGCGGTAGTGCAGACCGACAGCGTGGAACGGCGTGGGGCTCGCGAGGCAGACCACATCGTCGGCGAGCCTCTGCAACTCGCCCAGTACGTCAGTCGGCGCGACGGGAATGGCGAGGATGAGGCGCGCCGCCTGCGCACGCGCGAGGGCGCGAAGCACGGCCTTCACGGTGCCGCCGGTGGCGACGCCGTCGTCGACGACGATGACGGTGCGGCCCGCGAGTGGAACGGCGTCCCGGCCGGGCCGGTAGAGCTCACGCCGGCGCTCGATCTCGGCAAGCTGGCGCTGCTTTTCATCCTCGACGTAGGCGGGCGAGGGGTGGACGACGCGCATCACTTCGTCATTGAGCACGGTCTGCGGATCGTGCCCGTCGACAACCGCTCCAAGGCCGAGCTCGGGCTGTCCGGGCGCCCCGATCTTGCGCACGAGGACGATGTCGAGCGGGGCGTCGAGAGCGTTTGCCACTTCGTGCGCAACGGGCACGCCGCCGCGCGGCAAGGCGAGTACCACCGGGTGGTCGCGGCGGTAGCGGCGGAGGGCGGTGGCGAGGTGGCGGCCGGCTTCGCGGCGGTTGGCGAATTGCGGGAACTCGGTTGGCAGCGCCGTTTGCGGCGGCAGGAAATCGTCGAACCATTCAGCCGCGAGCTCGACGACTTCGTCCAAGGTACCGGGTTCCTCGAACAGATGGCCGGCGCCGGGGACGATGACGAGCGATTTGCGGCAGGTGAGTTGGTCGAGTGCGGCGCGGTTGAGATCGACGACCTGCCCATCCTCGCCACCTACAATGAGCAGGGTGGGCGCCGTGACGCGGGGAAGGGCAGCAGCGGCGAGATCGGCGCGTCCGCCACGCGAAACCACGGCGGCGATATCGTTGCCCATGGCGGCGGCGGCAACGAGCGCCGCACCGGCACCGGTGCTCGCGCCGAAATAGCCGATGGGAAGACCGTGCGTCCCGGTTTGCGCCATGGCCCAGTGCGTGGCTTCGGCAAGGCGCGAAGCGAGCAGTGAGATGTCGAAGACATTGGCGCGATTGCGCTCTTCGGCCGGGCTGAGCAGGTCGAGCAGCAGCGTTGCAAGGCCGGTGTCGCGGAGACCTTTGGCAACGTGCTGGTTGCGGGGGCTGAGGCGTCCGCTGCCGCTGTTATGAGCGAAGATAACGAGGCCCTTGGCCGCGCTTTCGGGCAGGCCGAGGAAACCGGCGAGGCGGTGCGGACCGATGAGCACTTCGCTGACGGCGCCGCCTGGCATCGCTCAGAGTCCGAACGGATAGGTTTCGGCCGCCCGGGTGAGTTCGGTACCGCCGAAGGGGGTGACGGCGCGGGTCTCCTCGAACCAAACATAGGCGTCGAACTGCTCGGCAAGTACGGCCTCGAAATAGTGGCTCGTAAGCTCCGTGTCGGGGCGATAGACCACGCCCACGGCGCGCTCGAGCCGCGGCCTGGAAAGGAGGTGGCCAAGCTCGCCGCGGCCAGGCCGGCGCCAGTCGAAAAGGCTGCGGCTGGTGCCGGTCTTGTAGAACAGATGCTCGAAGCTGTCGGCCCGCGTCGGCATGAGGGTCCTGATCTCCACCGGCTCGTCCCAGTCGGCGGCGGCCGCGACGGTGCCGCGATCGGTGCCGAAGCCGATCAGCACGGCGGCTTTGCCGTAGGCAGCGCGGCAGAGCTCGCCGATGTTGAATTCGCCCTGCCAGCCCATCGACGTGGCCGCGGCGTCGCCGATGTGGGA
>CAZASR010000118.1:0-8864 GCA_964487765.1 uncultured Devosia sp. | reverse complement strand
TCGTACAAGGCGCCGCGCGAGATCCTGTGGATTCTCGGCGTCATCATCTTCCTGCTCGCGATGGCCACCGCCTTCATGGGCTATGTGCTGCCCTGGGGCCAGATGAGCTTCTGGGCCGCCGCGGTGATCACCAATATCTTCGCCGCGATCCCGGTGATCGGCGAGCCGATCCTGCAATTGCTGCGCGGCGGCTTTGCGGTGGACAACCCGACGCTCAACCGCTTCTTCACGCTGCACTACCTGCTGCCGTTCATCATCGCGGCGGTGGTGGTGCTGCATGTATGGGCGCTGCACGTGCCGGGCAACAACAATCCTGTCGGCGTCGAGGTGAAGAGCGAGCGCGACACGGTGCCGTTCCACCCGTTCTACACGATGAAGGACTTCTTCGCGGTGGTGGTGTTCTGCATCCCGTTCGCGTGGTTCTCCTTCTTCGCGCCGGATATCCTCGGACACCCCGACAACTACATCCAGGCCAACCCGCTGGTGACGCCGCCGCACATCGTGCCCGAATGGTACTTCCTGCCGTTCTACGCGATCCTGCGCGCCATCGACTTCAACTTCATTCTCGACTCCAAGCTGCTGGGCGTCATCGCCTTCGGCGGTTCGATCCTGATCCTGTTCTTCGTGCCGTGGCTCGATACGAGCAAGGTGCGGTCGGGCACGTTCCGGCCGATGTTCAAGTGGTTCTACTGGGTGTTCGTGGCCAACTTCGTGCTGCTCACCTGGTACGGGGCGCAGACGCCGGACATGAAGATCATCGGCGACTTCACGGTGGCCGACACCTCGAAGCTCTCGGTGCTCTACTATTTCGCGTACTTCCTCGTGATCCTGCCGCTGCTGGGCCGCTTCGAAAAACCGCGGCCGCTGCCGAACTCGATATCGGAAGCGGTGCTCACCATGCCTCCTGCCGTAAGCGGAGCCGACGGCTCCTCTCCGGCCGCCCGTTGATCCAGGACTGCACAGCAATGATCAAGATTACGACCATCTTCGCTGCCGGCCTGATCGCGCTGGGCCTTGCCGCTCCCGCCGTGGCGCAGGAGCACGAGACGATCCACATCGAAAGGCAGCCGTGGAGCTTCGCCGGCATTTTCGGCACCTATGACGAACACCAGTTGCAGCGCGGCTTCCAGGTCTTCCGCGAAGTGTGCGCCGGCTGCCACGGCGCCAAGCTGCTCGCGTTCCGCAACCTCGCGGAAGAGGGCGGACCGAACTTTTCCGAAGAGCAGGTGAAGGCGCTCGCCGCCGAATACACCGTCAATGATCCCGAGGCCGAAGGCGGCTCGCGTCCGGGCCTGCCGTCCGACCGCTGGCCGGGCACCGGCCAGAGCGACGCCGACCTCGCGCTGGCGTTCGGCGTCGTGCCGCCCGATCTGTCGGTGATCGCCAAGGCGCGCTCGGTGACCTCGCCCTTCCCGCAGTGGGTGTTCAACTACTTCACCACCTATTCGGAAGGTGGCCCCGACTACCTCCACGCACTGCTGGTGGGCTATGAAGACCCGCCGCCCGAGGGCGCGGAGATTCCCGAGGGCAAGTTCTACAACCGCGTGTTCCCGGGCCACGCGATCGGCATGCCGCCGCCGCTGTCGGACGGCCAGGTTGCCTATGCCAATCCCGACGGCTCGGAAGCGCCGGCCTCGATGCTGACGGCCGAGCAGTATTCCAAGGACGTGTCGGCGTTCCTGATGTGGGTCGCCGAGCCGCATCTCAACGCCACGAAGGCCGCGGGCTTCCGCGTGATGACCTTCCTGATCCTGTTCGCGGTGCTGATGTGGTTCGTCAAGCAGCGGCTGTGGCGGAAGGTGCACTGAGGGTGCATTGAGCCAGGACGGTTTCGAGGGGCGCTGCGGCGCCCCTTTTGCTTGGGCCGGGGTGGGGAGAAGGCGATGCCCTTCCTGGCGCTGACCGCAATTCGCCCTCCATTCGCATCGGGCTTCGTTGGGTGCGGGGGCTTCGGCCGGCCATGACGACGAAGGGGTGGTGCGAGCGGAGGCTTGGGCCCCAGCTTTCGCTTGGGAAGGGCGCGGGGGGCGGTTGTCTTCATTGCCATTCGACACCTGGAGCGCTCGGCATGCGGGGGGATGCGGGCGGTGGTGTGAGGTCCTCGCTCTCCGCCGTGTGATGGACTTTTCTTCCGGGTGGGTGGCGATTATTATTGCGCGGTGCAGCAGAGGAGAGCGTGATGTCCGCTATTCGCACAGCGGCCACAATGATTGGCGTGGCGATGACCGTGGCGCGGCACCCGATGGTGCGGGCGGCGGTGCGCGCGGCGCCGCATGTGGTGACGCCGCAGATGCGTGCGAAGGCGGCGGACGCCACGCTCGAGGCGGCGTTTCGCGCCGGTGTGCTGGCCCGCAAGATCGTGAAGCGGCGCGACTGATGCTCGACCTGAAATCGCTGATCCGGTCGATCCCCGACTATCCCAAGCCGGGCATCCTGTTTCGCGACATCACGACCCTCATCGAACATCCGGAAGGCTTCCGCGAGAGCGTGGAGCGGCTGGCGAGCGCGCATCGCGGGCTCGGCATCACGCATGTCGCCGGGATCGAGGCGCGGGGGTTCATCTTCGGGGCCGGGGTGGCGATTGCGCTGGGCGTAGGTTTCGTGCCGATCCGCAAGCGCGGCAAGTTGCCGGGCGCCACGATCGGACAGAACTACACGCTGGAATATGGCGTCGATACGATCGAGATCCATGCGGACGTCCTGAACAGCGTCCACAAGGTGCTGCTTGTCGACGATCTGGTCGCGACGGGGGGCACGGCGCTGGCGGCGGTGGGGCTGCTGCGCCGGACGGGGGCGATCGTCGAAAATGCGGGCTTCGTCATCGATTTGTTCGATCTGGGCGGAGCCGACAAGCTGAGGGCGATGGGCGTCGCGATCGAAAGCCTCGTGCCGTTTCCGGGGCACTGACCGGAGGGCGGTTCGCCCGTCAGGCCAGCTTGAGCACAGCCGCACCGGCCGCGATGACGATGACGGCGACGACGCGCAGCGTGGTCACGCGCTCGCGCAGGACGAGCACCGCGATGAGCGTGCCGAACAGGATCGAGGTTTCGCGCAGCGCGGCGACGAGGGCGACGGGCGCCAGCGTCATCGCCCAGAGGACGAAGCCATAGGAGATGAGCGTGCCGAGGCCACCCGCAATGCCCAGATGCCAGTTGCGGCGGGCATAGGAGACGATTTCGGGGCGGCGCAGCAGCGCCCAGCCCCCCAGCGGGACGCCGGTTAGAACGAAGATCCACATGGTATAGGTGACGGCGGACCCCGAGGCCCGCACGCCGAAGCTGTCGACAAGCGTGTAGGACGAAATCACCAACGCGTTGACCGCGGCATAAGCGAGGCCGCGGGGGTTGCCGCCCGTGCCGCCGAATGTGAGGCTGAGCAGGCCGGCAGAGACGAGAGCGACTCCCAGCCAGCCGAACCCGGATAGGGCCGCGCCCAGGGCCAGGCTCGACACCAGCGCAACGATGAGAGGCGGCGCGCCGCGCATCAGCGGATAGGCCCGGCTCATGGCGGTGTGGCGATAGGCGTGGGCGAGAAGGGAATAATAGGTGACCTGGAGCACACCGGAGATGGCGAGATAGGGCCAGGCGGCGGCCGCCAGCGGGGGCAGGACCGGAAGGGAGAGGATGCCCACGGCGGCGGCCGAGGCGGCGACGAGCACGGTGGTGAGAAGCGTGTCGGTGCCGCCTTTTACAATGGCGTTCCACACGGCGTGGAGGGCGGCCGAGAACAGAATGACGCAGAAGACGAGCAGGGACATCGGGAAAGCGGCGGAGGAAAGCGGCCGACCCTATGCCGAAGTGGGGGTGAGCGCCAGCGCGACAGGTCAGTAGGCGGGCGGCGCGGGCCGACGCTGGGCCAGCGCGATCATGCGCACCGCCTGGGTGAGGTTCTTGACCTCGAGCTTGGCGAGCACCTGCTGGCGATGGAGCTCGACCGTGCGAACGGAGATGCCGAGATTGGCCGCCGTCTCGCTGGCGGTCTCGCCCGAGATGGCGCGCTTGAGGACCTCCAGCTCGCGCGGCGTCAAGCGCTCCAGCCCGCTGCGGACCTTCGCCAGGCGCTGCTCGGGAACATCGTCCAGAAGATCGTCGAGAATGCTTTGCGACACCGTGGCCTCACGATTGGACGAATAACACCGGGCGCGCGGCGTCGTTCCCGCGAAGGCAACAAAATGTGAACCTGGAGCAGAGTTCCACTCAGCGCGGCTTGCAGACAAGAACGGGCTTTTCGGGGTTGTAGAGGGTCAGAACGTCGCCGCCCTCGGCGCCGAAGGTCACCAGGCCGTAGCCGATGCCGACCTCGGGCAGGCTGCCATCGAGGAAACGCACGCCGTCCGAGCCCATTTCGGCATTGCCGGTGCCCGAGGCGGAGGAGCCGAAATTGGCCGAGGCATAGCCATAGCTGCCCGCGAAAACGGTCAGCAGGCCTGCCTTGGTGTTGTCGATCAGCGCGATGCAGCCCCAATTGCCTTCGGCGGGACTGACGGCGGCGCCCTGGGCGAAGGCCGGGGAAACCAGCGTGACGAAGCTCAAGGCAAGGGCGAGGCGGCGCATCACATCATCCGGTGCGTTTGACTGGATCGACCCGTCGATCCAGCTCTTGTTTGTCGCATCGCCCGGAGCGGAAAATTTGCGGGTCACTTTTCCGCGCGATGCTTCAGAACTTTCCCCAATAGAGGGATTCGGGTCAACGCCAGCAATAGCCGCAGGCGGAGCGGCATGCGGTAGTCGCGCAGCTTGGTGAAGCCGACGAGCTCGGCGTGATAGACCAGCTCGCCGCGCTGGTTGGTGGCCTCGAGCGTGTTGAAGAGCAGACCCCAGCCGGGGAGGGAGTTGGACGGGCGCTTGCCGGTGACGGTCAGGGTGTAGGCGACGGTGTCGCCGGGGCGGACGGGGACCTTGAAGTCCATGCGGTTGACGCCGGGGGAGGGCCCGGAGACGCCCGGTTCCTGGCCGAGGCGGCGCAGCCGATCCTCCTCGGCGAACAGCGCGTCGACCATGCGGCGATGGCCGATGCTGACGGTGTGCCAGCCGGAGGCGACGAGACCGCCGAAATGGCTGTGCCGGGCGGCCTCGGGGTCGATGTGGAAATATTGCGGGTCGTAGAGCCGGCCGAAGCGGATGATCTCCTCCTCGGTGAAGCGGTGGCTGCCGAGCGCAAAGGGCTCGCCCAGCGTGATGTCCTCATACCAGCGGGTCATCGGCGGGGGCTCACGGGTTCTCCGCCTCGAGCAGCGGCACGGAGGGATCGCGCAGCTCGATCAGATTGGCGAGGCGCATGGTCATGACGGGCTCGCCGCGCTGGTTGCGGATGTCGAGGTCGATGGTGACGATGCCGCGCTCGGGGTGGTGGCGCGACCGGCGCAGGCCGGCGATGGTGGCGGTGCCGGCGATGGTGTCGCCGACGATCACGGGCCTGCGCCATTTGAGGTCGGAAAAGCCGAGGCCGCCCATCGAGGCGATGGTGTTGAGGAAGCGGTCGCCGAGCATGCGCAGGGTCAGCGCCGCGGTCTGCCAGCCGGAGGCGGCGAGCCCACCGAGCAGCGACGCCTTCGCCGCCGCCTCGTCGAGATGGAACGGGAAGGGATCGAATTCCTGCGCGAAGGTGACGATCATCTGCTTGCTGACGGCCGTTTCCCCGAGGTCGACGATCTCGCCGACGGCAAGATCCTCATAATGGCGTCGGCTGGCGGTCACGGGGTTCATGGCAGGTTGACGTATAGGTCAACCTGCGGCGCGGTTCAACGCAGGCGGCGGAAATCCCGCGGAGCCTGTCGTATTGCGGCCCGGCCGTTGGGCTAGCTAGAGGGTGAAGGCCGGCGTTGACGAGGCTTCGCGGCGCCCGGCCCGGCCCAACGCAAGGACAAGACGATGAAACTGATCACGATGACGAATGTGTCGCTCGATGGCGTGATGCAGGGGCTCGGCGCACCCGACGAAGACCGCCGTGGCGGCTTCACCCGCGGCGGCTGGGCAGCGCCGCTGTTCGACGAGGAGGCCAGTGCAGCGCTTGGCGCGATCTATGCACGCGCCGAGGCATTTCTCTTCGGGCGCTGGACCTATGAGGTGTTCGCAGGCTCGTGGGGGACGGTGAAAGACCCCCAGCCCGACTCTCCTGTCGCCTACGCTCTCAACACGCGGCCAAAATATGTGGTTTCCAACACGCTCAAGGATCCAGAATGGGCGCCGACGACGGTGCTGAGCGGAGACGTCGCCGCCGCGGTGCGCGAATTGAAGGAGAGGCCCGGCGGTGAGCTGCAGGTGCATGGCGGTACCAAGCTGATCCGCTGGCTGCTCGAAAACGAGCTTGTCGACGAAATCAACCTGTTCACCTATCCGCTGATTCTGGGGCAGGGAACGCGGCTCTTCCCCGGGAACGGGCCGGATCACGCACTGCAACTGATGGAGTCGCGTTCTACTCCGAGCGGGGTGATTGTCCAGGCCTATCGTGTCAACGGACGGCCGCAATACCGGTCGGCGACGATGGATTCGACCAAGGCGAAGACGTAGAGGCTGGACGATCTGTTGTGGGTATGTCCGCCCAAGGGCGTGCCGAGACGCCGCGCGTGGTAAGATCGGGACAATGCCGACCGACTCGCAGGGACTATGACTATCGCCGTCGATATGGGGACCGCCTCCGGCGGCGGTGTTGCGGGCCTGGATCTGGAGGAGCTGCTGGCGACGCGGCTACTCGTCCAGGGCAATTCGGGGTCGGGCAAATCGCACCTCCTGCGCCGGCTGCTCGAACAGAGCGCAACGCTGGTGCAGCAGATCGTCATCGATCCCGAGGGCGATTTCATCTCCTTGGCCGACAAGTTCGGGCATCTGGTGGTCGATGCGGCGCGGACCGAGGCGGAACTCACCCGGATCGCCGGGCGCGTGCGTCAGCATCGCGTCTCGGCCGTGCTCAATCTCGAGGGGCTCGATGTCGAGCAGCAGATGCGCTGCGCCGCCGCATTTCTCGGCGGGCTGTTCGATGCGGAACGTGACCACTGGTATCCGGCGCTGGTCGTGGTCGACGAAGCGCAGTTGTTCGCGCCCGCCGTGGCCGGCGAGGTGCCCGACGAAGCGCGGAAGCTGTCGCTCGGAGCGATGACAAACCTCATGTGCCGGGGCCGCAAGCGGGGGCTCGCAGGCGTGATCGCCACGCAGCGGCTGGCCAAGCTGGCCAAGAACGTCGCGGCCGAGGCATCGAACTTCCTGATGGGGCGCACCTTCCTCGATATCGACATGGCGCGGGCTGCGGATTTGCTCGGCATGGAACGGCGCCAGGCCGAGATGTTCCGCGACCTGGCGCGGGGACACTTCGTGGCGCTCGGCCCGGCCTTGTCGCGGCGGCCGCTGCCCGTAATTATCGGCGCGGTGGAAACCAAGGCTCAGTCGGCCAATCCCAAGCTCGAACCGCTGCCGGAGACACCGGTCGATGTCGAGGCCCTGATTTTCACGGCGAGCGCGGAAGAGACGAGACGGCCGCCGCGCCGCGCGCTCAAGCCGGCGGTGACGCCGACAGCCGATATTCTGAGCCAGCTCAGCCGCCCGCGCGAGCCCGATCCGGACCAGGCGGATGCCGCGCCGGCGATGGACGAGAGCGAGCGCGAGGCGCGCATCGACAAGGCCATGCAGGACGTGCTCGAGAACCCCGAGAGCGGGTTCCGCTCGGTCGCAGTCCTCTACCAGGACTTCCTCGTGCGCTGCCGTATCCAGCGTATTCCCGGCGAGCCGCTGGCCCTGCCGGCCTTCCGCCGGCGCCTCGCCATCGGGCGGGCGAAGGTGGCGGCGGACGTCGCGACACGCGAGGAGTGGCAGCGAGCGCTCACGCTGTCGGAGCAGCTGCCCGACGAGGTGCAGAGCGTCTTCCTCGCCGTGGCGCAGGAAGCGATCAGCGGCGGGCGGTGCCCGCCCGATGCGACGCTGGCACGCCTTTATGGCACCCACTCGATGAGCCGGGCGCGGCGCCTGCTTACCTATTTCGAGGAACGCAATCTGATCGTCGTGCGAACCGATTTCCACGGTTGCCGCGTGGTCGTGTTCCCCGACCTCGGCGTCGAGACGGCCCCGGGCGATCCAGGTGCCGCCGATGCGCGGAGCGCCGCCTGACGCGTCACGTCGTGCGTTCGACCACGACCGGGCCCGATACTGGATCTGTGACGCCGAGGCCGTCGCCGAGGTCCTCGAGATAGGGCCGCACCTCGTCGAGGAAGCCGATCATCGTCGGGCGCGCCGCGACGATGCTCTCGAACCTGTCCCACTTGCCGATGAAGCAATAGGTCCGCTCGCCGGTCTTGATCAGGGCGGCGTCGATGGCGCCGGGCAGCGCGTCGCCCTCGAGCGATTCGCGCTGGCTGGCGACGAAGGCGTCTTCCATTCCGGGCTTCACCCGGAACCGAACCACATTGTAGGCGGTCATGCGAGTCTCCCTGAGAACAGTTCTGCGGAGTGGAGACTACTCCTCCGCGAGGGCGGCGGCGAGATCGACCGCACTGAGGCGGAGGTCGGCGCCGTTACCGAGGATCATCTGCGCGAGCCACGGACACTGGAGGTCCAAAGCGAAAGAGCAGCGGCGGGCGCAGCCGAGTAGCGAGGTTGCGCATCAGGGTGCCGACGAGACGCGAGTGTAACGCCCGGAAGTCATCGCCGAGGGGACGATCGATCAGATCATCCGCCTCGGCGCGGGTCATCATCAGGTGTTGAACTTGAACAGCATGACGTCACCGTCCTTGACGACGTAGTCCTTGCCTTCGTCGCGGGCCTTGCCGGCCTCCTTGGCGGGGACTTCGCCGCCGAGGGCGACATAGTCGTCAAAGGCGATGGTCTGGGCGCGGATGAAGCCGCGCTCGAAATCGGTGTGGATGACGCCGGCCGCCT
>CAZASR010000117.1:0-8869 GCA_964487765.1 uncultured Devosia sp. | reverse complement strand
GCACGAAGCCGATGCTGAACGTGCCTTCGTCGTCGAACTCGATGCCGTAGAGCCCGTAGGGTGTGGTTTCGAGATCGTTGACGACGACCTGATTAATCCACGAATTCCGCCACAGTTCCGGCGCCACCACCTGGATCTCCTCGGCTCCGTCGCTGGTGACGTGGAGAATGTAGTACTTGCCGGTCTCGATATCGAACCGCTCCTGCGAAAAGACGAGGTCGATCGTGTTGATGTCGAGCTCGAGCTCGGTTGCGCGCGAGGCGAGATTGCCTTCCGCCAGAGCCGGTGCCGCAGCCATGGCCGCCAGGACGCCCGCTGCTGCAAATGCCGCAAATCTGTTCATTTTCTGCCTCCGTTGTTGCCCCGAAGTTGGACGTGAGCGCGAGGATCGGGCAGGGGCGCCAAAGCGGCAATGTCGCGTCGGCGAATACTCTATATTATCAAGGCCAATAGGTTGCGGTGTTAGCGATCCAGCCGAACCAGACCAACCGGAGGAGGAGCGCTTGCTTGGCGCGGCTCCCGGCGACGACGTCAGGAGGCATCATCCCGACCCCATCAAAGCCTGACGGGATGGGCGAACCCATCCTCGACATCACGGGACTGCGCAAGGCCTATGGCAAGGTCGAGGCGGTCAAGGGCGTAAACCTCCGCATCGGCCCAAGCGAGATCGTCGGACTGCTGGGGCCCAATGGCGCCGGCAAGTCGACGCTGTTCCAGATCGCGGCGGGCCTGTTCGCCCCCGACGGCGGCGAAGTGAAGCTGTTCGGCCTCGACTACCGCGGTCACAGCTCGGCGATTCTCAAGCGGCTCGGGGTGGTGTTCCAGACCCGCTCGATCGATCTCGACATGACCGTGTTCGCCAATCTCGCCTTCCACGGCAATCTGTTCGGTCTCACCGGCAAGCTGCTGCGGGCGCGCATCGCCGAAACCACCGAGCTGCTCGAGATCGAGGATCTGGTGAAGACCTCCGTGCGCACATTGTCGGGCGGCAACCAGCGCCGCGTCGAGATTGCCCGGGCGCTGCTCAATGCGCCGGACCTGCTGCTGATGGACGAGCCGACGGTGGGGCTCGACCCCGTGATGCGCCAACTCGTCGTCGGCCACATGGAAAAGGTGCGCGCGAGCCGCGGCACCTCGATCCTGTGGTCGACGCATCTGGTGGAGGAGGTCGAGAAGGCCGACCGCATCGCGCTGATGAAGGCCGGCGAGATTGTCGCCGAGGACACCCCGGCGGGGCTCTGCGCCGCGACCGGCGCATTCGATCTGACCGAAGCCTATGTCGTGCTCACCGGCGGCAACCCGCCGGTCAACTGACGAGACGGATGCCGTCGAACTTCATTTCGTGCCGGTATTCGTCCCGGCAGAACTCGACGAGCCGACGGTAGATATTGGCATAGGACGGGAGCGTCAGCAGGTGCTTGGGCATCACCAGCGCCACATTGCGCGAAATGTCCGTCGGCAGGAACTGCATCCTGTCGCGCTCGGAGTCCGGCAGGTTGGGCAGCATCGACATCGGGCAGTGCGTCGTCGCCAGGCCTGCGGAGACGATGTCGGTCGCCGCGGCATAGGTCATCGCCCGAAAGGTCGGCGTCGCGTGCGGCAGATTGTGCCGGTACCATTCCTCCGATTGCCTGCGCAGCTGGGCGTTCGAATAGACGTCGACGAAATGCGCGAGGCATTCGGGCAGCGGCTCGCTCCGCGGGTGCGGATTGAGCGCCGCGCGCACCTCGGCGGGGGAAGCAGCCGCCGGAACGACCCAGGCGATGTGGTCCTGAAACAGCTCGGCCACCGCGAAGGAATTGCGGTCCTCCGTCAGCGCATCGATATTGACGATGGCACAATTGAGCTGGTGCAAGCGCAGCTTTTCCACCAGCTCGTGGCTCGACAAGGCGAAGAACAGGTCGAATTTGGTGAAGCCGGGCTCCTCCTTGGCGATGCGGGCGGCGGCGGCGACGAACCGGCCGCGCAGCGTCGGCGTCACCCCGATCTGGAGCGTGACGCTGTTGTCGATGAAGCGCTGACGGTGCTCATCGACCGAATTGGCCATCTGCTGCAGGACCGATTCGCTGGCCCGGAACCAGTATTCGCCGGCCGGCGTGAGGCTGATCAGGCCTGTCCGGTTGCGGCGGAGCAGGGGTGTCCCGAGCATCTCCTCGAGCTTGGCGAGCTGCTGCGAAATCGAGGGTTGCGAAAGCCCCATGCGTCGGGACGCCTTGGTGATCGACCCGGCGACCACCACGGCGCGAAACATCTCGAGCTGCTTAAGCGAAATATCCAATGCGAGGCTCCTTGGCCCCTAGGATATCGTTACCATCCCGGCCGGAAAGGCCATATTTGGTCGCAGACGATCAGGCCTGCCTCACTGGGCCGGCGCGCTCGACGCCTCCGAGGCTTCCCCCGAAGCTTCCGAGGCTTCCGAGGCTTCCGAGGAGGCCGCATCCTCCGGCACGTAGTCGGGCGAGAAGGTCAGCAGATAGGCCAGCAGATTGTCGATCGCCGCCTGATCGGAGATGCCGGCAAAGCTCATCTTGGTGCCCGGCACGAAATCCCTGGGCTTGTGCAGGAACTGCGAGAGCGTGTCGTGATCCCACACCAGCCCCTCGGCGCCCTTGTCGACCATGGCCTTAGAGAAGTTGTAGCCCTCCAGGGAACCGGCGACACGGCCGAAAACGTCATTGAGCACCGGGCCAACCCGGTTGGTGGCGCGTTCGCCCACCGCGTGGCAGGCCATGCACTTCCTGAACTCGGCCTCGCCCTGTTCCGCATCGCCCTGCGCGAACGCGCTGCCCGCGCTGAACGTCACGGCCAGAGCGGCGGCAACGGCAAGTATCGACGACTTCATGATCAACTCCCCGGTTTTGGCGCGCACACGCGCGCGCACTATCAACGTCCCTCCCGCGGGAGAGTTCACGGCTTTCCTAGCCGAGACGCATATACAGGCGACCAATCTAACTCATTGGCTTTGCCAAGTCATTGGCGTGTCAGGGTCCGACCCGGAGGATTTCGACCCATCATGCAGGATATCGACGTCGCGCCGGCGAAAATGACCCCCGGGCGGAACCTAGTCATCGGAAGCTGGGCGGAGATCAACGACCATGCGCCCGTGCTCAAATGGCTGCTGGTCAACATCGTTCTCGCCATTGGCCTGTTCACGCTTTGGGCCTTCGGTCTGATCCAGCAGGTGCTGGAGACCGACAGGACCCACGTTTCGACGATCATCGCGGCAATTTTCGCGCTCACGGCCCTGCATTGCCTCTACCAGACCTGGGTGACCTCGCGCGACCTGATCGTCGCCCGGCGCGTCCGCGACCAAGTCGAGTCGGCCGACGCCATGCCGGTGCTGCTGCCGGACGGCCGCGTGATGATCGACGGCCATGAACTCGAGCCGGGCCTGATTTCGACCTATATCGGCAATCTGCTGCGCAAGGCCTCGTTCGGCTCGGGCCCGTTCGACCAGACGATTCTGCTCCGGTCGCTGGCCGACCGGCTGCGGGGGCGCGAGAAACTGGGCCTGTTCGTGTCCGAGGGCCTGCTGCGGCTGGCGCTGCTGGGCACCGCGATCGGCTTCATCCTGATGCTGATCCCGCTGTCGGGCCTCACCGCCTTCGATGCCGAAACCCTGCGCGACGCGCTCACCGGCATGACCTCCGGCATGGCGATCGCGCTCAACGTCACCGTGACGGGGATCGGCGCCGCACTTGTGCTCAAGTTTCAGTATTACCTGCTCGACACCGCCATCGCCGAGCTCTTCGAGATCATCACCGAGGCCACCGAAGTCGGCGTCATTCCGCGGATTGGCAAAGCCGAAGGATGAACGAAGCAAGCCTGTTCACCGGCGAGAGCGACGACGGCACCTTTGTGCCGTTCACCGACATCCTGTTCAACGCGCTGCTGGGCTTCGCGGTGATGCTGTTCATCGCCTTCGCGCTGATCAAGCCGGACGACAAGGTGGGCAATATCGACGTCAAGGCGGAATACCTGATCACGGTCACCTGGCCGGACAATCTCGCCGACGACATCGACACCTATGTGCGCGATCCGCAGGACAATATCGTGTGGTACAACACGCTCGACCGCGGCTTCCTGCATCTCGATCGCGACGATCGCGGTGAATATCTCGACCAGGTGATGGTCGACGGCGAGCTGGTGACGTTCCCGCTCAACCAGGAATCGGTGACGCTGCGCGGCATCATTCCGGGCGAGTACACGGTCAACGTCTACAATTTCCTCAATCCGTCCAACCGGCCGGTGCCGGTGTCGGTCAAGGTCGAAAAGCTCAATCCGACGGTCAAGGTCATCTACTACGAATCGATGATCCTCAACGGGGTGGGCGACGAGCGCACCGCGGTCCGCTTCACGCTCGATGCCGAGGGCAACTACTCCAACCTCAACACCATCCCCGATTCGCTGGTCGAAGCGGTGAGGGCGCCCCGATGAGCGCCATGCAGACGGCCCTGTGGGGCACGATCGCGATCTATGGGCTGCTGGCGCTGCTGGTGCTCAACCTCAACATCTTCTCGTTGTGGCGCTGGTGGGTGAAGGCGGGGGTGATGGTCGTCACCGCCATCGTCTTCGTGGGCGCCTACAGCGTCATCTCCGGGCTGATCGGCTGGCCGAGCGCAGGGCAGCTCCCGGCGCGCTTCAGCCTGCTCCATACCTATGTGGAAGAGCCGGACAAGACGCGCGACTTCGCCGGCAACATCTATCTGTGGGTGCAGGAGGTTGACGACAACCAGGTGCCGATCGCCGCTCCGCGCGCCTATGTGATGCCCTATCTGGTGGAGACCATGAAGGGCGTGACGCGCAGCCAGGAGATGCTCGACCGCGGCGAGAAGGTACTGGGCGAATCGCGCACCCAGGTCACCCAGACCGGCGCCATGCCCGGCGAGACCGGCGCCACCAGCGCCGACGACCTGACCGCCGAGCGCGGCGAGGTGAATCTGTCGACCGGCGGCACCCGCACCAACAGCGCCGGTTCGATCTTCGGTTTTCCCGGCGGGCAGACGGTCAATTTCTCGCCCATGCCGGCGGTGTCGCTGCCGCGCAAGTCGAACCTGCCGGCCGGCTGAGCCTTGCAATACCGCGCGGCTGCCGTAACGTGGCCGCCGACCGGGGGACGCGTTGGCCAGAAGCGATCTCACTGCCTATCGCGGCAAGCGCGACTTCACCAGAACGACCGAACCGGCGGGCGCCGCCGCCGGCGGCGAGGGCAACCGCTTCGTGGTGCACAAGCACGCGGCGACGGCCGACCATTACGATTTGCGGCTCGAGCTCGACGGCGTGCTCAAGAGCTGGGCCGTCCCCAAGGGCCCCTCTCTCAACCCCGCCGACAAGCGCTACGCGGTCCAGACCGAGGACCATCCGATCGAGTATATCGACTTCGAGGCGGTGATCCCCGAAGGCGAGTATGGCGGCGGACCGATGATCGTCTGGGATACCGGGACGTGGGCGCCGATGAACGAACCGCATCAAGGGCTCAACAAGGGCGATCTCAAGTTCCGCCTGTGGGGCGAGAAGCTCAAGGGCGGCTGGATGCTGGTGCGGATGAAGCCCAAAAAGGGAGAAAGCGACACCAACTGGCTGTTTTTCAAGGAGAAAGACACCAGCGCCGACCCCGCCATGGACATCCTCGAAGCGCGGCCCGAAAGCGTCAAATCGGGGCTGACCATCGAGGAACTGCTCGCTTCCTACGTGCCCGAAACGCCACCAGCTCCGGCTGCCAGGCCGACCAAGATCGCGCCGAAATCGGTGAAGGGCTCGCTCAAGGCGCCGATGCCCAAAGCGATGAAGCCGCAGCTCGCGAGCCAGCAGGACGATCCGCCCGCAGGCGAGGGCTGGATCCACGAGATCAAGCTCGACGGCTATCGCACCATCGCGATCATCGATGGCGGCAAGGTGAAACTGCTGACCCGCACCGGCATCGACTGGACCGACCGGTATGGCATGCTCGCCGATGCGTTCACCGACCTGCCGGTCAAGCAGGCGATCATCGATGGCGAGATCGTGGTGGTGGACGAGCAGGGCATCACGCACTTCGCCGATTTGCAGCAGGCCCTGAGTGATGGCGCCAGCGACCGGCTGACATTCTTTGCGTTCGATCTGATGTATCTCGACGGCTACGACCTCACCAGGGCGAAGCTGGTCGAGCGCAAGGCGCAGCTCCAGGCGGTGCTCGCGCCGGTGCTCTCGCCGAGCTCGGCGATCCAGTTCAGCGACGGCCTCGACGGCGATGGAACGGTGCTCTACGAGCACGCCATCGAGATCGGCCTCGAAGGCATCATCAGCAAGCGCAAGGATGCACAATATGTCGAGACGCGCAGCAAAAGCTGGGTCAAGGTCAAGGCGCCGCTCAGCGGCGAGTTCCCGATCGTCGGCTATACGCTCTCGCCGGCGGCGGCCGGCATCGGCGCCATCGCGCTCGGCCGATGGGTGGATGGCGAGCTCGAATATGCGGGCAAATGCGGGACCGGCTTTTCCGCAGCCGAGCTGACCTCGATCCTCGACAAGCTACGGCCACTCGAGGACCGTGAGCACCGGCTGGAGGGGATGCCGCGCGACGTGATCCCGGTGCGCCCGCTGATCACCGCGCATGTGCACTACGCCAACCTCACCGCCGACAACAGCGTACGCCACGCCGTGTTCAAGGGACTACGCGAGCCGGAGATCACCAGGGCCGAGACGGCAGCGCCGCGCCGGCGCATCATCTCGGACGCCGACCTTGCCAATATCTGGGTGACGAACCCGACCCGCCGCCTGTTCGGCAAGTCCGGCCCGACCAAGCTCGACGTCGCCATCTACTATGCCGCGATCGGCGACTTCATGCTGCCGCACATCTTCGGCCGGCCGGTGTCGCTGGTGCGCAGCCCCTCCGGCCGGCTCGACGACATCTTCTTCCAGCGCCACCCCTTTACCGGCATGCCGCCCACCATCGGCAGTTTCGAGACGATGTCGAGCGAGGAGGGGGAGCTCAAAAAGTACATCAGCGTCGAGGACGCCAAGGGCTATCTCGCGCTGGCGCAGTTCGGCGTCATCGAGTTCCACGCCTGGGGCTGCCACTGGAAGGAGGCGCTGGAAAAGCCCGATCGGGTGATCTTCGACCTCGATCCGGGCGAGGGCCTCAAGTTCGGCCAGATCGTCGAGGCGGCGTTCTTCGTGCGGGAGTATCTCGAGGGGGTGGGACTGACGCCTTACGTGAAGACGTCGGGCGGCAAGGGGCTGCACGTGGTGGTGCCGCTGAAGCCCAAGCTCGACTGGAAGAAGGCGCACGCGGCGACCGGCGAGATCGCCGCCAAGATCGCCAGAGCCGCGCCGGAGACGTTCATCGTCAACATGGCCAAGGGCAAGCGCACCCGCCGCATCTTCATCGATTTCCACCGCAACTATCGGGGGGCGACGGCGGTGGCGCCGTATTCCCTGCGCGCGAAGCCGAACCTGCCGGCGTCGACGCCGCTGCACTGGGACGATTTGCGCTCGGTGAGCGCGCCGGAAGATTTGAACTACTCCACCGTGCCGGCCATCGTGACGGCGAACGGCGATCCCTGGGCAGGGATGGACGAGGAGGCGGGCGATCTGGCAGCGGCGGTGAAACGCTGATCTCCAGGCCGTCATGGCCGGGCTTGACCCGGCCACCCAGCCGGGCGCTCACTGGCTCAGGGGGGCATCGTGCACGCGGGCAGTGCGGACGTCTACATCATGAGCAACAAGCGCTACGGCACGATCTACGTTGGTGTCACCAACGACATTGTGCGGCGCGCCTGGGAACATCGTGAGGGGGTCGTTCCGGGCTTCACCAAGCGGTACCGGCTGAAGCAACTCCTCTGGTACGAAGAACATGCGTCCATCATCGACGCCATCCAGCGGGAGCACAACGTGAAGCACTGGCCGCGGCGCTGGAAAACAAGGCTGGTCGACGAGATGAACCCAAGCTGAGATGACCTGTTTCCGACGCTTATCTAGCGGCGGACAAAGCTGGGTGGCCGGGTCAAGCCCGGCCATGACGGTGGTTGGGGCCAGGGGAGAGGAAAACCCAGCGGTCAGCCTGTTAACCCCCCTCGTTTACCCTCCATCGACGGTGCGGCCGATTTGAACTAAACTGCGGTCTCGCTTTGTTCCGCGTACCCAATGGAGTCGGTCATGGCCCCTCGCGCCAGTTGGAAGGGTTATATCAAGCTCAGCCTGGTGAGTTGTCCGGTGCGGCTGTATCCGGCGGTGAGTGCCGGCGAGAAGATTCGGTTCAATCAGCTCCACAAGGACACCCACAACCGGATCAACATGAAGCCGGTCGACCCGGAGCTGGGGCTGGTGGAGCGCAGCGACCTCGTGCGCGGCTACGAGTACGAGGACAAGCAGTACATCATCATCGAGGACGAGGATCTCGAAGCGGTCCGCATCGAATCCAATCACACGCTCAACATCGAGGCGTTCGTGGATGAGAGCGAAGTGGACGTGATCTACCAGGACTCGCCCTACTATCTGGCGCCCGACGGCAAGATGGCCGAGGAAACCTTCGCGGTGCTGCGCGACGCCATGCAGGCGGCGGGCAAGGTGGCGATTGCGCGGCTGGTGATGTCGAGCCGCGAACGCGTGGTGACGATCGGACCGCGCGAGAAGGGGATGTTCGTGACGACCCTGCGCGACCCGCGTGAGGTGCGCTCGACGGCCGCCTATTTCGACGAGATTCCGGACGTGAAGGCCGATCCCGAAATGCTCGAGCTCGCCGAAAAGCTGATCGAGCAGAAGGTGACGAAGTTCGACCCGGCCGCCTATGAGGACCGCTATGAGACGGCCCTGATGGAGATGATCAAGGAGAAGCTGAAGGGCCACAAGCCGATCATCGCGGCGGCGCCCGAGCGCGGCAACGTCATCAACC
>CAZASR010000116.1:0-8886 GCA_964487765.1 uncultured Devosia sp. | reverse complement strand
TCACGCCATTGTCGTTGAGCCGGAAGCTCAGGAGCACGGCCTTCTTGAGCCACTGGTTGACGGTCCAGTCGCCGCCGGCGCCCTTCTCGGCAACGCGTGCCTTGCCACTGTCGAGCATTTCGAGCGCCGCCTCCACTGCCTCGCGCACGGCGCCCTGCGTCGCGGTCGAAACCTCGGCGCGTGCCTCCCAGGCGTCGTTGATTGTCTGTTCGAGCTGAGCGTCGGCCATTGTTGTCCCCGTGCGTACGGCAAGCCTCATGGCAAGCCGGAATGGCTGAGTCAACGCGCGCTTAACCGCGCCTGGTTATGGTTCCGACTCACCCGGAGATATGCATGGCTTCCCGCCGCCGGCACAGCACCCCGCTCAGAACCTCCAAGCAGGACATTGCGGCCGTCAAGCGCGCGCCGCAAACGCCGCAGACCGCGTCGTCGGCCTACCGGCTCGCCTATGTCGACGACGAGTTCCTGACCGCCGACGAGACGCGTGGCGTGCGCTTCCAGCTCGAATATCTGAAGCCGCAGCAGACCCTCACGCGCCGCGGCATCCGCTCGACCGTGGTGCTGTTCGGCGGCGCCCGCATTCCCGAGCCCGGCAAGGCCGCCTGGGCGGCCCGCAACGACCGGCAGAAGCGCAATCTCGAGCGCGCCAGCAAATATTACGACGAAGCCCGCCGCTTCGCCCAATACGCCTCGCTCACCTCCGAGGCGCTGGGCTATCGCGACTATGTCGTCGTCACCGGCGGCGGCCCGGGGGTCATGGAAGCGGGCAATCGCGGCGCCTCCGACGTGGGCGCCCCGTCCATTGGTTTCAACGTGGTGCTGCCGCACGAGCAGGCGCCCAACACCTATGTCAGCCCTGAACTGTGCTTCAATTTCCACTATTTCGCGACGCGGAAAATCCATTTCCTGCTGCGCGCACGAGTGGTCGCCATTTTTCCCGGCGGCTTCGGCACGCTCGACGAATTCTTCGAAACGCTCACCCTGATCCAGACCGGCCGCATGGATCGCATCCCGCTGCTGCTGTTTGGGATGGAATTCTGGCGCAAGGTTCTGAACTTCGAGGCCCTTGCCGAGGCCGGCACCATCTCGCCTGACGATCCCGACCTGTTCACGGTCGTCGACACGGCCGAGGAGGGCTGGGGCGTGGTGCGCCGGCATTACAACCTGCCTGAGGTGGATTTGCGGAACGAGCGCCCGCGCTAGCTCAGGCCGCCCAGGAACGTGGCCAGATCGTCCGTGACATGATGGACGTGCTGCCCAGAGCTGCGGCCGAGCTCCCAGCTTTCGACCTGGTCGTGCGCAAAGTCTTCGGCGGCGACGACCTGCACCGTGACCATGCCGTTCTGGTGCGGTACGAGGAGATTCTTTTCGAGGTCGTCGAACATCGCGGCGCGCTTCGCGTCGACCCCGTGCGCGGCGAAGAATTCCTCATAGGCCTCGGGCAGGGGCTTGGGCTTGTACTTCATCGAGCGGATGTCGAAGACGCCGTCGAACAATCCGCTGGCGCCCACCTGGCGCAGCACCGCCTCGGTGTGGCCCGCATCGCCATTGGTGAGAATGAACTTGCGGCCCGGTAGCCGCGCGATCGCTTCGGCGAGGGCAGGGTGTGCGGCAACGCCCGAATAGTCGATGGCGTGCACGGTCTTGAGGAAATGATCCGGGTCCACCGCGTGGTGGATCATGAGGCCGTGAAGCGTCGTGCCGTGGTCGCGATAATAGGCCTTCTGCAGTGCCCGCGCCTGGTCGTAGGGAAGCCCGGTGATGTCGGCCATATATGTCGAGATCAACAGGTCGATCTGCGCGAACAGATTGCATTCGCGCGGGTAGAGGGTGTTGTCGAGGTCGAAAACCCAGTCCGTGACGTGGGCGAACTTCTCCCTGACGGAATCGAGCCTATCCATGGCCCGATTATGACAGAAAAGCCGCCGGAAAGCAGCATGCACGCAAAAGGAGCGCCTATTCGTCTTTCTCCTCGCGGCCGAATGCCTTGCGCAGTTCGTCCTTCGCGCGTTCAAGCACGTCGCGCCGCCACTTGCTCAGATTGTCGCCGGCACGGTTGATGTAGAAGGTCAGCATCGACATCGCCGAGCGGAACGGCTCGGCTTTGCGCCGGTCCGAGCGCTCGGCGGAGTGCTTCAGCGAAAGGGCGATCTCGTGCGGATCGTCCGACTCGAAAATGCCCTCTTCGAGATCGAGCGCATCCGAGTGCTCGGTAACCTCATGCGACCATTTGCGGCGGCTTCGGTCACTGCCCATCGCCCTTGCTCACGCTGTCCTCGTTCCTGCGGAGCCGTTCGTCTTCCGTGGCGCGGCTTTTCTGGTTGAAGCCGCCCGTCACGTCGGAATCGGGCGAATTCTTGTCCTTCCTGAGCGGCCGCTCATTGGCGATCTGACGCGCGATTTCGTGCGCTTTTTCCTTGGTCGGAGGTAGTTCGGTGGTGGGCATGGTACCCTCCCGATTCTGGGTCACTGATTAACCCGTCACGGCGCCATTTGGTTTCGCACCGGCGGCGAAATCACTTAAGAGCGGAGACGCCAGAATTCCGGGGGAGCCGCCATGCTCGAGATCGCTGAGTTCATCAATCCGACGCCCTCGCCGCTGTGGAAGCTTGCCAAACAGGCCGGCGTCGACCTCGCGGTGGGCGGGTTGCCGAGCGACGATCTGCTGCAGGGTGAGCGGCCATGGGACCTGGGTCCGCTCACCCGCCTCAAGCAGCGCTACGAGGCGGGCGGCTTCGAGTTGCGCGTCATCGAGTCCCGCCCGCCGCTCAATAACGCCAAACGCGGGCTGCCTGGCGGCGAGGCCGAAATCGATGCGGTCTGCACGCTGATCGAGAACATGGGCCGGCTCGGTATCCCGGTCTGGTGCTACGAGTGGATGACTGATTTCAACTGGCTGCGCACGCGCACCGACACGCCCTCGCGCGGCGGCTCGCTGGTGACGAGCTTCGACTATGCCGATGTGCCCAGCGAACCCACCGAGGCCGGGCCGATCGGCGAGGAGAAGCTCTGGCAGACGCTGACCCATTTCCTCGAGCGCGTCGTGCCGGTGGCCGAGAAGGCAGGCGTCAGGCTCTCCATGCATCCCGACGATCCGCCGCTCTCGCCGATCCGCGGCGTCGGCCGCATCATGCGCTCGATCGACAATTACGAGCGCCTGGTCGAGACCGTGCCGAGCGCCGCCAACACCATCACCCTGTGCCAGGGCAATTTCACGTTGATGACCGACGATCTGCCGGCCGCCATCCGCAAGTTCGGCGGCAAGATCAGCTTTGTCCATTTCCGCGACGTGCGCGGGGTGCCACAAAAGTTCGAGGAGACCTGGCACGACGCCGGCAAGACCGACATGCTCGCCTGCATGAAGGCCTACCGCGATATCGGCTTTTCGGGCGTGCTCCGCCCGGATCACGTGCCGACCGTGGCGGGTGACGACAACAGCCACGCCGGCTATTCGAGCTTCGGTCGCCTCTACGCCATCGGCTATATCCGCGGTCTGCGGGAGGCGGTTTACGCCAACTAGCGCCGGCCCTCCCGCATCGGAGGGGCAGTGAAACCCTTCACCGTCCGGACAGGTTTTCTTGGACTCGCGCCGGCTCCGCACCGTCATTCATAAGGCAAGCCATTGTTTTTTACGAATATTCTGCGGGAGGTCGCGGTCTCAATCAAATGATTGATTGATGGCGCGGCTCGGTCTATACAGCGCGCCCCGTGAACGAACTTACTCCCATCGAGCGCCGTCGCGCTCCCAACGACGACCGCCGCGCCGCCATCGCTTCGGCGGCCCGCGCGCTGATCGTTGAAAAGGGTGTCGAAGGCCTGCGTACTCGCGATATCGCCGAGCGGGTCGGCATCAATGTCGCGACGCTGCACTATCATGTGCCCACCAAGGAGGCGCTGATCGAGCTCGTCGCCGAATCGCTGCAATTGTTCTTTCGCACCCAGTCGATCGTCCGGCCGCGCGCCCATCTGAGCGCGGCGGAAAAGATGGACCTCGAATTCGTTGATTTCCGCGAGGTCGCTCTCGAGCGGCCGGAGATCATGCTGGTGTTTTCGGAACTGATGGAACGGGCGCGCCGCGACGAGCGTGTCGCCGCGGCCATCGTGCCGATCAAGAAGAAATGGCGGCAGATGCTCGTCGAGCTGCTGTCGGAAGGTGTCAGGGAGGGCGCGTATCGCAAGGACCTCGACCCCGACGCCTTCGCCACCGTCCTGATGTCCACGATGATCGGCTTCTGCCGCAACAGCCGCAAGGAAGCCGGCGCTTATGAGCGGCTTGTCGCCGAGCTCAAGCGGGCGATGCGCAATCCGCAGGATGCGCCCGCATCCGAATTGTCGAACGCGGCGGCGCTCGCGCGTCATCGCTCGGAACTTTCCGGCAAGGAGTAATGTATGTCCTCTAATTTTCACGTTCCGCAGAGCCGGGCCGAGGCGGACCCGCGGCGCTGGGTGGCGCTCGCCGTGCTGCTGCTCGCCAATTTCATGAACCTGATGGATGTGACCATCGTCAATGTCGCCCTGCCCAGCCTGCGCGACAACCTCAATGCCAATGCCAGCCAGATCGAATGGGTGATCGCCGCCTATGTGCTCGCCTTCGCGCTCGGCCTGTTGCCGTTTGGCCGGCTCGGCGACATCGTCGGCCGCACGCACATGTTCCTCACGGGCGTCACCGCCTTCGCGCTCGCCTCGGCCTTCTGCGGCCTCGCTCCCTCCATCGAATGGCTCATCGCCGCGCGGGCGCTGCAGGGGCTTGCCGGTGCGATGATGACGCCGCAGGTGCTTGCCATCGCCACCGTCACCTTTCCGCCCGAAGAGCGCGGCCAGTCCTTCTCGCTGTTCGGGCTGAGCGCCGGCCTCGCGGCTGTCGCCGGCCCGATCATTGGCGGGCTGCTGATCGGCGCCGATTTCGGCGGCCTCGACTGGCGCCCGATCTTCCTGGTCAACGTGCCCATCGGCGTGCTGGCGGTGATCCTGGGCTGGTTCATCATTCCGCGCCCGCCCGGCCATCCCGATCTCAGGAATGATTACGTCGGGATCGCGCTGTTCGGCGCCAGCATCGTCGCGCTGGTGTTCCCCATCATCGAGGGCCGTGCCTATGGCTGGCCGGCCTGGGCATGGGGCCTGATGGCGGCGGCACTGGTGGGGCTGGGGCTGTTCGTCCTGTGGGAGCGGCGCATGGCTGCCGCCAATAGGCCGCAACTGCTCAACTACAGCCTCATCACCAATCCGCAGTTCCTGCTGGGCGTCGGCGTGCTCACCATCTTCTCGTCGGGCATTCCCGGCTTCTTCATGGTGATCTCGTTGCTGCTGCAAGCCGGGTTCGACTTCACGCCGCTCGAATCGGGCCTCACCAACACGCCCTTCTCGGTTGGCGTGCTGATCGTATCGCTGATTGCCGGCCGCTTCGGCCAGAGCTGGCTGCGTGCCCGCGCCGCCATCAGCGCCCTGCTGCTCACCGGCGGCATGGCGTGGCTGCACTGGATCATCAGCGGCATCACCGACCATATCGATCATTGGTGGTTCCTGCCGCCGCTCCTGGTGGCCGGCATCGGGCTCGGCCTCGGTTTCGCCTCGCTGTTCCAGCTCGTCCTCTCCGGCGTGCCCGCGCGCGATGCCGGTGCCGGCGCGGGCTCCCTTCAGGCGTTTCAGCAGGTGGGGGGAGCCGTCGGCGTGGCACTGATCGGCCAGATCTTCTTTTCGATGCTGGAAGGCGCGCGCGAATGGGGCGCCACCTCGGTGCACGAGGCTTTCGCGGCCTCGGCCGCCACCGCCACCTGGTACCAGATCGGCAGTTTCGGCCTCGTGTTCCTGCTGGTGTTCCTGCTGCGCTGCAAGGGCACCGACCAGGGTCAGGGCGCCCGCGTCACTCCCCCGCCGATGCCGGCCGAGGCGTGATTCAGGCTGCCGGCCGCTCCAGCGGAAATCTGTCGGCCCGGAAGGCGAAGAGCTTCTCCTGGGCCTTCTGCCCGAGCGGCACGACGAAAGGCAAGATGAGATCGCGGAGGCGCAGGGCGACCCAGCTCTGCGCCTTCTTTTGTTGTCCGCCCTGCCGCCCGAGCGCCACGGCCGCCTCCACCCGGCGGCGGCGCAGCGACTCGAAGCGGCGAAAGGCCGCGCGCGGGCTGGCCTCGGCCCCGATGCAGGCGGCGAGCACCAGCGCATCCTCGAGCGCCATCGATGCCCCTTGGCCCGAATGAGGTGTCACCGCGTGCGCAGCATCGCCCATCAGGACCACGCGGTCGGTGAACCACCGCGGCAGCGAGGGAATGTCGTAGTCCGGATAGGCCCGGAGATCGGCATGCTCGGCCGCAAGGATGGCGCTGTTGTCGAGGGGATCGTCCCGATGCAGCTCACGCAGAAAGCGCGGGAGCTCATCCGGATCGTCGACGCGGTCGTCCCCGCGGTCCGAGGGATAGCTGTCGAACCAGTGGACGGGGCCATCGCCCTCCTTGATGTAGCCGAAGAAAGCGCGGCGGCCGAACGTCATTTTCATGAGGCCCCCGGTCGGTGCCACTCCCGGCACATTGACGATGCCGCCACTGCCGATCAGTCCGTTGAATACGGGCCGGGGGAGGCGGGGCAGTGCGAGCCGGCGTACCGTCGAGTGCAGCCCGTCCGCCGCGACGAGCATGTCGAAGCAATGGCTTTGGCCCTGCGCCGAAACCACGACACCCGCGCCGGTTTCGCTCACTCCGTCGATCGCAGCGCCAAAGCGGACGTCGAGTCCTTCGGCGAGCGCCGCATCCAGCAGGACCTCGCCCAGGGCGCCGCGCCTGATCGTCACCGAGGGTGCGCCGAAGGCCTCGGCATGCGCCGTGTAGTCGATGAGCCCGATCTGACGCCCGGCCTCATTGTGAAGCGCGATTCCCGTCGTCGTGACGCCGCGCCCTGCTACTGCCTCGGCGAGCCCGACGCCGCGCAGCGCGTTGAGCCCGTTGGGCGCGAGCGTGAGGAAGATGCCTCCCTCACCGATTTGGCCGCGCTGCCGCCGCTCGAATAGCACGGGTGTATGGCCCGTGCGCTTGAGGGCGATGGCGAGCGCCAGCCCACCGATGCCCGCGCCGGCAATTGCAATGGTGGGCAAGGCCGGTTTGGGGCTTGCGCTCTTGTCCGTTCTGTCCGACATTTGTGCAACCATCTGATCATTAGATGAAATAATAGTTAGATGATCGAACAGAATAGGTCAAGGTCGCCCAAGGCTGCCCTGATCACCGAACTCGGCGGTATGATCGTGCGCTACCAGGATGCGACGCAGCGCTACGACGAGGCAGTGGGCGAAGCCTACGGTCTCGGTCCTGCCGAGCGGCTGGCCTTGAGCCTGCTCTGGAGCGGTCCGCAGACCGCCAGCGCCATCGCACGCCACATCCGGCTGACGCCGGCGGCGGTCACGGCGCTCGTCGACCGGCTCGAGAGGCGCGGCTATGTCCGTCGCAAGCCCGACCCGAACGATCGCCGCAAGGTGCTGGTCGAGTTGGCGGAGCAGGCACACAAGCTCGCCCACGATGCCTATTTGCCGATGCAGGAAGCGAGCAACGCGAGCCTTGCCAAATACACCGAGGCCGAGCTGCGCCTGTTCAAGCGGATCCTCGAGGATTCGCTGGCGATCCAGCAGGCGATGACGCTCGATTTCCTCGCGCGGCACCGCAAACGATGAGCGGCTGGGATGCCCTGAAGCTGTGGGGCGTGGATGCCCAGCGCATCGAAAAGCTCGCGGGCGGGGTAGCCAATGATGTGTGGAGCGTGCGCGTCGGCGGGCGCCTCGCGGTCGCGCGTCTGGGCTCCAGAAGCGACGCCGATCTCGCCTGGGAGGCGGCGCTCCTCCAGCACCTTGCCTGCAACGGCATGACGGTGCCGGTCCCCGTTCCAGCGGCCGACGGCAGTCTCTTCGCCCACGGTCTGACGGTGATGGAGTTCATGGATGGCGGGCCGCCCAAAGGAGCGTCCGACTGGCGCCGGGTGGCTGATGCCGTGCGCGAAGTTCATCGGCTGACAAAGGGCTGGCCGCAGCGGCCGGGCTGGCTGTCTGCCACCGATCTGCTGCACGAAACGGCGGGCACGAGGATCGATCTCGATCGCATGCCGCCCGAGGCGGTTGCCCGCTGCCGGGCGGCTTGGCGGCGACTTGCCGGGCGCGAGACCTGCGTGGTCCACGGCAACCCGAACAGCCCCGGCAATGTGCGGATCACCGCCGATCGCGTCGCGCTCATCGATTGGGACGAGGCACATGTGGATGTCGCCGACCTCGACCTGGTACTGCCCGACAATGGCGCCGGGCTCGAAGGCGAGGCGCGCGATATCGCCGAGCAGGCCTCGGCCGCCTGGGAGGCGGCCGTGTGCTGGGACGACGATTATTCGCGCCAGCGCCTCGCCGAAGTCCGCGCGCTCTAATCCTGCTCTAGCGCACGATAAGCGTGCCGGCGCCGTGCTCGGTGAAGAGTTCCACCAGCGCGACATGGGGGGTCTTGCCGTTGAGGATCACGACGCCCTCGACGCCGTTGTCGAGGGCCTCGAGGCAAGTTTCGACCTTGGGGATCATGCCCCCCGAGATGACGCCCGAGGCGATCAGCTCCTTGGCGTCCTGCATGGTAAGCTCTGGAATGAGCTTCTTGTCGGCGTCGAGCACGCCGTCGACATCGGTGAGGAACAACAGGCGCTTGGCCCCGAGCGAACCGGCGATGGCGCCGGCGAAGGTGTCGGCGTTGATGTTGTAGGTGTTGCCGTCGCGGCCGGGAGCCACCGGCGCGATCACCGGGATCATCTCGGAGCGCGCCAGCGTGTCGAGCAGGGTGCGGTCGATTTCGACCGGCTCGCCCACGAAGCCCAGATCGAGCAGCTTCTCGATATTGGAGCCGGGATCCTTGAACTTCTTCTCGGCCTTCCGGGCGTAGA
>CAZASR010000115.1:0-8898 GCA_964487765.1 uncultured Devosia sp. | reverse complement strand
GCTCGTGGCCGAACATGACGGCGCCGAGCATTACGTCTTCGGAGAGCTCCTGGGCCTCGGATTCGACCATCAGCACGGCGTCGGCAGTGCCGGCCATGACGAGGTCGAGCTTGGAATCAGCGCGCTTGTCGATGGGCGTGTTGAGCAGATATTCGCCGTCGATATAGCCGACCCGCGCCGCGCCGATCGGTCCCATGAAGGGTACGCCCGAGATGGTCAGCGCCGCCGAGGAGGCGACCATGGCGAGCACGTCGGGGCTGTTCTCCAGATCGTGCTGGAGGACGGTGACGATGACTTGCGTCTCGTTCTTGTAACCATCGGGGAAGAGCGGACGGATGGGACGATCGATGAGACGGCTGGTCAGCGTCTCGGCCTCGGTGGGGCGCCCTTCGCGCTTGAAATAGCCGCCGGGAATCTTGCCGGCGGCGAAATACTTCTCCTGATAGTTGACGGTCAGGGGGAAGAAGTCCTGGCCGGGCTTGGGCGATTTCGCCGACACGACGGTGGCGAGGACCACCGTTTCTCCCAGAGTGGCGAGCACGGCTCCGTCCGCCTGGCGGGCGACCTTGCCGGTTTCGAGGGTCAGGGGTTGGCCACCCCAGTTGAGCTCGACTTTGTGGTGATCGAAATTGATGGGCATGTTGCCTCGTCTTTCCATTGGCCGGAATGAGCGGGAACGCGGGGGCGTAGTCACCCCGTGAACTCATCCGGTGTGCCGGCCCGCGGGACACCCCATGTGTCCGGCGCGCCCAAAATCGGCACGGTTTCCGCGCTGGCATGTCCGGGTTTGTCGGGCCCGGGCGGAACATGGACAAGACGATGAGCTACTCAGATCAAAGACTGCGCCGCGCATCCTGAGTAGCCGATGATCTCGCCATGCTCCGCGTGGTCCAACCAGCCTACGCATATATGGCTGGCTCCAGAGGCGTGCCTCGGGAGCTGGGGCGTCTCGAACGTCAGCGGCGGATGCCGAGACGCTCGATCAAGCTCTTGTAGCGCGCTTCGTCGATCCGCTTGACGTAATCGAGCAGGGACCGGCGCGTTTGCACCAGCTTGAGCAGGCCGCGGCGCGAATGGTGATCCTTGCCGTGGCTCTTGAAGTGCTCGGTGAGATTGGCGATACGTTCGCTCAGGATCGCAACCTGGACCTCCGGCGAGCCGGTGTCGTTGGTTTTGGTGCCATATTCCTTGATGAGCGCGGTCTTGCGCTCGGCCGTGATCGACATCTGATTTCCCTTTGCGTTGGAGGGGTTTGGATGCCCGGCTCCGGGATGTCGTCCAGGGCGGGCCGGTTGCTATCGTGCCCAAGGGCAGCGAATGGCGCGGCATATAGGCGAATTATGGCGGCAATGCCAGCGATTTCGCACCGCCGCACCGCCACCCGCGCATCTAGGCCTTCTCCTTGTTCTCCTCGGGTGCCTGGCTGGGGTCGATGGCGGAGCCGGGGATGGCGAAGGTCCATTCGAGCCCGTCGGCGTGAACGGTGCGCCTGACCTCGGCGCCGAGCGACCGGCCGACCATGGATTCGAGCACGGTGGTGCCGAAGCCGCGGCGGTCCGAGGGCGGCGTGAACGGCGTGACGGTTTCGCGCCAGCGCAGGCGCAGGGCGTCGCCGTCGACCTGCCAGGTGACCGACAGGGTGCCGGATTCGCGCCGCAGGGCGCCGTATTTCACCGCATTGGTCGACAGCTCGTGGATGGCCATGCCCAGAATCTGGGCCGCCTGCATGTTGACGCGAGTGGACGGCCCCGCGAGCGTCAGGCGCTCGGGATCGTCCGGCTTGAAGGGCTCGAGCTGACCGTTGATCAGGTCCTTGAGATCGACGCCGACAGCGCCATTGGCGAGCAGCAGATCGGTCGAGCGGGCCAGCCCGAAAATGCGCTTTTCGAAGTTCTGCACGAATTCGAGGACGGAATCGGCGCCGCGCGCGGTCTGTTTGGCCATGGCGGAGATGACCGTCATCTGGTTCTTGCTGCGATGGGCCAGTTCCCGCATGAGGAAGCGCACTTCGGTTTCCGCCTGCTGGCGGCGCTTGCTGGCATCCTCAATGGCCGAGGAGACGGTCGCGATCTCGGAGATGGGGTAGTCGCGCGCGGTGACGGGCTGGCCGGCGCCGAGCCGCTTGGCCTCGGCCTCGAGGCCGCGCACGGAGCGGCCGATCTGCAGCGTCACCCAATAGACGACGAGGACCACGATGGCGGCGAGGAGCAGCCCGCCCACGGCAAGCGACCAGACCGCATCCATCAGCGGCTTGCCGATGACCGCCGAGGGCGCCCAGGCAACAAGGGTCCAGCCGGTGAGGAAGGATTTGCGCACCGCGGCGCGGAAATTCTCGCCCTCGGCGCGCAGATTGATGAGGCCGGGGGTGGTATCGAGCGCGGCGATTTCGGCGAGGCGGAAATGCTCGCCGCTGTCGCCGGCGCCCTGCGAGGCGGCAATGACCGTGCCGGCCTTGTCGACCATGGCGACGTTCCAGCCGTCGGGCAGCTTGTCGGAGAGCAGCGCCGTCTCGATAGAAATGGCGTCGCGCGAAATGCCGAGCACCAGCGGCGCCAGCGTGCCGGTGAAAACCGGGAACAGGACGTTGAACACCTTGTTGCCCGATATGCTGCCGGTGACGAGGCCGGACACCACCACGTCGCGGGACTCGAGCGCCCGCTGCGCGCTCGGCACATCGCTCGCCAGCACCGGCGGCGCACCGAACTCGGCCCGGGTCGAAACCAGCGTGTGGAAATCGGGGCCGAGGGCATAGACATAGGTGTTGGTGCCCTGGAGCGCCGTGCTCACCTGCCGGTAGAAGCCCTCGAGATCGCCATCGGCGAGGGTCTTGCTGGTCGCCAGCACCTTGAGGGTGGAGATATTGGCGAACACCTCGCGATCCACGGCCTGCATGATGGAGCGGGTCGAGCCGGTGATGAGGGCTTCGACCACGCGCTCGCGCGCCTCGTTGTTGCGCTGGAGCAGCACCGCCGAGAAGGCGAAGGCCGGTACGAGCGCAACGAGGGCGAGGACGAACAGATAGACGGCGATCGGGCGCGGCGGTCGCACCGGTCCGCTCCGGGCTTGGCCGGAGCCTGGGTTTGCGGGCGAGACGGCCAAATCCAACTCCACGAGCGACGCGCTGAGGATAGTCCAGAACGGATGGCCACCATAAGGCGTTGCGTTGGTCAGGACTGCCCCCTGTGTCCTAAGATGCATGACGGGGCGGAAAGTTCCACCGCGCGAAGCCGTTAGCCGCTCGCTAGGGCGGCTTTTTCGGCCGCGTGTCCCGACGCTTGTTTCCGCCGGGGTGGCATCGATGGCCGCCGCGGCGGACGGCATCGTGGAGCGGCGGCACACGGGTGCCCGGGGCCGCGCCAACGGATGGTCCGGGCCGGCAAGCTCGGCTCAAGCGCTCAGCCCCTGAGCACGCGGCTTGGACGGAAATGGCCGGCCTGAACGCTGCCGATGGCGATGGCGGCACCATTGACGCTGGCCCAGGCCGCCTCGAGCGCAACGGGCGCAGCGGCCCCGCGAAGCAGCACGATGCCGCCATTGCGGATGAGCGCCGCGTCCTCAGCAGACACCCGCAACTCCGGCAGGTGCCGCAGCGCCACCGCCGGCGGCTGCAGCAGGCTGTCGCGATCGGCTGTCTGGTCAATGGCCTCGAGGCTGAGCGCATCGGCCTCGGTGAAGCCGGCGACGGCGGTGCGGCGCAGCATGGTGACGTGGCCGCGCGTGCCGAGCGCCTCGGCGAGATCGCGGGCCAGCGCCCGCACATAGGTGCCCTTCTCGCACGCCATGTCGAAGCGCGAGCGCTGAGGGCCGTGCGACACCAGGGTGAGGGCCTCGATGGTGACCGGCCGGGGTGCGAGCTCGACCGCCTGGCCGGCCCGCGCCAGATCATAGGCGCGCTCGCCGGCCACCTTGACGGCTGAGAAGGCGGGCGGGCGCTGCAGGATGGTACCGGTGAAGCGCGGCAGCGCCGCGCGCACCTCCGCTTCGCCAGGGTGGTAATCGGAGGTCTCAACCACTTCGCCCTCGGCATCGTCGGTGGTCGTCTGAGAACCCCATTCCAGATCGAAGCTGTAGCGCTTGGCGCCCCCCTGGACGAAGGGTACCGTCTTTGTCGCCTCGCCCAGCGCGATGGGCAGCAGCCCTGTCGCCAGCGGGTCGAGCGTGCCGGCATGGCCGGCCTTGTCGGCCGAATAGAGCCAGCGGACCTTGCCGACGGCCTGCGTCGAGGTCATGCCGAGGGGCTTGTCGAGGATGATCCAGCCGGAGATGGGGCGCTTGGCGGGCACGTGGGCTCCATTTTCTCGTGGATGTCAGCCCTGCGCACAGGGGAGCCGGGTCAACGCCTGCGCCACCGTGCAGATGGTCCACGCTTTTTCGCCGGGACGACAGCCCGTGTCGGGGCTAGTCCCGGTCATCCTCATCATCAGCATCGTGGTGCAGATCGCGCTGCACGCGTTCCGATTTGAGCAAGGCGTCAATCTTGCCGAACTCCTCAAAAGTCTCGTCGACGAAGAACCTGATTTCGGGAGCGTATTTGAGATCGAGCTCGGGGGCGATGCGGCCACGGATGAAGCGCTGGTGGCGGTTGAGCGCGGCGACGATTTCGGCCGCCTGCTCGCCGCCCAGCGGCATCACATAGGCGGAGGCGAGCTTGAGGTCGGGCGACATGCGCACCTCGGGCACGGTGATGACCTTGCCGGCCAGCAGCTCGTCCTCGATCTCGCCGCGGGCGAAGAGCCCGGCGAGCGCGTGGCGGACCAGCTCACCCACGCGCAGCATGCGCTGGGTGGGGCCGGACGGGCGGTGGTGGCTGTGCTTGCGGGATGCCATGGGCGCGCCCCTTAGGCCGCCGGTGCATGCGCGTCAACCGGCGCCGGCGGCGGGCGGCCGGAGATGCGGGCGGCGAGGGCTTCGATGACACCCGCCTCGGGGAAGCCATTGCGCGGCAGCATCAGCACGCCATTGTCGCCGACGAGAAACAGATGCGTGCGGGTCAGGATGCTTTCGCGGACGTCGGCCAGCGCGAGCTCGCGGGGGAGGCCCGCGCCGGTGATTTCGAGCCGGTCGGACCATTCGGTGATGGTCACCTCCTGCGGCCGCCGCAGCCGGCGCCCAGCGCGCCACCATTGCCGGAACGCCACCCCCAGCAGCACCAGCACATAGCCGATGGCAATGCAGATCGAGACGAGGATCGAAAAGCTCCAGCCCAGATGCGCGCCGGCCCAATCGGGCGGGAGGAGCCAGGCGGCCGCGCCGCACAGGCCAAGCCAGAGCACCAGCGCCATCATGCCCAGCGGATTGAAGCGCGAGGACGCCTGCTCATAGGCCAGCGCATCGGCGCGGGTGAGCGTGAAGGTGGTGGTGCGAAGCGGCTCGTCGGGCATCGCCCATAAGTGTAGCAAGGGATGGCGCACCGGTCATGCCGGACCGATGCGCCGCTCCCGGCCCTTGGGTCAGAAGCCCAGGGGCGGCGCCGGCAGCTCCTGGGCGAGGAAGCCCGGCACGATCGCCTTGAGGATTTCGACGTTCGCGGGATTGGAGATGACGCCGATATGGCTGGTGCCGGGCAGCACGGCCAGCTGCACCTTGGGCAGGCCGTTCATGTCGCCATTGGTGTGGCCGCCGAGCAGCCGGTGCAGCTTGATGACATGGTCGAGCTTGACCACGTCGGCGTCCCCGAAGATCAGCAGCGTCGGCACCGCGATGCGGGCGAAGTTCTCGTCGCCCCAGTCATAGTGCTGGAGGTCGAGGTCCTTGAGCTTGGCGAAGAGGTTCGCAAAGCCGTCGGGATCGGGGGAGAGGCGCTTATACTCCTCCTCCATGGGCGAGCCGGCGAAGGTCTCGGGCGTCATCGAGCCGATCATCGCCTCGAAATCGTCGGGGTAGGCGTCGTAGCTGGTGGCGACCGATGCGGCGATCAGCCGGTCGACCTTGCCGGGATGCTGCATGGCGAGGCGGATGGCGACGCCGGCACCCATCGAATAGCCGAACACGGCGGCCTTTTCGATCTGAAGATGATCGAGCAGGGCCGCAATGTCGTCGGCCATCGTCTCGTAGCGGATCGGCCGGTCGGCGTCGGAGGTGCGGCCATGCGCCTGCAGCTCCATGGCGATGACCTTGTGGGTTTGGGCGTAGGCCGGGATCAGCGTCGCCCAGTTGGACGGGATCGACATGTAGGCGCCGTGGATCAAAACCAGCGGCGGGCCGTCGCCGTAAATCTCGTAATACATGTCGAGGCCATTGATGGACACGGTTTCGGCGGTGGTGGGCGTGGGCATTTGCGGTTGCTCCTGGGCAATGACCGGGGTGAGGAAAAGGGCGAGCCCGGCAAGGGCGGCGCGGATGGATCGGAACATGTTGGTCTCCTGTCTGGCGAGACGCAGAGCCGTCTCTGCCGACACGACGAGGCCGAACGGGACAGATCGACAGGGGATGCGAGAAAGTTCGCGGAGCGGGGCGGGCGAGGGTTGCCTTGTGGCCCCGGAGCGAGGCGCGGCGCCCTGTTCCAGCGAAGCCCGGATCGAGGCATACGCCGCACGGGTGGAGCGTGGGGTCACAGCTTGCGCTGGGAGGGCATCGGGAGCGGGGCTCTCGCAGAGGCGAACGCTGGCATTCAGGGGAGCCGGGAGGGCGACTCAGCGGTAGCCGGCGGCCTGGAGTTCGAATAGTTCGGCATAGTGGCCGCGAAGGGCCATCAGCTCTTCATGCGTGCCCGCTTCGAGCACCCTGCCCTCGTCGAGCACGACGATGCGGTCGGCCATGCGGACGGTCGAGAAGCGGTGGGAGATGAGCAGCGCGGTGGCGGCCTCGCTCAGCGACTTGAACCGGGCGAACACTTCGGCCTCGGCGCGGGCATCGAGCGCCGCGGTGGGCTCGTCGAGAATGATGATCGAGGCTTCGCGCATATAGGCGCGGGCGATGGCGAGCTTCTGCCATTCGCCGCCGGACAGATCCTGGCCGCCGATGAACTGCTTGCCCAATTGCTGTTCGTAGCCGCCCGGCAGCTTGTCGATCACCTCATTGGCGAGGCTCTGCTCGGCGGAGCGGGCGATGCGCGGCAGATCGGCTGCCGCCTCGATGCGGCCCACGCCGATATTGTCGCGCGCGGTGAACGAATAGCGCAGGAAATCCTGGAAGATGACGCCGATATTGCGCCGCAGATCCTCGGACGAGAAGTCGCGAATGTCGGTGCCGTCGATGGTGATCCGGCCCTCTTCGGCTTCATAGAGCCGCGTCATGAGCTTGACGATGGTGGTCTTGCCGGCGCCGTTCTCGCCGACCAGCGCCACGGTCTCGCCGGCCCTGATGGTGAGGCTCAGATTGCGGATGACGAAGCGCTCCGAGCCCGGATAGCGGAAGCCGACATTGTCGAACACGATGCCGTCGCGGAGCGGCGCGGGGAAGGGCCGCGGCTGCGCCGGCTCGGTGATGGTGGGTCTGATGTCGAAGAACGAATAGAGGTCGTCGAGATAGAGCGCCTGGCCGGCAATGACGGTGAAGCCGATCAGCACCTGCTGGAACACGCCATTGAGCTGCTGGAACGAGCCCGACAGGAAGACGAGGTCGCCGATGGTCAGTTCGCCGTTAAGCGTGCGCCACACGACATAGGCGAAGGCGCCGTAATAGGCGATGGTCGAGATCGCCCCCAGCGTCGCGCCCCAGGCCGAGCGCTGGATGGTGAGCTTGCGGTTTTCGACGAAAATCTTGTCGGCCAGCCCCCTGAAGCGCGTGACGAGATAGGTGCCGAGGCCGAAGAGCTTGACTTCCTTGGCGCTGTCGGCGCTGGCGCCGATCTGGCGCAGATATTCCATCTGCCGGCGCTCCGGCGAGCGTTCATGGCTCAGCCAGTAGGCGAGCCGGTTGAAGCGGAATTCGCCATAGACCGCCGGCAGGATGGCGAGCGCCATCAGGCCAATGAGGAGTGGTGCATAGACGAGCAGGCCGATGGCGAGGGCGATGGCGGTAATCCCCAGCTGAACCTGGCCGAACACCTGGCTGAGGACTGTCGAGCGGCTCGCGGCCTGGCGCCGGGCGCGCTCGAGCTTGTCTTGGTAGGAGGCCTCCTCGAAATGCATGAGATCGAGCTCGAAGGCATGCTGCATGAGCTGGACGCTGATGCGATTGGAATGGAGTTCGCCCAGGAGCGAATCGAGCACCTGGATGCCGCGCTGCAAGAGATCGCGGCCGAACACCAGCGCGAATTCGCCGGCGAGCAGCAGGCCGAGAAAATTGAGCCGGCCGGTTTCGAGCCAGCCGTCGCGGAGCGGGCCGAGGCCGGTCTGGCGCACCACCTCGTCGATGATGAATTTGGTGAACAGCAGTGCCAGCGGCGGCTGCACTGCCACGATCAGCCGCAGCACCATGCTGCCCGACATCAGCCAGGGATTGGTGTGCCACATCTCCCGGAACAGCCGCAGCAAATGGCGCAGCGTCTTGAGGCGCTGGCCCTTCTGGAACGGCAGGGTTTCGGGGATACGGGAGGGGCGCATGTCGAACGCTTATATCGGGGCCTGCCAGAAGCTGGCAGTGGGCTGAAGGCAATGAAGAAAAACGCCCGGGAGTGACCCCGGGCGCGTCAAATGTAGGCGCGATCGCGGCGCATTTACAGGGAGCGCGTGACCTGCTCGACGCGGAAGCATTCGATGACGTCGCCGACACGGATGTCTTCGTAGGCCTCGAAGGCCATGCCGCATTCCTGGCCGGCGGGCACGTCCTTGACCTCGTCCTTGAAGCGCTTGAGCGTCTTGAGCTTGCCTTCGTGGATAACGACGTTGTCGCGCAGCAGGCGCACGCCGGCGCCGCGCTCGACGATGCCTTCGGTGACCCGGCAGCCGGCGACCTTGCCAACCTTGGTGATCTGGAAGACTTCGAGGATTTCGGCGTAGCCGATGAAGGTCTCGC
>CAZASR010000114.1:0-8906 GCA_964487765.1 uncultured Devosia sp. | reverse complement strand
GGTAGGCCGGCTTGTTGAGGACGAAATCGGGGTTCTCCGAGCCGTCCTCATTGTAGCGCATCTCGGAAAACAGCGCGGTTCCCAGCCCCGTGCGCTTGATCGTCTTGAGGTACTGCTTGGGGATGATCATGTCGGTGTCGATATTGATGATCGGCAGCGGCGCGGCGACTCCAGTGAGTTGCGTGAATTTTTCCATGATCGGTAACCTCTTTTCAGGGGCGTAATGACGCGACCAGCCCGGGAAATCAAGCGTATGGGCGCGCCGGAGCGTTCGGCGGGTGTGAAGCCGCAAGGTCTCGCTCAAAGGAGGGGCGGCCAGGGTTACCTTCGCCCTCGGGCGGAGAACGGCGTCCCTAGGCCGGAACGAACTCGAAATCGTTGTCGAGAGTGCCTTCGACGCGGTCGCCGACCTTGAGGACGAGTTTCTGGTTCTGGAGTTCGGTAATCCACTCGTCCCAGGAGACGAGGTCGAGACCGCCGGGGCGGTCCTGTTCCTGGGATTCGCCGGAATTCAGGAGATATTGATCGAACACGATGCGCAGCGTGATCTGCGAGCGCGTGCCGGAGGGCAGTTCGGACCAGGCCGGCTGGCCGCCGCGGGCTTCCGCCCATTGCCGGATCTCGTCGGCGGTTCTGAGGATACGGGACATGGGACGCTCCAAAACAAATGGCCCGGGAACCGGGCCATTACATAGCCGGAATTTCCGGTTCAGTTGAGGGTCTTGCGATCGACAAACTCGTATTCGGTATCGCCGTTCTCGGACACCCGCAACGCCAATTGCTGCCGGTCGAGCTCGGCCAGCCAGGCCGACCACGAGATCGGGCTGAGGCCCTGATCGATGGAGGGCATGCCTGAGGGGTGCTCGGGCCGCTGAAACCTCAGCGCCAGCCGGGCTCGCCATTCGCCAAAACTATTTGGCGAGCGCGACACGGCAGGGAGGCCGCGGCGCTCGGACACCCACGCCTGGATGTCCCGGTGGCGGGTCAGGGTATGCGCGTTACTCATCTTTCCCTCCAGGAAGACTCCATACGAAGAACTTTCGGGCGAAGCTGGGGTTCCGCACGCGATTGGGACAAATGAGGCAAATTTCGCGGAAGGCTCGCCGCGTCCCTTCTATTCGCTGAGTCGCGTGGCGAGTTTGAGGCGGATCAAATCCGTGGCCGAAAAGTAGCTGAGCCGGTCGGGCGGCGTTTCGAGCGCCCGCAGCCAGACTTCGGGATCGACGCCCATTTCTATGAGATAGCGCGAGATCTCGGCCGTCATGGTCTGCGCATCGCGCATCGCGCCGCCCGCCGCGGCAAGCCGCGAGGCAAAGCTCGAATCGGCCGGAGCCGCGGCATAGATCTGGTGAACGGCAACGACCGAGCCCGAGGCGACCACGCGCGCCTTACCGCCGGCAAAGACCAGCGGGCAGGACGAGGCGCACAGCGAGCCCGCCGCAACGGAGGTGGCAAACCCCTCGTCGCGGATGAGCCGGCCCATGGCGAGCGCGTCCTCGACCGAGCCGCCCGGGGAATCGAGGGCGACGGTTTTGACATACTCGCCGAACTGGTCGAGTGCGGCGGCAAACTGGCCAGCCGAACCGGGCATGATGGTGCCGGTGACGAGCAGCGCGCCGCCGCTGCCCAGCGTGACCTCGAGCGGCCGGCGCAGCACCTCCATGGGCGTTGAGATGGCCGGACCCGGCGCGCCGCCCGGAGCGGCCGGATCGAAGGCGGGCAGGATCGGCGCCAGTTCGGCCGGCGGCGATAGAGGCTGCTGGCCGCTCAACTCGACATAGTCGAGATAGAGGATCACCGCGGTGGCCGAGAGCAAGCCGAAGAAGGCGGCGCGGATGATCGCGCCGTCCTCGAAGGCCGCGGCCCAGTTGATGATCCGGCGGGTGACGGTCGCCATTAGCGCTTGCGCGTGACGTCGAGCGGGGTAACCGTGGCTTCGGCGGCTCCTGCTGCGGGCGGCGCTTTGTCGCCTTCAGCTGCCGGAGCGGCCGGGTCGGGCGCGACGGTCGTTTCGGTGGGAGCGTCGGTAACCACCGACCCATCCGACGGAGCAGGCGCCAGGACGGGCTCGAGCAGCTGCTTGCCCGAGAGCTGGCGATAGAGATCCATGGCGCGCAGCATTTCGGCCGCGGTCATGGTCTCGGCGCCGTCGATGGTCGAGGTTTCGCGCCGCATCGCGTCATAGGCGATCATGAGGACCAGCACGAGAACGATGGGCAGCAGATCGATGGAGATGGCGCCGGCCCAGCTCGGCACGAAATCGCTCCAGTAGTGCAGCACCGCCTCGGCCGACGAGAGCGGCACGAACCGCGCCGGCTCGACCTTGGGCTGGGCGAGGATTTCGTCGGCGGCGGCGGTAAGCGCGGCCGATTGGGCGGCGACCGAGTCGCGCACGGTACCCATCACCGCGTCCTGGCGGCTGACGAGATCTGTGGTACGGCCGTCGGCGACGGGGGCGATGAAGCCGAGCGACAGGTCGGCGGCGGCGCGCTTGACCGACGGGGCGACGTCGGTCTCCTGCAGCGAGGCGATGATGGCGTTGAGCTGCACGACTTCGGCCGCGAACGCATCGGAACGGGGGCCGACATCGCCGGTGCCCGACACCAGCTCGCGCATCTTGGCGAGGTGCGCCGTGCCCTGCTCGAACTGTGCCTGGACGCTGGCGCGCGAATTGGTGATGGTGCCGCCGAGCTCGTTCATCTGCGCCGACATCTGCGTCAGGAGCTGCACGACCGAGCCCGAGCCCATGGTGCCGGTGAGGGCGCCCGAATTGCGCTCGTCGGCGGCAAGGCGCGCGAAGCGCTCGGAGGCACGTTGCACGTCGGGCAGCAGCGACTGCGACGCCAGGGCGTTGGGATGGGCCTCGTCGAGATCCTGCACATAGCCCTGCAGGGTGACCGCCAGATGCTGCTCGAGCGCCGCCGAGCCGGCCAGTGCCGCCGCATTGAGCCAGGACGACATGGCGATGATCATCAGGCAGCCGACGCCCATGGTGAGGAACAGCGCCACCCGCTGCGAGGCCGAGGTGACGATCGGCACAAAGCGCAGCATGAAGGTCCAGAAGGCGTAGATGGCGACCGACACGGCCGCCGAGTAGATGATCGCCGCGAAGAACACGAAGGTCGCCGTGCCGTCGAGCAGGCCGCGCACCCCAAGGTAGGTATAAACACCCGACGCGAGCGCCAGCACCGCCAGCGCAAACCGAGTCATGGTCTCGACCCCGGTCAGCGTCTGCTGAATGCGGGCGGCATTGTTCCTGCGCAGCATGTCTCTGTCGTCCCCGGGGCGAAGGCCCGAGTGGCAAGGTTAACGGACCAATCGCGGCGGGAAAACGGCGGGACTTGCCTGGGGGCAACGCTATTTGCGCGGCTCTGCCTTCACCAGCTTGCGCAACACTCTTTCCACCCGCGACCGCTTGGCGGCAACATCGATGGTCTCGAGGCCCTCGAGAATGGCGATCAGTCGTGGCCGGCGCGCGGGCGTCACCGCCGCGGCGGCGAGCTCTGCATACATGGGAAACTGGTTCGGCGCGGCGGTCTCGAGGCGATCGAGCAGGGCGGGAAGCGCCCGGGGCTCGCCCGCCCGCGCCAGTTTCGACAGCGTCGACATCGCCTTGTCCTTTGCAATGACCGAGCTCCGGTCGGCGGCCGCGAGAATGTCGGCAAGGCGGGCCGCGATCCGTTCGGGCTCGGTGGAAGCGATCGTGTCAATAGCGCTCAGCGCACCCCACACATTGCGATTGTTCTTCGATCGAAGCAGCTCCAGGAACGCCTCGGCATGCGGGGCAGCCAGCGCGGGCGCACGCTCGCCGATCTCGTAGAGCACCTTGATCGCATCGTTCTGGACTGCGACAGCGCCGATTGCGAGCGCCTCGGCCAGCACCGCGATGGCTTTGGGATCCGCGGACGCGACGAGAGTCTCGGCCAGCTCGACATTAGGCCGCTCGTCACTGCGGCCGAGGGCCGAGGCGAGGCGGTCGAGGACGCTCATTGCGTCGCGACGTCGAGGCAGAGCGTGACCATGTCCTTGAGCGAGCTCTGGCGGTCCTCGGCGCTGATCTCTTCATGCGTGATGAGGCAGTCGGTCATCGTGCACACGGTCAGCGCCCTGACCTCGAAGCGCGCGGCGAGCGTATAGAGCGCGGCCGATTCCATTTCGACGCCGATGACGCCGTGGGCCGGCAGGCGGCCATAACCCGCCATTCCCGGCTCGATATGGTAGAAAATGTCCGAACTCAGCATGTTCCCCACGTGGTAGCGCAGGCCCTTTTCCTCTGCCCTGTCAGCCGCGGCGCGAAGCAAGCCGTAGTCGGCGATCGGCGAGAAATTGAACGGCCCGAAGCCGTCCTTGACGATGGTGGAATCGGTGGAAGCGGCCTGCGCGATGATGAGGTCGCGCACCTTGACCCTGGCGTTGAGCCCGCCGCAGGTGCCGATGCGGACCAGCGTCTTGACGCCGTAGACATTGATGAGCTCGTGCACATAGATCGACAGCGATGGCTGGCCCATGCCGGTCGCCTGCACGCTCACCCGCTTGCCGTTCCAGACCCCGGTATAGCCGAGGCAATTGCGCACCGAATTGACCTGTTTGGCGTCGCTCAAGAAGGTCTCGGCAACCCATTTGGCGCGCAGCGGATCGCCCGGCAGCAGCACGGCGTCGGCGTAATCGCCCGGTTTCGCGTGATTGTGCGGGGTCATTGCGGCTTCTCCTTTGCGTGCACGGCGAGGAAACCCTATATGTGCCCGCGCATTTGCTCCAGATGGAGGCGGAAATGGTCGCGAAAATCTTCATCGACGGCGAGGCGGGCACGACGGGCCTGCAGATTCGCGAGCGCCTGGCCGGCCGGCACGACCTCGAGATGCTCTCGATCGACCCGGACAAGCGCAAGAATCTGGACGAGCGCAAGCGCCTGCTGAACGCGGCCGATGTCGCGATCCTCTGCCTTCCGGACGATGCCGCGAAGGAAAGCGTAAGCCTCATCGAGAACGACAGCACGAGGGTGATCGACGCCTCGACCGCACACCGCGTCGCCGAGGGTTGGACTTATGGCTTCGCCGAGCTCGACAAGGATCAGCCGGGCAGAATCGCGGCGGCGAAGCGGGTCGGCAATCCCGGCTGCTGGCCGCAGGGCGCCATCGCGACGCTGCGCCCGCTGGTCGATGCCGCGCTGGTCCCCGCCGACTACCCGGTCACCGTCAACGGCATCTCCGGCTACACCGGCGGTGGCAAGTCGATGATCGCCGACTATGAGGCGGCGGGCGAAGACGCCAACGAGTTCATGCCCTATGGCTTGACCTTCAAGCACAAACACCTGCCCGAGCTGAAGACTTACGCGAGGCTGACCTCGCTGCCCCTGTTCACCCCGGTGGTCGGCAATTTTGCGCAGGGCATGATCACCATGGTGCCGCTTCAGCTCTCCACACTGGGCAAGGTGCCGGCGGGAAAGGAGCTGCACGACGCGATTGCGGCGCACCATGCCGCAATTCCCGGTGGCTTCGTTGAGGTCGCGCCTTATCAGGAAGTCGAGCGTCTGCCCGCGCTCAACCCCGAGGCGTACAACAACACCAATAGAATGCAGCTTCATGTGTTCGCCAATGACGAGCGGGCGCAGGCGGTGCTGATCGCGGTCTATGACAATCTGGGCAAAGGGGCCTCGGGCGCGGCAGTGCAGAACCTCAACCTGATGCTGGGTGTCGCCGTCGACACGTCGCTCGCGGCGTAGGTGCGGCCCGGCGCCCTCATCATCTGCGCCACGCCGCGCAGCGGTACGACGCTTCTTTGCGACCTGCTGGCGGAGACTGGCGTCACTGGGCGGCCAAATTCGTTCTACCGCGCACAGTCAGTTACCCATTTCGCAAACCAGTTCGGCGTCGCAGACGGTCCCGACTTCGAGCGGCGCTATCTTACGGCAATCATCGCTGAGGGTCGGGGCGAGACCGACCTGTTCTCGATGCGCGTGATGTGGCCGTCACTGCCCGAGATCAGCGCAAAGCTGTCGACGCTGTTCCCGAACGAAACGACGGACGCAAGCCGCATGGCCGCCGCGTTCGGACCGCCGCTCTACCTTTCGGTGACGCGCAAGGACAAGGTCGCGCAGGCCATCTCGCGCATCAAGGCCGAACAATCCGGCCTCTGGCACCGCGCCGCCGACGGCAGGGTACGCGAACAGGGCGGCACGTATCGTGCGCCGCACTACGACCGAGCCGCGATCCACGCCTCCATCGCCGAGACCTCCGCGCACGAAGGCGAATGGCGCATGTGGTTTGCCCGCGAAGACATAACGCCCCTGGAACTGAGCTACGAGGATCTGTCGGCCGATTCCGTTGGCGCAATCCGCCGGCTGCTTATTGCGCTGCATCGCGATCCATCGGCAGCGGACCAGGTCGCGCCACGCACAGCCAGGCTCGCCGACGCGACGAACGCCGAATGGGCGGAGTGTACACCCGCGGCGGTTAAGCTGTCAGGTCCGCTACCACCATCTCCGCTGCCATCACTGCATCCGCCGGCGCCAGCGACAGCAGCAAGCCACGCTGGCCGGCATTGACGTAGATCGCGTCATAGAGCTCGGCGGTTTCGTCTAGCCTGACCGGCACTTTGCGCTTCTGCCCGAAGGGGCCGATGCCGCCGACCTTGTAGCCGGTGAGACGCTCCGCGTCGGGCGCCGTCATCATAGCCGCGGATCTGCCGCCGCAGGCCGCCGCGAGCTTTTTCATCGAGACTTCGGTGTCGGATGGGATGACGACACAGACCGGCTTGCCGTCGATCTGGGCCATCAGGGTCTTGAAGACCTGTGACGGATCGAGGCCGAGCGCCGCGGCGGCATGGAGGCCGATACGCGGCGCATTTGGATCGTAGTTGTAAGGATGCAGCTCGAAGGCGATGCCGAGCCGGGTGAGCAGCAGCGTGCCCTGCGTCGTATAGCTCATCTCTGCTCTTCGAGCGCCGCCTGCGCCTCAATGGCTTCCATGTCCTCGTCGGAAAAGCCGAAATGGTGGCCGATCTCATGCACCAGCACATGGGTGATGATGTGCCCAAGCGTCTCGCCTTCCTCGCTCTCGGCCCAATAGTCGAGGATCGGGCGGCGGTAGAGCCAGACCTGGTTAGGAAGCTGTCCCGTGTAAGGTGTCGCGCCGCCCTGCGGCAGGCCGATGCCGCGGAACAGGCCGAGGATGTCGAACTCGGTTTCGAGCTCCATCTCGCGGATCGTCTCTTCGTCGGGGAACTCCGCGACGACGCAGGGGACGCTCCCTGCAAGCGCGCGGAATTGCTCGGGCAGCGCTTCCCATGCGGCGGCAGCGATCTCCTCGAAATCGTCGAGGCTCGGCGCGGCGCGATCGGTCCAGGCATTGATCATCGAAGGAGGCCCCCTCACCCGGCGCTATGCACCGACCTCTCCCCCCGACGGCGGAGGTCGGATGTGGCGCACACTGCCCAACGAGCTCTTCCCTTTGCGAGATGGTCGGCGCGGAAGGCCTCCGGGTGGGGGCCCTCGCTTGGCCCTATTGCCACTCGCGGATATCGACGAAATGCCCAGCGATCGCCGCGGCGGCCGCCATCTGCGGCGACACCAGATGGGTGCGGCCCTTGAAGCCCTGACGACCTTCGAAATTGCGGTTGGAAGTCGACGCGCAGCGCTCCTGCGGCTTGAGCTTGTCGGGGTTCATGGCCAGGCACATCGAGCAGCCCGGCTCGCGCCACTCGAAGCCGGCGTCCTTGAAGATCGCGTCGAGACCTTCGGCTTCGGCCTGCGCCTTCACCAGACCCGAACCCGGCACCACCATCGCGTTGACGTGCGACGCGACCTTCTTGCCAGCCACCATCTTGGCGGCGGCGCGTAGATCCTCGATGCGGCCATTGGTGCACGAGCCGAGGAATACCCGATCGATCGAGACGTCGGTCATCTTCGTGCCGGGCTTGAGACCCATATAGTCGAGCGCCCGCCATTTGCTTGCGCGCTTGTTCTCGTCCTGGATGTCGTCGGGGTTCGGCACGCTGCCAGTGATCGAGGTGACGTCCTCGGGCGACGAGCCCCAGCTCACGATCGGCGGCAGCTTCGCGGCATCGAGCACCACGACCTTGTCGTAATGCGCGTCCTCGTCCGACTTGAGCGTCTTCCAGTAGTCCAGCGCCATGTCGAACGCTTCGCCCTTGGGCGCGCGCGGACGGCCCTTCACATAGTCGAAGGTCTTCTCGTCGGGCGCGATCAGGCCGGCACGGGCGCCGCCCTCGATGGTCATGTTGCACACCGTCATGCGGCCTTCCATCGACAGCGAGCGAATGGCTTCGCCGGCAAACTCGATGACGTGGCCAGTGCCGCCGGCGGTGCCGATCTCGCCGATGATGGCGAGGATGATGTCCTTGGCCGTGACGCCTGGAGGCAGTTGCCCATCCACGCGCACCAGCATGTTCTTGGCCTTCTGCTGGATCAGCGTCTGCGTTGCCAGCACATGTTCGACCTCCGACGTGCCGATGCCATGTGCCAGCGCGCCGAACGCGCCATCCGTCGAGGTGTGGCTGTCCCCGCAGACGATCGTCATGCCGGGCAGCGTGACGCCCTGCTCGGGGCCAACGATGTGGACGATGCCCTGCCGCTTGTCGAAGGGGTCGTAATATTCGATGCCGAAGTCGCGCGTATTCTCGGCGAGCGCCGCAATCTGGATGGCGCTCTCGGGATCGGGATTGGGAAGCGACCGGTCGGTGGTGGGGACGTTGTGGTCGACCACCGCGAGCGTACGCTCGGGCGCGCGGACCTTGCGCTTGTTCAGCCGCAGCCCCTCGAAGGCCTGCGGACTCGTCACTTCGTGGACGAGGTGGCGATCGATGTAAATGAGCGACGTGCCGTCCGGGTTGTTCGCGACCAGGTGGTCATCCCAGATTTTGTCGTACAGCGTGCGGCCCATTTGGCG
>CAZASR010000113.1:0-8928 GCA_964487765.1 uncultured Devosia sp. | reverse complement strand
CCCCCACGCACCCGTAGCTCAGCTGGATAGAGCGTTGCCCTCCGAAGGCAAAGGCCGGACGTTCGAATCGTCTCGGGTGCGCCAAATTCCTCGATTTCGGCATTTTGACGCGACCCTGCCGGGCGCGTTCGGCGTGGAGTTGCGTAACGGTCTGGGGCGACGCCATAGCGACGCTGCGCAAGCACAGATGGCTGCGCGTCCGTCGCCCTAGCGGTCGGGCAGGGCCCGCACGCGGAAATTCCGGTAGTCGACTGCGCTGCCGTGGTCCTGGAGGCTGATATGGCCCTCGGACGCTTTGCCATAAGCCGGCAGGTCGGCGAATTTGCTGTCCGCGACGCGCGCCTCCCAGTCGGGCGAGCCGAGCTCGAATTCGAGCACTTTTGTGCCGTTGAGCCAGTGCTCGACATGGGTGCCGTCGACGAGGATGCGGGCGCTGTTCCATTCGCCCGCCGGCCGCGTCACATCCTCCGCCGGGGCGTAGAGGGCAAAGGCGCTGGCTGCCGAAGTCAGCGGGTTCTGCCCGTCCGGATGGCCCGCATTGTCGAGGATCTGGTATTCGGGCCCGCTCGCATGGGCGATGCCCGCGGCCTCGTCCACGCGGTAGAAGACTCCCGAATTGCCGCCCGGCGCAATCCGCCAGTCGAAGGCGAGCTCGAAATCGCCGAAGCGCGCGACGCTGATGAGATCGCCGCCGCCCGGGGTATGGCTGATGTCGTTGCCGGTCACCCGCCAACTGGAAGGCACGTCCGTGCCGCCATAGGCGCGCCACGCGGTGAGCGGGGCGAAATCCTCCTGCGCGAGGCCGAAACCGGGCGCCAATGGCCCCAGCAGGGCAAGGGCAAAGGCAATGGCTTTCATCGGCACCTCCAATCGGGCCCGGCCTTGACGGGCGCCCCCAATGGCCTTCCGTTAGCAGCAACCCGCAACTCCCGCGCACGATCCGTGGCCGCACCAGCCAAATGCCGAAGATGACGAGGCCGCCGGGCGGCCCCCAGCTCACCTTGCACCAATTGCGCATCGTCTGGACGGTGGCGCATGCCGAGACCGTGAGCCGCGCCGCCAAGCAACTGGGGCTGTCGCAGCCCTCGCTGTCGCAGCAGATCGCCAAGCTCGAGGCGAGCATCGGCCATAAGGTGTTCGAGCGCCGCTCCGCCCGCATGATGCTGACCGACATCGGCGCGTTCCTCGTCGAGCGGGCCGAGCAGGTGATGCGCGAAATGCAGGAGCTCGAGGACGGGCTCAGCGGCTTCGCTGGCGGCGCCCGCACCATCGGCATCGCGGGCATCAGTTCGCCGCTGCGGGTGCTGCTGCCGCTGGCGCTGCGCCGCTTCCAGCAGCGCTACCCCGAAATCGGCTTCGACATGCATGAGAGCAGCCCCGGCGACGTGCTGGCCATGCTCTATGCCCGGCGGGCCAATATCGGCATCGTCGCGGCCAGCTCCATCGCGCAGGCGAGCATGGGCTTCGTGCAGGTGCCGCTGCTCGACGACCCCTATGTACTCGTCGTGCCGGAGGGCCTCGCACTCGATGGCGTCGCGGCCGGGGACCGGCTCGAGGCGGCGCAGCGGGCCGTGCTCAACAATGTGATCACCTTCGTTTACGGCACGCAGCACCAGAAGCGGATCGAAGCGTGGTACGAGACGGTGCTGCCCGATCACCGCGTCGTCGCGCGCTGCCGCAGCTTCGAGGTCGCGGTCGCGATGGTGCGCGCCGGGCTCGGCGTCTGCCTCGCGCCGGCGCTGTCCTGCTTCGCAGGACAGGCCGTGCTGAGCGGCATCCGGCTCTACGATGCGGGCCTCGGCCTGCCGCGCCCGCTGGTCGCGCTCATCCCCTCGCAATATCGGCGCCTCGAGCCTTACGCGGCGCTGATCGAAACGCTGCAGGAGGTGGCGCGTGACCGCGTGCAGCCGGCAATCGGGCCGGTGCCGCCGCTGCTCGACAGCAACGGCCGCGGCACTAGAAGATAATCCTATAGGGCCTATTCGACCATCGGCCCGCGATCCGCGCTAGGTGTGGGGCCAGGAGGGGCCCGCCCGGGCCGCAATCTGCAAATTGCTTATTCTGTCCTATCGCCTCGGCTTCCTCGCCGTCCTGCTGGCCGGCTGGACCGTTGCCTCCCAGCTCATTCCGCGCAATCTCATTCCGACGCCGCTCGCGACCTTCGAGGCGGCGCAGCGCCTGTTTGCCGATGAGCGCATCTGGGTCGCCATTCGCGACAGCCTGACGGTCTATGGGCTCGGCTTTGCGCTGGCCGCCGCCTTCGCCATTCCCATCGGCGTCGCCATGGGCAGCATCCGGCCGCTCGGCAAGACTCTCGACGTCTATGTCAACGCCCTTGCGGCGACACCGCGCGTCGCTTTCGTGCCGCTGATCATCGTGCTGCTCGGCCTCGGCGTCGAAGCCAAGGTCGCCATCGTCTTCCTCGGCGCCGCCATGCCGATCCTGCTCAACACCTATGCCGGTGTCCTTGCCGCCGATGACGAGCTGGTCGAGATGGCGAAATCGGTCGGCGCCAGCCGCTGGCGCATCTTCAGCCGCATCACCATCCCCAGCGCCGTGCCCTTCATCGTGGTGGGCCTGCGCATCGGCGCGACCATCGGGCTCATCAATACCGTCGTCGCCGAGCTCTACACTGCCGTGCGCGGCCTGGGTGGCCTGCTCGCCATCTACGGCAATACGTTCCGCATGGCCGAATACTTCGTGATCGTCATGGTCCTCGCGACCGTCGGCGTCATCGTCACCGAAATCCTGCGTCACCTGCAGCAGCGCTTCGAGCGCTGGCGCGGCGACGCCAAGGCCTGACCCGAAAGAACAAAGGAGAAAAGCAATGAAGACCCTCGCTCTGCTCGCATCCGCGCTCACTGCCCTCACCCTCGCCCAGCCCGTGGCCGCGGCGCCGTTCCGGCTGATCCTCACCCACCTCGAGCCGCCGCTGGTGCCCAATTCGGTCATGGATCTGGCGCTCGAGAAGGGCTATTTCGAAGCCGAGGGCGTCGATGTCGAGCTGGTCCGCGTCGAGCAGACGCCGTCGGCGCTGCAGGCGCTTGCTGCCGGTGAAGGCGAAATGGCCAATGTCAGCGTCGATGGCCTGCTGCTGCTCGTCGCGCAGGGCGCCACCGACCTCAAGGCCGTCACTTCGCCCAACAAGAACCTGCCCTATATCATCGCTGCCAAGGACGACATCACCAGCGTCGCCGACCTGGAAGGCCGCCGGTTCGGCGTCGGTCGCGTCGGCAGTCTCGATCACTCGCTGTCCACCAAGGTGCTGACCAGTGAAGGCCTCGACGTCGATTCGATGGAGCTTATCGGCCTCGGCCAGCCCAGCGTCCGCGCGCAGGCCCTTGTCGCCGGCCAGATCGATGCAACGACCATGTCGATCGGGGTGTGGATGTCCATCCCTGACAAGACCGGCTTTCACGTCCTGATCGACCAGGAGCCCTATTACGCGGCCGCGCCGGTGGTCAACAAGGTGAACGTCGTCACCCAGGCGGTGCTCGACGAACGCCGCGACGAGGTGGAGGACGTCATCCGCGCGCTCATCAAGATCTCGCGCGATTTCGCGGCCGATCCCGATTCGTGGGCCGCCGCAATGGTGCCCTACGCCCCCAATACCGACGAAGCCGGGCTGCGCGAGCTGGCCGCGACCTTTGCCGGAAGCTGGAGCGTCAATGGCGGCATGGACAAGCAGGCCCTGCAATACACCCAGGACTGGCTTTATTCGACCGAGGATTTCGTCGATGTCGCACCCGTCACCCTCGACCAGTGGGTGGACTTCGGGCCGGTTGACGCGGTACTCGCCGAGGTGGATACGGTCGAGGGCGATCCCGTCGGCCGCTGACGTCTGACGACCTGCGATGGGGGGAGACAGTTCCGGACCAACCAGCTTCCCCCGCCGCCATTGCGCTCGAGGACGTCACCATGTCCTTCCGCGCGGCCCGTCTCAACCGCGAGATCGTCGCGCTCAAGGACATCAATCTTGCGGTGCCCGAGGGGCTGTTCGTCACCCTGCTCGGGCCCTCCGGCTGCGGCAAGACCACCCTGTTGAGGCTGGTCGACGGCCTGCTCGAGCCGCAGCACGGAACCGTCCGGGTCCTAGGCGAGCGGCCCCGGCCGGGGCCCGACATGGGCTTCGTATTCCAGTCTTTCCGCCTGATCCCCTGGCTCACGGTCGAGGCCAATGTCGAGTTCCCTCTCGGCGAGAGGACTGCCCTTACGCGCGCCGAACGCTCGGCCATGGTGCTGGAACAGCTCGAAACGGTCGGCCTTGCCCGCTTCAAGGACGCCTATCCCGACGAGCTTTCGGGCGGCATGAAACAGCGTGTCGCCATCGCGCGGGCCCTGGTTACGAGGCCGCGCGTCCTGCTGATGGACGAGCCTTTCGCCAGCATCGATGCTCAGACCCGCGAGCTCATGCAGATCGAGCTGATGCGCATCTGGAGCCAGCGGATGTCGACCGTGCTGTTCGTCACCCACAGTGTCGATGAGGCGATCGTTCTTTCCGACCGCATCGTGCTGATGGGCCCGCGGCCGGGGCGTATCGTCGAATCGATCGATGTCGATCTCGATCGCCCGCGCTGGGCCTATGACGCCCGTGCCGACAGTCGCTACGTCAAGCTCCGCGCCTATCTTTCATCCCGGATGCGCGAACTTGTCCTCTCCGACCCGCAGTCGGATTTCTATCGTGCCCACGAAGAAACCGAACAAAAAGAAGAAAAATAGAACAGAAGTACAGTCGCGAACACGCCCTCGCGCGCTCCCGCCGACAACTATCCTGCAATGCCAAATGCAGGCCGTTCGCAAATGGTTGCGCGCTCACTCAAATGTGACCGCAGCAAAAGTGCCATATGGGCCGCCTTGTTCGCCTAAAGTCGTGTCCTAGGAGCCTTCTGCTCCAGTTGACGCTTCACGGCGGGCGGGCCTACGCTTTCATCGTTACCTAGCGAACAATCCTGTTGGCCAGGCCCGATACCCGCGGCAAGCAAGAGCTATCGAGCCCCAACGCTAGTCACAATAAATCGAAGAGGGAGGCACTCATGAAGGGTAGCCCAAGACTCGCGATCGTCTTCGCGACGGCCGTATCCATGGCGTCCATGCTGGCGGCGGAGACGGCGCTTGCTCAAGACAGCAGCGTGCTCGACAGTATCACGACTGTCACCGACGAAATGCTGCTCAATCCGCCGGATGGCGATTGGTTGATGTGGCGTCGGACTTACAACGGGTGGGGCTATAGCCCGCTCGACGAAATCAACAAGGACAATGTCGATAAACTGCAACTGGCCTGGGCCTGGGGCATGTCGCCGGGCGGCCGCACGCAGGAAACGCCGCTTGTCCATGACGGGGTGATGTATATCCAGAACTCCACCCACCTCATCCAGGCGCTCAATGCCGCGACCGGCGAGCTGCTTTGGGAATACCAGTACGAGTTGCCCGATGATGTGAACCCCAGCGGCGAGCGGTCCAAGGCGATCTATGGCGACACCCTGATCGTTGCGACCCGTGATGCCCACATCATCGCGCTCGACACCAAGACGGGCGAGCTCGTCTGGGATCAGCAGGTGGCCGACTACTCCAAGGGTTGGGCCTATTCGTCCGGCCCGCTGGTCGCCAATGGCGTGATCATCCAGGGCATGACCAGTTGCGGCAACGCCCAGCCGGGCGGCTGCTTCATCACCGGCCATGATCCTGATACCGGCGAGGAGCTGTGGCGCGTCCACACCATTGCGCGGGGCGATACCCCCGAAGGCAATAGCTGGAACGGGCTTCCACTCGAGAGCCGCCACGGGGCTTCGGCCTGGATCAGCGGGTCCTACGATCCCGACCAGAACCTGATCTTCATGGGCGTAGGCCAGCCCTATCCGTGGAACGCCGAGATCAGCGGCCTGCTGCCGGCCAGCACGGAAGAGGGTGTGACCAATGACGCGCTCTACACCAACTCGACGCTCGCCATCGATCCCAATACCGGCGATCTGAAGTGGTATCACCAGTACCTCAAGAACGACCCGCTCGATCTCGACTATGTCTATGAGCGCCTCCTCGTCGACCTGCCGTTCGAGGGCGAGGAGCGCAAGCAGGTGGTGACGACCGGCAAGATCGGCATCATCGAGTCGCTCGATCGGACCACCGGCGAGTGGCTGTGGGCCAAGGAGACGGTCCCGCAGAACGTCGTCTCCTCCATTGACCCGGAGACGGGCGAGAAGACGATCAACGAGGATGCGATGCCGAAGCTTGGCCAGACCACGGTCAACTGCCCGGCTGACCCCGGCGGCAAGGCCTGGCAGGCGACCTCGTTCAGCCCCAGGACGAACATGCTCTACTTGCCGACGGTGGAATTCTGCTCCAACACCACGCCGAACCCGCTCGATCCGGGCGAGATCTACACCGGCGGTGGCCTGCAGACCTACTCCCGCATCCCGACGCCCGACAGCGACGGCAATATCGGTCAGGTCCGCGCCGTCGATCTGACGGATCAGTCCGAAGTTTGGGAGTACCGCCAGTATGCGCCGATCACCAGCTCGACTCTCCCGACGGCTGGCGGCCTGGTCTTCGTCGGCACGCTCGATCGCAAGCTTCTTGCCTTCGACGACGAAACCGGAGACATCCTGTGGACCAGCCCGACGCTGGGCAACTCGCTCGAGTCGTTCCCGATCTCGTACGAGGCCGACGGCAAGCAGTATATCGCGATCGTCTCGAACTTCGCCTCCGGCCTCGGCCGTCTGGCGTCGCTGACCCCGGACGTGAAGCTGCCGCCGGATAACCCCGCGATGGTCTACGTCTTCGCGCTACCCGACGACGCCGAGTAATCGGCGGGCGGGACTCGCCAACTGCCCGGGCGGGCCGGTCCTCCGGCGCCGCCCGGGCGTGTTCATGAGGTCTACTCGTGTTCGCCGTCCTTGCACTGCGTCATCTGAGAAGGCTGCTGCTGGCCCCCTTGGCCGTGCTGGCCCTGGCCGCTTTCCCGGTGCCGGCCATGGCGCAGGGCGAGCCCGAATTCTTCGAGCGTCCCTTCGCGCCGGGCCAGTGGGACATCGGGCGCCGCACCGATGAATCGCAGCTTCGCTATTGCGTCGATCCGCGCGACCCCGCCTGGGAGGTGGATGGCGCCATCGCCGACGCCATTGCCCAGGCCCTGCTGCTCGAGCCGGTACGCCATGTCGTCACCAGCACGATCCTGCTCGAGGATATCACCAAGGTCTACGCGGTCCTGCTCAAGGACTGCGATCTCTATATGGGCTTCAAGCTGATCGCCGAGGGCTATCCTCAATGGGTCACGCTGAGCCGGCCCTATTACGAGGCCGGCTACGTTTTCGTCACCGGCGATCCGGAACTCGCCTCGCTCGCCGACCTGCCCGCCGGCCGCCCGATCGGCGCCACCATGGGCAGCATGGCGCATTACCGGCTGGTCTCCTACCTCATGGCAGTGCCCGCCGAGCAACGCTGGCCGGCCTTCCCCTTCGGCACCAACGAGTTCACCCTCAACGCGCTGCTCGAGGGGACAGTCGACGTCGCCCTCGTCTGGGGCCCCGAGTTCTGGGCCAAGCAGCAGCACGATCCGGCCTATGCCGACATTCGCGTGATCGACTCCAACCCATTGCCGCCCACCACCATCGGCGTCGGCGTGCTGATGCTCTCCAACCAGAAATTCCTGCGCACCAGCGTCGACGAGGCTATTGCGGCGCTCAGCGCAGACGGTACCGTTGCCCAGATTCTCGAAAGCTTCGACTTCCCCGCCACTGTAGCCCCGTGATGCCCGCCCCATCGCCGCCGTCCCCGGTTCCCCCCGAGCCCGCCATCAGCGTCGATGCCGTCTCCAAGCGCTACGGGCGCACGCTCGCGCTCGACGAGGTCAGCTTCGAGGTCGCCGACCAGGAGCTGTTCGCACTGCTTGGTCCCAACGGCGCCGGCAAGACGACGCTGCTCCATATCCTGTGCACGATCCTTGCTCCCGATGGCGGCGTGGCCCGCCTCGGCGGCTTCGACGTCGCGCGCCAGCCCGTCGCGGCCCGGCAGCGGCTGGGTATCGTCTTCCAGGAGCCCAGCCTCGACGACCGGCTGACGGTCCGCGAAAATCTCGAGCTCCACGGGCTCGTCTACGGCGTGCCGCGACGGCTGCGGCGCCAGCGCATCGAGGAGATGCTGGCGCTCGTCGAGCTCTCGGAGTGGGCCGGCAGGCCGGCGCGGACCCTCTCCTCGGGCATGAAGCGGCGGCTCGAAATTGCCCGCGCGCTCATCCACGATTCCGAGATCCTGCTGCTCGACGAGCCTACGGTCGGGCTCGATGCGCAGACCCGCGAACGCATCTGGGCCTATCTGCGCCGGCTGCGCACCGAGCGCGACATCACCGTGCTCGTCACCACCCACTATATCGAGGAGGTCGAGGGCTGCGACCGCGTCTGCATCATCGACGGCGGCAAGGTGCTGGCGCTCGATGCGCCCGAAGCCCTGAAGCGCGCGCATGGGCAGGCGCTGCTGCGCCTCACGCCCGCCACCCCGGCAGACCGGCAGGCCATCACCGAGCGCTTCGCCGAGCGCCTGACCGGCGTGCCCGGCGAGGAGCTGACCTTCGCTAGCGACGATGCGTTCGTTGCCGCGGTGCTAGCCGAGTTCGGCACCCGGATCACGGCGCTCAGGGTCGAGCTCCCCAGTCTCGAGACCGTATTCCTGTCGCTGACCGGCCGTGAGCTGCGCGATCGCGCTGCGGATCCGCGCGAACAGACCCGCGCCTTCGGCCGGCGCGGCGGCGAGCACACGCGATGAACGGAGTGCAGGCAATGGAACGGCGTTCGGCCCTGATGGTGCAGCTCGGTGGGCTCTATGGCTTGTGGCTTCGCGAGGTCAAGCGGGCCTTTCGCGATCGGGGCCAATTGATCGGCGGGGTCAGCCGGCCGATCCTGTGGGTGCTGATCCTCGGCATCGGCCTCAACCCCTATT
>CAZASR010000112.1:0-8972 GCA_964487765.1 uncultured Devosia sp. | reverse complement strand
TCGACAGGCCGTTGCCGAGGTTGTGGACGAGCTGGATCACGTCGCCGCCGGTGTTCGCCTCGACGGCGAAGCCCACGCCCGCATCAACGTCGGAGGAGTTGAACAGGCCGAGATAGTTCAGCGGGGCATCATCGCCATCGTTGAAGATCGAGCCCTTGTAGCCGGCCATCAGCATCGTGGTGTCGCCGATGCCGACCCAGGCTTCGTCGACGCCGACGGTCCAATCGGAGGTGCCGTCGATGTCTTCGCTGATCAGCTTGATCGTGGCAACCGCGGGACCGAAGTCCGAATTGGCGGTCGCAACGAACTTCAGCCAAGCGTCGACGTCGGCCGAGGAGTCCAGAGCGCCGTTGCCCGCCTTATAGACGAGAGTATTGCCCGTGCGCGCAAAGGTCTCGTAGGCCACGGAGTCTTCCGTGTCGCCGATACCGTACTCGAATTTGACCTCACCCGAGATCACGAGGCAGTTGTCGTCAGACGAGATAGTCAGGCCGGAGAGACCGAGCTCATCGCAGATGTCCAGAGACGTCACGACGCCCAGGTCAGCAGCGTAGCCAGTGGTCGCCAGACCAGCGGCTGCGACGGAACCAAGAAGCAGGCTCCTGATTTTCATTGTTGACCTCCAAAGTCAGTCATTCGTTTTTGCCAGGTTTCCCCGGCGGTTTGCCGAAACGCGACCACACTTGTTAGTGTGTGTTGTCGTCGCGTCGCGACCGACAAACGATCCCATGCATGGATTCGCATTGGCCACATTACGCAGGACCCGAAAGGGCGCAACCGCATAAAGGCCAGATTGTGGACGTGCGGTCATGGTTGCCCGGGCGATGTTGCAGATTCAGCACAGAATTGGAAACCACCCGTTAAGAACCTTGAATCCGGGGTTAATTGCACCTGCCGCGCCCGGCCATGCAGCCGTTTGCCTCCTCCAATTGTGGCAGGAACCGGCCACCCGCGTGGCAGAGTGACAGCGTCGTCAAATGCCTCTAGGCCTCTTGCGGCGAACCATCGGGAGGCAAAATGAGCGGCAGATCCATCGTCATCACCGGCGGCACCTCGGGCATCGGCAAGGCCGCCGCCCTCGCTTTCGCAGCCGTCGGCTGGCAGGTCGCGATCTGCGGCCGGCGGGCGGAATTGCTGTCCGAGGTCAGGGAACAGGGTGGCCTGGCGCTGGCGGAAGCGGTCGACGTGGCCGATCCTGAAGCGGTGGCGGGCTTTTTCACCCAGGTGCGCGACGCCGTCGGCCATCTCGACGTCGTCTTCAACAACGCCGGCATGTCGGCACCCGCAACCGTTTTCGGCGACCTGACGGTCGATACCTGGCGCCGGATGGTGGATACGAACCTCAATGGCGCGTTCTTCGTCGCGCGCGCGGCCTTCCGCATGATGCGCGAACAGGACCCACAGGGCGGCCGCATCATCAATAACGGGTCGATCTCCGCGCATGTGCCGCGTCCGCAGGCGGCGGCCTATACCACCACCAAGCACGCCATCAGCGGTCTCACCAAGTCCATCTCGCTCGATGGCCGTCCCTTCAACATCGCCTGCGGGCAGATCGACATCGGCAACACCGCGACCGATATGACGGCGCGGATGTCGGGCGGTTCGCTGCAGGCCGACCTCAGCATGAAGCCCGAGCCCACCTTCGACGTGAGGCACGTCGTCGACGCCCTGCTCTACATGGCGAATCTACCGCTCGACACGAACGTGCAGACCATCACCGTGATGGCCACCGACATGCCCTATATCGGCCGCGGCTGAGCAGGCTCACCTTTCCGTGAATTAATTTCGCGCCCGCACCGGGAAGGCGTAATTTCGCCCGAGGCCCTCCCAGCCTGAGCCGCATTCGCCGACGCCTCTTCTGCCGTCACGCCCGTGAAGGGGCGTCGCCGGGTACCCCTCTCGTCCTGGCAACATATTTTGACTGGTTTCGATCTTGGCAGCACCGTTTCACATAACATCACCGCATTTCCGTCCGCTCGCCGCCCTCGACGTCGTGCAGCGCGGCGCCGGCGCCTACTATCGCCGGCTCCGCGAGAACGACGATCCGGTTCTCGTCGCCGGCGCCTGGTCCGCCCTGCTCGACCAGCGGCTGGTCGCCCCCGCCGAATGGGACGACCTGCTGATCCAGTGCCGATATGGCGCGGTCCGCCAGCGCGCCTTCACGCACTTCCAGGCCATCCTTGAGCACGATCTCGCCCGGCGTGCCGCGGAATCGGAGGGAGCATCCGTTACCGGTCTGCAGCGGCAGGCCATGCTGGCGGAGCTCGCCAACGATCACGCTGCCACCGCCGGGGCGCTCGGCGCCCTCTATGTCGAGAGCGGCGAGCTCGGCTGGCTCAAGCGGGCCACTGTCGCCGCCGAGCAGGCCGGCGGCTGGTCCGCCGCCCTGCCCTGGGCCGTGCGGATGCTCGCCGTCGCGCCACTCGATCCCGCATCGCCGCTGCAGCTCTATCGCATCCTCGAACCATCCGGCGAGGCCGGGCTGCTGCAGGAGGTCGCCGACCTCCTCGCGGCGCGCAACCTGCATCTGCCGGTGCGTCAGGTCTTCGTCGCCTCGGCGGCGCTGACCCGCGGCGACACCGCCCGCTGCTTCACCGCCCTGCAGCTTCTCGACGATGCGCGGATCAAGGCGACGCCGTCGCTCGCGCCCTATTTCGGGTCCATCCAGGCGCTGCGCGCCGCCGCCGAGGAGGCCCGCGGCAATTACGACAAGGCCTACAAGGCCTATGTCGCTCTCAACGAAGCGGCGCGCGACCGCAAATTCGACCCCAAGGCGTTCTACGCCGGCGTGCAGAGCCGCGCCCGGCTCGACATTCCGCCCCTGCCCCCCGACGGACAGCCGGCCGTGGTGCAGATGGTCGGATTCCCGCGTTCCGGCACGACGCTGCTCGAGAATGCCCTGGCGGCGCATCCGGCCATAGAGACGTTCGAGGAAGTGTCGGCGCTCGACGCAACCTTCGTCACGCTGGAGCAGGAGCTGGCGCGCTCGAAGGACCTCACCCCGGCCACCTACAGCAAGGCCCGCAAGCGCTATTTCGACGAGCTGCGCTCGCGCACGCGCCGGCCGAACGCCGCGGTGCTCGTCGACAAGATGCCGGTCCGCAGCGCCGATGCGGCATTCATCTCGCGGCTGTTTTCCGGAATGGCGTTACATCTTCTCCATCCGCCATCCTTTCGATGTCGTCCTGAGCTGCTTCAAGCAGCGCTTCGTGCCCAACATCACCATGGAGAATTTCCGCTCTATCTCTTCGGCCATCCGCCTGTACGACTTCACCATGACCGAGTGGTTCAAGCTGCACGGCAAGCAGAGCGACGCGTCCGTCACCTATGTGCGCTACGAGGATCTGATCGAGCGTTTCGACGACGTGCTCGGCTCGACCCTCGCCTTCCTCGGCCTGCAATGGAACGACGCCGTCCGCGATTTCGCCGCGGCTGCCGCCGGCCGTTCGGCTCGCACGCCGAGCTACCAGAAGGTGCGCCAGGGCCTGACGCTGGGCGTGCAGTCGTCCTGGCGCCATTATGGATTCCTGTTTCAGTCCGCCGACGCCAAGCCGCTCCACCGCTGGGCCGAATTCTTCGGCTACCCGACGCGGTAAGCGGCGAGGCCAGCTAATCCCCCGCCTTCATCACGGCGATGTTGAAGTCCGCGGTGCTGCCGAGCACGGTATAGAGCCGCACCCACAGCGGCAGCAATTGCTCGGCGGCGCGCGCCGAGGTGATGTCGCCCAGATCGATGATCGACTGCCAGCCGAGGCTGCGCAGCAGGTCGCTCACCCTGCCCTTGGCGTGCTTGTCGTTGCCCGACACGAACACCGTGTGCCGCCCCGGCACGCGCACAGGCTCGACCATCACGGCGGCATTCACCGTGTTGAGCGACTTCACCACGAAGGTTCCGGGCAGCGATCGCTGGATCTGCTCGGCCAGCGAATCGGTGTTGGACACCGTCAGATGCGGCGGATAGCCCTGCGAAAAGTCGAGCGGATTGGCGACGTCGATCAGTATCTTGCCCGCCAGCTCGGCCTCGAGCGTTGCGAGCGTGGCGAGCGAGGTGGCGCCGCGCGTGCAGTTGAAAACCATCTCGCCATGCGCGGCGGCGGCGGCGAACGTCCCTGCCCTGCCGCCGGTGCGCCGGGCAAATCCCAGCACCTTTTCGTTGTCGGCGGCGCGCGCGCCCATCATCACGTCGTGGCCCATTTCGACGAGCTTACCGCCCACCGTCTGGCCCGCCGGGCCGGTTCCGAGCACTCCGATCTTCATCCCGACTCTCCTCACGCGCCGCATGTCTAGCAGCCTGCCGAGCCGGCGCGGAAGCAAATCGCGCCGTCAGGCGCTGTAGGCCGTCTCGCCGCCGATCAAGGTTCCGCGAACGCTCAGGTCGTCACCCAGATGCACGAGGTCGGCGCGCAGCCCCGCTGCAATCCGCCCGCGCTCGCCCTCGACGCCCAGCGCCTCGGCCGGATAGAGCGAAGCCATGCGCAGCGCTTCCTCGAGCGGCAGGCCGATGGTGCGGTGCACATAGGTCACCGCATCGATCATTGTGAGGTCGGCGCCCGCCAGCGTCCCGTTGGCCAGCCGGAGCGCCCCGTCCTTGCGATAGACGGTCTGTCCGGTGAGCTCGAAGCTCTCCCAGTCGGTGCCGGTAATCGACATCGCATCGGTGACGAGGAATACATGCCCCGGCCCCCGCTTGGCGCGCAGCGCCACCCCGATGCTCGCTTCGTGCACGTGGATGCCGTCGGCGATCAGCCCCGCCGAGACCGTTCCCGTGTCGAGCGCCGCGCCAACCACGCCGGGATCGCGGTTGCCGAGCTGGCTCTGGGCATTGAACAGATGCGTCACCATCGTCGCGCCGGCATCCATGGCCGCACGCACCACCGCGTAGCCGGCATCCGAATGGCCGATGCTGACCACCAGCCCGCCTTGCGTGAGCCGCGTGATCTGGTTGGGCGTCACCGTCTCGGCCGCCACCGTCGTCAGCAGGTTGGGGAGGCCCTTGCGGCCCCCGACCAGCGCCACGAGATCGGCCTCGTCCATCGGCCGGATCAGCCCCGGATCGTGTGCGCCCTTGCGCGCGATGCTGAGATGCGGGCCTTCGAGGTGCAGCCCCAGGAAGCCGGGCACGCCCTGCCGCGCCGCCTCGGCGCCGGCCGCCATCATTGCCGCATTCTTCTCGCGCGTATCGGTGATCAGCGTGGGCAGGCACGCCGTGGTGCCATAGCGCGCAAAGGTCGTGCAGATCGTCCTGATGCTGTCGACCGCGGGGTTGAGATTGAGCAGCGCGCCGCCGCCGCCATTGACCTGCAGGTCGATGAAGCCGGGCGCGAGGATGCCGCCCCCCATCGGCACGCGCTCGGCGTCGGTGGGTGAATCGGCGGCGATGATGCCTTCGATCCTGCCGTCGGCAACAACGAGGGCGTGGCGGTCCCACCATGCCTCGCCGTCGAAAATGCGGGCTCCGGTATAGGCAATGCGGGTCATACGGTCTCCGTGACCTTCTTGAGATGGGGCGGGTTGTCGGGATCGAAGCCCCGGTGTCGCGACAGCATCTCGACGAAGCCGTAGAAGCTCGCGATCAGCACCAGCGCATCGGTGAGGCCGTGGCCCGTCCCGACGAAGGGCAAGCGCTGCGCGACGGTGACCCGGTCGGTCGTCGCAAAGGCCGTGGCGCCCTGCTTCGCCAGCCGGTCGGCGATCTCGGCGACGCCGGCTTCCGATGCGTCGCGCGCCGCGAGCGCCAGCACCGGGAACCCGCCCTCGACGATGCGCGCCGGTCCGTGCAGCACCTCGGCGGCGCTGTAGGCCTCGGCGTGAATGCCGCAGGTCTCCTTGAACTTGAGCGCCGCTTCCTGCGCGATGGCGAGTGCTGGACCGCGGCCCAGCACATAGAGCGAATGGCGATCGTTGAGCGCGGCGACGAGTGGCGTCCAGTCGACCGTCACGGCCCGCCCCAGCGCTTCGGGCAGTCTGCTCAGCGCCGCCTGCAGGCTGCTGTCGCCGGTCCAATGGGCGAGGATCGACAGGCCCGCGACCACCGAGCTCACGAAGCTCTTGGTCGCCGCCACCGACTGTTCCTTGCCGGCCATCAGATCGATGGCGATGTCCGCCGATTCCGCCAGCGGCGAGCCTGCGGTATTGGTGAGCGCAATTCCCAGGGCGCCATTGCGCCGCCCCGACTGCGCCATGGCGACGATGTCGGGGCTCTTGCCCGATTGCGAGATCGAGATCGCCGCGCAGCCCTTCAGGTTCAACTCGCGGCCATAGATCGACATGATCGAGGGACCGATCGAGGCGACCGGCACGCCCGCCGTCAGTTCGATCGCATATTTGAGGAACGCCGCGGCATGGTCCGACGAGCCGCGCGCGACCGTCGCCACCATCACCGGCTGCAGTTCGCGCAGCCGGCGGCCGGCTTCGCTGAGGCTCGGCGCGGAACCGTCGAGCAGGCGCTGCGTGGCGGCGGGGATCTCGTCGATCTCCATGCGCATGAAGGTTGCATCGGGGATCATCAGTGGCTGCCTCGCGTATCGAGCCGGAGTTCGGCGACAAAATCATAGGTATCGCCCCGGTAGATGGAGCGGGTGAATTCCACTACCCGCCCCGAGGCGAGGTAGGAGATGCGTTCGATATGGAGGCTCGCCGCGCCCGGCTCGATCTCGAGCAGCGCCGCGTCCTCCTCCTCGATGCTCACCGCGCGAATGCGCTGGATGGCGCGCACGGGCCGGTTCCCCGATTTCTCGAGATGCGCATAGAGCGATGTTCCAACCTTCTCGGGGTCGGGCAGGATGGAGCTCGACAGTGCCGCGCGCTCGATCGCCAGCGGCGTGTCGCCCGAAATGCGCAGCCGCGCTATCCGCGCCACATTGTCCGATGCGCTCAGCCCGAGCGACACCGTCTCGAGCGGTGAGGGATAGTAGATGCCGCGGTCGAGCCACACCGAGCGCACGGCCATGCCGCGGCGCGCCATGTCCTCGGCGAAGGAGGTCAGCTGGCTCAGCGACTGCTCGACGCGGTTGGGCTGCGGCGCCACATAAGTGCCCGAGCCATGGCGCTGCACCAGCATGCCTTCGCGCACCAGATGCTGCATGGCCTTGCGCACCGTGACGCGCGACATGTCGACCCGGGCCGCGAGCTCACGCTCCGAGGGCAGCGCGTCGCCCGGCTTGATCACGCCCCGGCGGACCGCGTCCTCGATCCAGCGCTTGAGCTGCAGGTAGAGCGGGCCGCCCTGCGGCAGGACGATCGTCTTGGCGTCGAACAATGCCTCGGCTGCACTGGGCATAGGACTGGTCTCCGTGCCTCTCGGCGCGACAATACCAATAGGATACCATTTGCCCAAGCGTTTTCTCGGCTTCTGGCTGATATATTCGAGCGGCGCTGGACAAGTGGTACGTTTTTGGCATCAATCCGGACACGGGAGTCTTCCATGTCCGTCCTTTCGATCCTAGCGCAATTTCGTGCCGCCGCGGGAAAAGTCCGATGACGCTGCGCGTGCTCGTCGCGGGGCTCGGCAATATGGGCCGCAGCCATGCCCTCGCCTATCACCACCATCGCGACTTCGAGATCGCCGGCCTCGTCAACCGCTCGATCCCGCAGCTCCCCGACGAGCTCGGCGGCTACGAGATTCACCCCGACTACGCTGCTGCCCTGCGCGCCCTCGCGCCCGATCTCGTCTCGATTAGTACCTATTCAGACACGCACGCCGACTACGCCGTGATGGCACTCGAACAGGGCGCGCACGTCTTCGTCGAAAAGCCGCTGGCGACCAGCGTCGCCGATGCCGAGCGCGTCGTCGCCGCAGCCAGGGCGAACGATTGCAAGCTCGTCGTCGGCTACATCCTCCGCCACCACCCGAGCTGGATCGGCTTCATCGACGAAGCGCGCCGGCTTGGCGGACCCTACGTCTTCCGCATGAACCTCAACCAGCAATCCTCCGGCCCCTCCTGGCTCGGCCACAAGGCGCTGATGCAGACCACCTCGCCCATCGTCGATTGCGGCGTGCACTATGTCGACGTGATGTGCCAGATCACCGATGCGAAGGCGGTCGAGGTGCGCGGCATGGGCGTGCGCCTCTCCGACGAAATCGCCTCCGACATGTACAATTACGGCCACTTCCAGGTGTTGTTCGACGATGGTTCCGTCGGCTGGTACGAGGCCGGCTGGGGGCCGATGATCTCGGAGACCGCATTCTTCGTCAAGGACGTGATGAGCCCGGGCGGTGCCGTCTCGATCGTTATGGACGCCGGCGCCAAATCGGACTCCCTCGACACCCACACCATGACCGACACCATCCGGGTCCACCGCTCGAGGCTCGGTCCCGACGGCAGGTTCCTCGTCCCCGACGAGCTCCGCTCCATGGCGGGCGAGCCCGGCCACGACGCGCTATGCGCCCGCGAACAGGACTACGTCCACCGCGCCATCACCCAAAACCTCGACCTCACGCGCCCCATGCAGGACGCCGTCGAGTCACTGCGAATCTGCATCGCCGCCGACGAGAGTGTGCGCACAGGACTGCCGGTGAAATTGTAGAACGACGCTTCACCAACCGTCATCGCTCCCGCCACTCACGACCTGCCGCACGTCATCCCAGCGCCAAGCTGGGAAGGGCCCCGGCACTCACGGCTCATTCCGTCATCCTCCCCACCCACTGGATGTCATCCCAGCGCAAAGCTGGGACCCATCTCTCATCTTGCCGACACTCCATGAGTTGAACCTGTCCGCCGCAAGTACCTCGCCGCGATAGCCAACTCCCGGGAACGCGCAGTTACCCCTCTCCCTCCTCGCGGCGAAGCCGTGGGGAGGGGGAACCGCGCAGCGGTGGGTGGGGCGCCACTTGCACAAAGGAAGGAGGCCGCCCCGCGCACGAACCAAAACTTTCCCCCGCTCACGCCTGGGAATCCTGGCCTCTCCAGCCTTATTCCTCCGACTTATCCCCGTCCCTTCGGCCCGTGGTAATATCTCCCCATCGTCATCAA
>CAZASR010000111.1:0-9033 GCA_964487765.1 uncultured Devosia sp. | reverse complement strand
GCGGCGTCGGCCGCTCGCAGGGCCTGTTCGATCACGGCATCGGCGAATTGTCGGATGCCGCCTCGGCGCTCGACTGGCTGCAGTCGCTCAACCGCGAATCGCGCGGCTGCTGGATAGCCGGCTTTTCCTTCGGCGCCTGGATCGGCATGCAGCTCCTCATGCGCCGCCCGGAAGTCGAAGGCTTCATCTCCGTCGCGCCACCCGAAAATCTCTACGATTTCTCCTTTCTCGCCCCCTGCCCGTCCTCGGGTCTCATCATTCACGGCGACCGCGACCGCGTGGCGCCGCCGACGTCGGTGCAAAAGCTCGTCGACAAGCTCAAGACGCAGAAGGGCATCACCATCGAGCAGCAGATCGTCGAGGGGGCCAACCACTTCTTCGAGGGCAAGATCGACGAATTGACCGAACGTTGCGCCGAATATCTCGACCGGCGCCGCGCGGATATCGCGGCGGGCAAGGGGCGCTAGCCATACGTCCCGGTCCTCGTCCTTCCGCAGGCTCGGGACGGGGTCCTCATGAGGCGGCAGCCTCATGACGAGCCGGTCGAACCACAGGGCGAGTGCCATGGCCGCCAAGTTCAAATCCGATTTCCTCAACGTCCTCGATCAGCGGGGCTTCATCCACCAGATCTCCGACCCGGAGGGTCTGGATGCGCTCGCCGCCAAGGGGCCGATCACCGGCTATGTCGGTTACGACGCCACGGCGACCAGCATCCACATCGGCAACCTCATCACGGTCACAATGCTCCACTGGCTGCAGGAGACCGGCCACCGGGCGATCAGCCTGATGGGCGGCGGCACCTCCATGGTGGGCGATCCGAGCTTTCGCGACGATCAGCGCAAGCTCCTCACACCCGAGGTGATCAACGCCAATATCGAGAGCATCAAACGCGTCTACGGGCGCATCCTGCGCTATGACGGACCGAACGCGGCGGTTATGGCCAATAATGCCGACTGGCTGATGGAGCTCAAATATGTCGACTTCCTGCGCGACGTCGGCCGGTTCTTCTCGGTCAACCGCATGCTCAGCTTCGACAGCGTCAAGTTGCGGCTCGATCGCGAGCAGTCGCTGAGTTTCCTCGAATTCAACTACATGATCATGCAGGGCTACGACTTCGTCGAGCTCAACCGGCGCTATGGCTGCGTGCTGCAGATGGGCGGCTCGGACCAGTGGGGCAACATTATCAACGGCGTCGACCTCAGCCATCGCATGGGTGGCCCGCAGCTCTACGCGTTGACCACGCCGCTGCTCACCAAGGCCTCGGGCGAGAAGATGGGCAAATCGGCCTCAGGCGCGGTCTGGCTCAACGGCGACCTCTTCAGCCCCTACGATTTCTGGCAGTATTTCCGTAACACCGAGGATGCCGATGTCGGCAAATGGCTGCGCATCTTCACGCGCCTGCCTCTCGACGAAATCGCGCGGCTCGAGGGGCTTGAGGGCAACGAGCTCAACGAGGCCAAGAAGATCCTCGCGACCGAAGTGACCGCGATCGTCCATGGCCGCGAGGCTGCCGAGCAGGCCGCCGCTACGGCCGCTGCCACGTTCGAGCAGGGCGCCATTGACCTGTCGCTGCCGACCACGGACGTCCCGCGCGCCGACTTGAACGCCGGCCTTGGCCTGCTCTCCACCCTGGTGGGCGCTGGCCTCGCCGCCTCCAACGGCGAAGCCCGACGTGCGGTCCAGGGCGGCGCCGTGCGGGTCAACGACCGGCAACTGACCGACGACAGGGCAACCCTCACCGAGGCCCACCTGCTCCCGGAAGGCGTCATCAAGCTCTCGGTCGGCAAGAAGAAGCACGCGCTGCTGCGAGCGGTTTAGTCTGTCCGGTCGACCTGGCGCATCAGGGCGCTCTCCCAATCCTGTCCGATAGAAGACACGCACAACCGTGACCATGTCGTCCGCGACAGGAACGGCAAAGTGCGCCTTGCGCTCGAAAGGGATGATTGCGCGATGCAATCGGCTATGTGGCCGATTTCGGCTCTTGCTCGCGGGTCGACACGACCCCGCGAGTCTTCATGCGCGCTTCCGCGAGGGCAGATGCTTCTTACCGAATTCGCTCGCATGCAGTATGGCAAATTCATGCCGTCAGTCGACGCGGGGGGCTTCCTTGGCGCGATATTCGAACAGGCTCCGGAAGGCGCCGGGGGCGAGCAGCGAGAGCGGATTAATCTTGAAATCTGGCTTGTCGAGCGGCCCGCGCACGGCAAAGGTGATGCCCCACATGCCGTTGTCGCCGCCGCCGAACAATTTGCCGAAGGCGTTGTTGATCCCGAACATCGGCACGAAGGTGCCCACCAGGTCGTATTGCTTGCTGTCGGTATAGATGAAGCCCTCGCCCGTGCCGCCGACGCTGTCGCCAGCGACTTTCGCGTCGACGATCTGGATGCGGTCGCTCCGCCGGATGAAGTCGGCCTGGGCGCTGTCGAACACCATGGTGTTGCCGCCCCGCATCATCCGCCGCGAGTCCGGATGGCCTTCGACGAGCGCCGCGAGGTTCTTTTCATCAACGATGGCGAAATTCTTGATGTTGACGGCGCCGGTGTCGACCTTGGTCTGGGTGTTCTGGTTGAGCACCAGGCTGCCGGCGCCGCCCTGCAGCTGCGGATAGACGCCAATGAACCGCAGCACCGAGCCCAGATCGTTGAAAACGAACGTCATGGCGCGGCCGTTCTCAACGCCGTTGGTTGCGACGGACAGTTGACCTGTGCTGCCGACCTGCGCTTGGAGGCTGACATTACGCAAATCCGTACCGCGTAGCGCCAGGTCGAGATTCACGTTGAAAGCGTTGGTCTTGTACATGCCAAGCGCGCGCTTGAGCTCGACATCGAGCGCGATGGTCTGGTTGAAGCTCGTCGCCTGCACGCCGCCCGTCCCCGAATTGAGGTCGAACGACCGCGCGAGGATCGGCTTCAAATCGAGCTGGTCGCCGCGGATGCGCACGGCAAAGCCGTCCTTGATCGGCGTCAGCGAAAGCTGCGCGGCGTCCCCCTCGCTCAGCGCGAAATTACTGAACTCGGCCGATTGCAGCCCCTTCTTGGCATCCACTTGGAGGCTACCCTTGAGCTTGACCGAACCGAAGCCGAGGTCGAGGTCGGTGATGTCGGTGAGATCGCCCTGCTGGCGGATGGTGGCGTTCACGAACCCCGCCTGCCCGGCCTCCTTGCTGATCCCCAGGTCCTTGATCGTCAGCGATGCCGATTTGAGGTCCGCGACGATGTCGATGGCCCCATCCGGACGCGGCTTGGCGGTGACCGAAATCTTGCCCTGGCCGAATTCGCTGACGTCGAGGCCGAGTTTGGACAGATCGTCGAGATTGGCGACTGCCTGAATAGTCATCGGCGGCACCGCCTCGCCGGTCGACAGGTCGCCCTCGATCACCACGTCAGCACTCATCCCGTCCAGTTCTGCCGAGCCCCCGACGCGGAAGCCCGCCTGCGTGGCCATGAAGGAGAGCTGCCCGTTGCCAAGCTTGTGACCCTGGATCGGCTGGGACGTCCCGAAGTCCTGGACGTTGCCGTTGATCGAGAAGTTCTGTCTTGTCGTCACGCCGCTCTCGTCGAGGAAAGTCGTCGCGAGCAGCCTGACGCTCAAATCTCCGGTCAGCGTGCTGAGGTCGATCGGCAGGCTCTGCTGCTCCAGCGCTTCGGACTGGAACTGCTTGGCGAGGGCGGCGATCGCCGGGATGCCCCCGGTCAGGTCGCCGGAAACCTCGACGATACTTTCACCCGGCGTTTCCGACGTCATGACCATCGCCGCATTGGCGACTGCGATATTACCGTTGGACGTTTGGAGCACGCCGCCATCAGCCGCCATCGTGAACTGCGAGTCGACCATGTGAAGGCGCGTCTTGCCCTGGATGGCGATCGGCGGCAGGTCGTCGAGCGCCTTGACCTGCACCGCATCGGCCGTCAGCTCCATGAACACCGCGTTCTGCGGCAGCGGCGCGCCCGCCTCCAGCGACAGCGTGCCCACCGGGAAGGCTACCTTCGCGTTGAAGCTGTCGACCTTGCCCGCCAGCACGTTCTTGACGAACCAGTCGCGGGTTTCGCCGCCGACCGCCGGAGGCCAGAGCCGCTTGATGTCCTCGGCCGTAAATCCGGTCCCGGCGACGCTCATGTCGAGCCCCACGCCCTTGCGCACCATGTCGACGCGGCCGCGGCTTTCGAGCCGGGCGCCGTCGGCGCGCGCGAGGATCACCTGGTCTATGCCCACGGCGCCGTAGAGAGGCGCCGACCAGCCATTGAAGCTCAGCGTGTCGAATAGCCGGTGGGACTCGCCTGTCTCGGCGTCCGGCACATCGATGTCGCTGCCCGTCATGGAGATCGCAACCGTCGGGCCGTAGAGCTCATCGTAGCCGAGGACGAACACGCCGCCGATTTTGAATGTCGCGCCCCCGACATTCATGGCCGCCTCGTCCATGGTGAAGGTGCCGGTGTCGGGCTGCCAGTCTATCTCCATGATATTGCTGGCGATCGGGTAGTATTGCCCCTCCATGCGCAGCTCGGTGCCGGTCATGTCGACATTGAACGCGCCGCTCTTGATCTTGCCTGTTGCGGCGTCGAAAGCGACGTTCAGCGACACGGCCGCCGGCCCCACGATCCCACCGATCGAGGCGGTGTCGTTGATGATCGGCGCGAAAGCCGACAGATCGAAATTATTGAGCGAGACCTTGAGCCGGGCATCGCCGACGTCATCGGTCACGCGCTCGAAGATGCCCCGCATGACCGTGCCGCCATAGTCGGCGGAGAAATTGCCCTCTACGGCCTGCCCGTTCGGAGTCGGCGCGATGTCGAGATTGATGTCGGTGAACGTACGCAGCGTGGCATAGACGGCATCGTTCATGTCGACGGTACCGTCCTTGATCACCAGCCGGGAGAACCGTCCCATCTCCGCCTGTTCGATGACGCTGGCCACGCCGGCCTGCGCCGCCTCCAGATTGAGCACGATCCAGTCATTGTCGGACCGGACATGCGTCATCTCGTTCATTTCACCGGTGACCTCGATGCCGTCCTTGCTGAAGCCGGCATTGGGAAAGGCCTTTGTGCCCTCGATGATGCGGACCGTGTCGGGGCCGCCATTTTGTCCCGGCTCGATGACGAATTCGGCGAGACGCGGTCCGAACAGGTCCTGGTTGACCTGGATGTGCGGCCCGACCACGGTAACCGTCGCCCCCGGCTGGCCGATGAGCGCCCGCACCGGCGAGAACCCGACTTCCAGCGCCTCCATCTCCACCTTGCCGCCATTGGCGGTGTCGCGGAAGGTCACCGGGCTGAACTGGATCACCGGCCAGGCATAGCCCTCGAGCGCCAGGGCCATGTCGCCCAGTTCGAGTTCGGTGTTGGGCGGCAAAGACGCGATGACGAGGTTTCGTACCTGCGTCGCAATGATGGGCAGCGGGATCGGCGTGATGAGCAGCACCACATAGAGCGCGGCCATCAGGACCAGCGGGATGCCGAAAAGCCAGGCGGAGGCGAGACCAATGGTTCGGGCGACAGAGCGCTTGCGGACCGTCTGTCCTGGTGGCGGCGTTGGCTTCAATTCTGATCCGCAAGGAGTCTCGGCTGCGATCCCAAGGGCCCCCGGGAATCAACGCACCGATGACATTGTCTTGCCCGATGATACCGGCTGCAATAAGGCACTAACACCCTGAAAAGTCGCACATCGCGGCTTCGGATACTGCCTTGCCATGCTCGAAATCGGTCAGCGCGCACCCGACTTCTCCCTCCCCGACAATCGCGGCGGCAGCTTCAAGCTGAGCGACCATCGCGGCAAGCCTGTGGTCATCGAATTCTACTGCGAAGATGGCACACAAGGCTGCGAAATCGAAAATCGCGAGTTCTCCGCCCTGTCCGGCGAGTTTAGCAAGCTCGGCGTCGAGGTGGTCGGCATCTCGCCGCAGGACGTTGAAAGCCACAGGAAATTCGCCGAGAAGAACGAGATCGTCCATGCTCTGCTCGCCGACACGGAACTCGAGGCCAACAGGGCCTACGACGTCTGGCAGCAAAAGAAGCTGTGGGGGCGCGAATATATGGGCACGGTCCGCGTGACCTATCTGGTGGACGCCAAGGGCCGCATCGCCGGCGTCTTTCCCGCGCGCCGCATCAAGGGCCACGCCCGGACTGTGCTCGATACCGCCAAAGCCCACCTCGCCGCCACGCGTTAAGCCTTGGTTAGGCCTTCCTTCGCGCTCCATTAACCTTAACGGACCATGATTTCCGACCAGCATTTAGAGTCGGGAGTTCCTGGCGTTGCGTAAGAGCGTTCCCTCCAAGCCGTTTGCAAAACCTGCCAAAACTGCTGCCAGACCCCCTGCCCGGCTCGCCATCCGGCCGGCCGTCCTCTATGGCGGCTTTGCCGCGCTCCTTGCGACCAATGCCCTGACGCTGGTCGGCCTGCTGATGGCACCTGACGTCTCGAGGCTCTTCAGCGGGCAGAACGAAGCGATCCTCGTCGCCTATGAGGACCGCATCTCGCAGCTTCGACTCGAGGTCGATCGCCTGCAGTCACGGCATTATGTGCGAGCCGGCGACATCAACCTGCAGCTTCAGGATTTGGCCCAGACTCAGGAACTGCTCATGGAGCAGCATCAATATGTAAAGCAGCTTGCCAGCCGTGCCTCCGAACTCGGTATCCAGACCGCCGTTGCCCGGACCGACGCGGGGACGGTCGACCCGCTGCTCGTGGGTTCGTTGGGCGCGGCCGATCCGGCCGCGCAGATCGAGGCGGCATCGGCGAGCGTCGACCGAATGATGGACGAGTCCCGCGTCGCCCTCGCCTCCTTGGGCGACGAAGCCACCGCGCTCACTGATAAGATCGTTGACGCCCTCGCCGGGATCGGCATCAAGCCGAAGCTTCCCGCGCCCAGCGCGGTCGGGGGGCCGCTGCTGCCGCCCGTCGACGGCCCCCAATCGTCGAGCCTGATCGACGATGCCAACGACGTGGCCGCTGCGCTCGAGCGCTACCGGGCGGCCCGCGTCGCAGCCGACCTCGCGCCGGTGCACAAGCCGCTGGCGGCCGCGACCCGGACCAGCTCGACCTTCGGCAACCGGAAGGACCCGTTCACGGGCCGCCTCGCCTTCCACTCGGGCATCGATTACGCCGCACCGCGCGGGACCACAGTGCTGAGCGCGGGCGCCGGTACGGTCACCTTCGTGGGCCACCTTTCTGGTTATGGCAACGTGGTCGAGATTTCTCACGGCAACGGCCTCGTCACCCGCTACGGGCACCTCAGCGCTTTCATCGCCAAGGAGGGCCAGAAGGTCTCGACCGGAACGCCGATCGCCAGGGTGGGGTCCACGGGCCGCTCCACCGGCCCGCACCTGCATTTTGAAGTACGCCGCGGTGATACCGCAGTGAACCCGGCGCGTTACCTCGATGCGGGACGGGTGCTTGCCAAAATCCTCGCCGGCTGAGCGCCGCGCAATAAATGAGGTTTCCGAATAGTACATTCGGATCATGCCGTTGCCGGCAAGTGCGCCCATATTGGGTACGTTAGTCAGGTTCGTTTCATGCCGCGCGAGCGGTGAACCCACTGAAGCGCGATATTCGGCCACTCCGAAGTTGGGCTTGGCCGGCAGTGCTGCACTGCCGGCCTTTTTTATTCGGCCTTGTCGGCGTAGCCTTGGACGCGCGAGGCGAGCGAGGCTTCCATGAATCCGTCGAGGTCGCCATCGAGCACTGCGCCGGTGTTGGAGGTCTCGTAGTTGGTGCGGAGGTCCTTCACCATCTGGTAGGGCTGCAGCACGTAGCTGCGAATCTGGTGGCCCCACCCGATCTCGGTCTTGGCCGCGGCTTCCGCGTTGGCGGCCGCCTCGCGCTTTTCGAGTTCCTGCTCATAGAGCCGCGCCTTCAGCATCTGCATCGCCGTCGCCCGGTTCTTGTGCTGGCTGCGCTCCTGCTGGCAGGCCACCACGATACCGGTCGGCACATGGGTGATGCGGATCGCCGAATCGGTCGTGTTGACGTGCTGGCCACCCGCACCGGACGAACGGTAGGTATCGACCTTGAGGTCGGCTTCGTTGATCTCGATATTGATGCTGTCGTCGACGACCGGATACACCCAGGCCGACGAAAAGCTGGTGTGCCGCCGTGCCGCGCTGTCATAGGGCGAAATCCGCACCAGCCGGTGCACTCCCGCCTCGGTCTTCAGCCAGCCATAGGCGTTGTGGCCCTTGATCTGGATCGTCGCCGACTTGATGCCGGCCTCTTCGCCCGGATGCAGTTCCAGCGTTTCGGTGCGGAAGCCCCGGCGCTCGGCCCAGCGCGTGTACATGCGCAACAGCATCGAGGCCCAATCCTGGCTCTCGGTGCCCCCCGCGCCGGCATGAATCTCGAGGTAGCAGTCGTTCTGGTCGGCCTCGCCGTTGAGCAGGGTCTCGATCTGCACGCGCCGTGCCGTCTGGGCGAGCTCATCGATCGCCTTCTCGGCTTCCGCCACGATGTCCGCGTCGCCCTCGGCCTCGCCGAGTTCGATCAACTCGACATTGTCCTTGAGCTGCCGGGAAAAGTCGCGCACGGCCCGCACCTGCGCGTCGAGCTCGTCGCGCTGTCGCATGAGCTCGCGCGCCTTGTCGGGATCGTTCCAGAAATCCGGAGATTCGGTGCGATTGTTTAGATCTTCGAGGCGGGCTTCGGCTGTATCCCAGTCAAAGATGCCTCCTCAGCAGGCTCAGCACCTGCTCGATTTCATCGATGGATTTCTCGGTCTCTGCGCGCATGGGCCACTCTCAAATCACTCGCCCGCCATGTAGTTGAGGCGCGCCGGAGGATCAACCATTGATGCCCCGCCCATGAATTCTTCGAGGATCAGGGTGTGGATGATCAGCCAGCATGTCCCGCGTTCTCGACGCTTATGCGCGTGCCAGGGCCCGCAAGGCCTCCTAGTTAGAACAGCCCGCCCCGACCGAACAGGAAGCCGCCGCCGCCGTCGTCCTCTTCGAATTCCTCGTCGAGGCGGTTCATGACACCGTCCCCGAGGCCGAAGCCGCCGCCGCCGTTCTGCTCCTCGAGCCGCTGGAAGGCGGCCGAATCCAC
>CAZASR010000110.1:0-9045 GCA_964487765.1 uncultured Devosia sp. | reverse complement strand
TAACCTTGTCAGGGGGCGACAAAGTAATGACTGCCAGCCGTGCTGGCGCACCCGCTTTTGACCGGGGCGTCGTGACGACGATTCATCAAGGCGATTGTCTTGTCGGTGGCGACGAGGATCTGACGTTTTCGACCATCCTGGGCTCGTGCATCGCGGCGTGCATCCGTGATGTCGAGGCGCGGGTGGGCGGCATGAACCATTTCCTGCTCGCCGAACCCTCGGGCGCGGCGCGCGACCGCTACGGTGCCTCGGCGCGCTATGGCGCGTTCGCGATGGAGCAGCTCATCAACAAGGTGCTCAACCGCGGCACCGGCCGGAAGGCCAATCTCGAGATCAAGGTGTTCGGCGGCGGGCTGATCAATGCGGCGCTGACCGATGTGGGCGCCAAGAACATCGAATTCGTGCGCCAGTTCCTCCTCGACGAAGGCTACACGCTGGCCGGCGAGGACATGGGCGGCAGCTATGCGCGGCGCGTGATGTTCAAGCCGCATTCGGGCCGCGCCTTCGTCAAGCGGCTCGACAGCGCCGCCGGCGCCAATGTGGCGCGCGAAGAGCTCTCGGTCGTCCGCCGCCGCAGCGCGCCGAAAGCGCGGCCCGTGGTCGACATCGAGCTGTTCTAGCCGCCGGCCCCCTCGTCGCGCCGGGTGTGGAAATCTTCATCTCCGTAACCGGAATCTTACCAGCGCAATCAGGCGGTTAGATTTGGTTAACCATTCGGATTCTAGGCTGGGATGCACTCAAACCCACCCCGGTCCGGATGCGCCGCACCCGAGTCGCGCTGATCGTCAACGCCCTGTGGCTTGCGGCCTTTGCCGTGGCGGGCGGCGCGCTGTGGGCGTTCGGCGTCAACGCGCTGAGCGCTTCGCTGGCGCTGATCGTCGCGGTGGCGGCCGGCACCGGCTCGAGCCTTCTGGCGCGGGCCATCGAGCGGGACGTACAGCTTAAGCTCGCGCAACTGGGCAAGGCCGTGGGTGTCGCCAATGGGCACGATCAACGCCACGGCATGAGCATTGAAGCCATTGTCGCCAATCTCGCCGGCCGGCTGGAACGGGCGAGCCAGTTCAAGACCGCGCTGGGCGGGCTCGCCGAGCCGGTGGCTATGGTGTCGGCCGAGGGCGAAATCCTCGGGGCCAGCGCGGGGCTGAGCGCCATCGAGCCGCGCGCGGTCGAAGGCGCGCCGGTCGATGTGCTGTTCGGGGAGGGCTATTTCACCGATGGCGGCGGCGTGCCCGAGGAGGCGCTGGTGCGGATCGGCGGCGTGCGCTACGCCGCGCAACGGCGCCCGGCGGGGGCCGGTCGTTTCGTCGTCGAACTTAAGCCGGCCGGTGCCTTCATCGCCGACGACGACCTCGATGCCTTCGCGGCGGCGCTTGCCGGCGGGCAGACCCATTTCCGCTTCGACGAAGAGGCGCTCGCGGCCTCCCCGGCATTGCGCGCGCTCGGCGACGGGCTCGAGGCCCTGGACCTTGGCATCGCGGCGCTCGACCGGCTGGCGACGGGCGAGCCGCTGACCCCGGCAATGCGCAACGCCAATGCCGGTATCTCGCCCCGGGTGCGTGAGCTTGCCGACCTCGTCGCGGCGCTGACCGAGGAGCGCGACGAAGCCGCCGATGCGCGCGACATGCTCGAGCGCAAATGCGAAGCCGTGATCGCGGCCATCGACAAATATCGCGTCTCGATCACCGCCATGGCGGAGCTGGCGGAGCGCTCGCGCGCGGGGCTCGACACGGCCGGCGCCACCATTGGCCGCGGCCGCGACAGGGCGAAGGCGGCAAGGCAACTGAGCCGCGCGGCCCGCGACGTGCTGGGCAATGCGACGCTGGCCGCCGAGCGGGCGGACCGCGCGGCCGAGGGCGTCGAGGGCGCGTCGGTCGAGATCGACAAGCTGGTCGCCGCCATCGAGGATGTGAGCTTCCGCACCAACCTGCTCGCGCTCAACGCCGCGGTGGAAGCGGCGCGAGCCGGAGAAAAGGGCGCCGGCTTCGCCGTGGTGGCCGACGAAGTGCGCATGCTGGCGCAGCTCACGCAGAAGACCTCGCGCGATATTCGCAGCCTCGTGGGCGTCTCCCGCTCGCATTCCTCGGTCGGCGTGCAGGAGGCGGTTGGTCTCAAGAATATCCTCGGCGATCTCACCCGGCATTTAGAGAATCTAAGCAATGAAACGGACATGATCGCGGGCGCTCTCGACGAGGGCAGCGGAGCGATCAGCCGGCTCGACACCCAGGTCTCCGCGCTCGGAGGCGAGGCGGAGCGAGCCCTGAATTTGCCCGCGAGGCGTCAGGACAAGGCGGGTGTCAGGGGATGATGGATCCAAACGAGTTTGCGCTGGGGGAGCGCGAGTTCGAGCGCATTCGCGGGCGGCTCTACGATGCTGCCGGCATCTCCCTGTCGGACGCCAAGCGCACCCTTGTCATCGCGCGCCTTTCCAAGGTGATCCGCGCCCTGAAGCTCCCCAGCTTCGATGCCTATCTCGAATTTCTCGAAACCGAGGGGACGCCCGGCGACGCTCAGGATTTCGTCAATGCGCTCACCACCAATCTCACGCGCTTCTGGCGCGAAGAACATCATTTCAGCCATCTGCTGAGCCATGTCGGCGAGCTGATGCAGGCGCGCCTGCGGGTTTCGTCCAAGCGTCTGCGCATCTGGTCGGCGGGGTGCTCGACCGGGCAGGAACCCTATACCATCGCCCTCAGCCTGCTCGACGCCTATCCCGAGCTCAAGCGCTGGGACTTCAAGATTCTGGCGACCGACATCGATACGTCGGTGATCGCCAGGGCCGCGACGGGCCTGTATCCCGAAAGCGAGCTCAACGGGCTGGGCCCCGAGCGGGCGCGGCTGTTCGAGCGCACGCAGGATGGCCGCATCGCCATTCCGCAGGCGGTACGGCAGGCGGTCACTTTCAAGCCGCTCAACCTCATGGCGCCGTGGCCGATGCGCGGGCCGTTCGATGCCATCTTCTGTCGCAACGTCACGATCTATTTCGACAAGCCCACGCAGGGCCAGGTGTTCTCCCGGCTGGGCAGCATCCTCGCGCCGGGCGGTTTTCTTTATATCGGCCACTCGGAAAATCTCGGCACCGGCAGCGCCGGGTTCCGACTGGTCGGCAAGACAATCTACCAGGCCCGCACGCAAATGGAGCGGGCGAAGGACGCAGCATGAGCATCAAGGTTCTCATCGTCGACGATTCCGCCGTGATCCGCGAAGTGCTGACCCGTACGCTGGGGCGCGACGGCGACATCAGCGTGGTCGGGACCGCGGTCGATCCGATCGATGCGCGCGAAAAGATCAAGGCGCTGGCGCCCGATGTGGTGACGCTCGACATCGAGATGCCCAACATGAACGGGCTGGCCTTCCTCGACAAGCTGATGCGGCTGCATCCGCTGCCGGTGGTGATGGTTTCAACGCTCACCAGGAAGGGCGCCAGCGAGACGCTGCTGGCGCTCGAGCTCGGCGCCGTCGACTTTGCGGCCAAGCCTTCGCACGATCTGGCGGGCGGGCTCGAAGCGTTCGGCGCCAATCTGCGCGAAAAGGTGCGGGCGGCCGCCCATTCGCGCGTGCGCGGCGGCGGCCAGGCGGCCAGGGCCGCGACGCCGCCCAAGCTCGTCACCGCCGCGGCGCCGCGCGGCGCGCTGATCGCCATCGGCGCCTCGACCGGCGGCGTCGAGGCGATCCGCACGGTGCTCTCGAGCATGCCGGTCGACTGCCCGCCCATCGTCATTGCCCAGCACATGCCGGCGGGCTTCACCACCCGCTTCGCCGCCCGGCTCGACGAGCTCAGCGACATCGGCGTGTTCGAAGCCGAAGATCGCATGCCGCTCGAGACCGGGCACGCCTATGTGGCGCGCGGCGGCTGGCATTTGCGGGTCGAACGCAGTTCGGGCCAGCTCAAATGCCGGCTGGCGCAGGACGAACTGACGAGCGGCCACCGGCCCAGCGTCGATGTGCTGTTCGACTCGGTGGCGCAAACAGTGGGCGGTTTGGCCGTGGGCGCCATCCTCACCGGCATGGGGCGCGACGGGGCGCACGGCCTCAAGCGGATGCGCGATGCGGGGGCCCATACGGTCGGCCAGTCGCAGGCTTCGGCGCTGGTCTATGGCATGCCGCGGGTCGCGTTCGAGGAGGGGGCCGTGGTCGAGCAGGCGCCGATCGAAATGGTTGCCTCACGGCTTGCCGCAGCGCTCACCAGAATGAAGTCCGCAGCCTAATTGCCGCGCTCCCGATTGAGGGATTTGTAACCCTTTTTCCCTAGCGTCCGCCTCGTGTGCCGCGTTTCCTTCGGGCACCTAGAGGTTCTGCGTAAATGCCCAAAGCCAGCGATGTGAGTGTGCTCATCGTCGATGATCAGCAATCGATGCGGGGCATCTGCAAGTACATCCTCACGCAGCTCGGCTTCAAGGACATCATCGAGGCCAGGTCCGGCCGCGACGCCCTCGGCCAGCTCGAAAAATCCAACGTCCATCTGATCATTTCGGACTGGAACATGGAGGACATCGACGGGCTGACGCTGCTGCGCGTGATCCGCAAGCACCCCAAGACCGCGAGCATGCCCTTCATCATGGCCACGGGCCGCTCTGACAAGGAGCAGGTCAAGGAAGCCATCTCGTTCGGCGTCAACAATTACATCATCAAGCCGTTCGATGCGAATACGATGAAGAAGCGCATCGAAGCGGTGATCGGCGCACTGTCGTAGCGGAACCGCCAATAGCCGGCAGGCGGGCCAGGGACGCTGCTGCGATCCGGCGCGACAGGCGTTTCCATGCGCCATTGGCTCCTCGCCATACGCCAGTCGCGACCCCTGCCGCTTAGGGAGTTGTTCACCCGCCCCTGCCTATAGTTCGCGCGCAATGTCAGGCCTCACACGGGGGAGGGGTCTCATTCGCGCCGCGAAGCCGGCTCGGTCCTCCCCACGCAGGAAGAAAACCGGAGCCGCCGATGAACCCGTTCAAGATGAAGATCGCCCAAAAGCTGCCGCTCGTGCTGATCGGCTCGGCGCTGGTGGTCGGCGTGGGCATCGGAATCGCGGCCTACATGATCGGCCTTCAGACCGTGGACCAGCAGCGCGACGAGCGAATGGATGCGTCCATCCAGTCCGGCCTCGACCAGGTTGCCGACTACTTCCAGAGCACCAGCGTGGAGCTCAGGCTCTTCGCGGCGCGCGGCGACACGGTCGCCCAGATCGAGGCGATGACGCGCGCCTATGATTTCCTCAACACGCAGGGCGGCGGCACCGAGGCCTTGCAGACGGCCTTCATCACCAATGATCCCAACCCGCCGGGCCAGCGGCTTCTGACCGATAGCGCGGGCTCGGGTGCAGGCAGCTACGACGCCCAGCACAAGAAATATCATCCGGGCTGGCGCGTGCTGCTCGAGGAGCGCGGCTATGACGACGTGCTGCTGTTCAATGCAAACGGAATCCTGATCTATTCGACCCAGAAGAACGAGGACTTCGCCACCGATTTCAGCAAGGGCAGCGGCAATCCGCTGAGCGAGGGCGATCTGGGCAAGCTCTATCGGCGTGCACTGGAGCTGCCCGAGGGACAGGTCGCCTTCGCCGATTTCTCCACCTATCTGCCGGCCGCCGGCAAGGCCGAGAGCTTCATGGCGACGCCCATCTACAAGGACGATGCCGTGGCGGGCGTCCTGGCGTTCGAGATTTCAGCCAAGCCGTTCTCGGACCGCGTGCGCTCCATTCGCGGCCTCGGGGCGACGGGCGAGGCGCTGATCGTGGGCGCCGACGGGCTGATGCGCAGCCAGTCGGTGTTCTCGGACGATCCCAATGTGCTGATCACGCCGCTCGAGGGCAGCGTGGTCGATGCCGCGATCGCTGGCGAGCGAGCCAGCGGGCAGCTCGACATGTTCGGCCGCGAGATGGTGGCTCTGGCGGCGCCGTTCGAATTCGACGGCACCAGATGGGCGGTGATCGCGACGCAGACCGAAGACGAGGTGTTCGCGCCGGTCAACGACATGCGCAACGCCATGATCGGCGTGGGGGCGACGCTGCTGCTGCTGGCGGCGGGCCTGGGCCTGCTCTTTTCGCGCTCGGTGACGAGGCCGATCACCCGCCTGACCGAGACCATGAAGGGGCTGGCCGAGGGCAACCTCGAGGTCGAGATCAAGGGCGCCGACGGCACCGACGAAATCGGCGAGATGGCGCGCACGGTCGAAGTGTTCCGCGAGAATGCGCTCAAGATCACCTCGATGACCGACGAGGAGCGCAAGGCCTCCGAACGCCGCCGCATCGAGCGCACGACGATGATGCAGGAGCTGCAGAAGGCGTTCGGGGAAGTCGTGGACGCGGCGCAGCAGGGCGATTTCTCGCAGCGCGTCGAAGCCGAATTCCCCGATCGTGAGCTCAACGAGATCGCGGCCTCGATCAACAACCTCGTCGAGACGGTGGATCGCGGGCTCGGCGAAACCGGCCGGGTGTTGTCGGCGCTGGCCACGACCGACCTCACGCATCGGGTCGAGGGGCACTATGAGGGCGCCTTCGCCCAGCTCAAGTCGGACACCAATGCGGTGGCCGAAAAGCTCAGCGAGATCGTCGGGCAGCTCAAGAGCACCTCGCGCGCCCTCAAGACGGCAACGGGCGAGATTCTTTCGGGCGCCAATGATCTGAGCGAACGCACCACCAAGCAGGCGGCGACGATCGAGGAAACGTCGGCGACCATGGAGCAGCTTTCCAACACGGTGCTGCAGAATGCCCAGCGCGCCAAGGAAGCCTCGCAGGTGGCGGCGAGCGTCACCCGCACGGCCGAGGAGGGCGGCGAGGTGATGCTCAAGGCGACCGATGCGATGGAGCGCATCACCGCGTCTTCGGGCAAGATCAGCAACATCATCGGGCTCATCGACGACATCGCCTTCCAGACCAACCTGTTGGCGCTCAATGCGAGCGTCGAGGCGGCGCGCGCGGGCGAGGCCGGCAAGGGCTTCGCGGTGGTCGCGGTCGAAGTGCGGCGCCTCGCGCAATCGGCGGCCCAGGCGAGCTCGGAGGTCAAGGGGCTGATCGAGCAGTCGGGCACCGAGGTCAAGACCGGCTCCAAGCTGGTGACGGAGGCCGCCGCCAAGCTCGAGGCCATGCTCACCGCCGCCCGCTCGTCCAACGAGCTGATGGACGGCATCGCCAAGCAGAGCCAGGACCAGGCCGCTTCGATTGAGGAGGTCAATTCGGCCGTCCGTACGATGGACGAGATGACCCAGCACAATGCGGCGCTGGTCGAGCAGACCAATGCCTCGATCGAGCGCACCGAGGAGCAGGCGTCCGAACTCGACCGCATCGTCGAGGTGTTCACCATCGGCGCTGCCGGGACCGTGCAGCCGGAGGCCGAACCGGCGGCGGGAGAGCCGCGCGGCATCAGGGGGCTGCAGGAGCGGGTCAAGACGGCGGCGCGTACCTACCTCGCCCGTGGCAACACCGCCATCGACGAGGACTGGGCCGAGTTCTGACCGGCGCACCCCGCGTTCAGTCCAAAAGTTCGCCATTTGCTTGCTACATTGGGCGACATTTGCCGACTTTGAGCAGGATTTCACCTGCAACGGAGACTTTGGATGGCGCGGATCGGCCTCGTGGCGCATGACGACAAGAAGGACGACCTCGTGTCCTGGGCCGCCGCGCACCGGCGCAAGCTCTCCGAGCATGAGCTGTGGGGCACCGGCACCACGGGCGGGCGGGTGATGGAGGGCACCGGTCTCACGGTCACGCGCTTGTTAAGCGGACCGCTCGGCGGGGACGCGCAGATCGGCGCCATGATCGCCGAGGGACGGCTCGAGGCCTTGATTTTCTTCCAGGATCCCCTCACCGCGCTGCCGCATGATGTGGACGTCAAGGCGCTCAACCGGCTCGCGACGCTCTACAACATCCCCTTTGCCATCAACCGGGCGACGGCGGATGCGGTCCTTGCGGCGCTCTAGCGTTTGACCGTCTGGTCAATCTATGTGCATTAAGCCGCCAAAACCGGCCTGAAAAAGCCGGGTCTACAGTCAGGTGCGGGGGCCCATTGTCCGACCCAGTTATCGATGTCCAGAACGTCAGCAAGGCCTTTGGCGGCCTGCAGGCCGTCAAGAATTGTTCGCTTAAGGTCGAGCGTGGCTCGATCACGGGCCTGATCGGGCCGAACGGTGCGGGAAAATCGACGCTGTTCAACCTGGTGGCCGGAAATATCGTGCCCGACAGCGGGCGGATCGTCTTCGACGGCCGCGACGTGACGGGGCTGCCGCCCTACGAGCTGTTCGGGCTGGGCATGCTGCGCACCTTCCAGATCGCGCATGAATTCTCCAACATGACGGCGCTTGAGAACCTGATGATGGTGCCGGGCGACCAGCCCGGAGAGCATCTGGGCGCCATGTGGTTCTTGCCCGGCAGCGTGCGCGAGCGCGAGATCGCGGTGCGGCAGAAGGCGCTCGACGTCATCGATTTCCTGAAGCTCGCCCACGTCAAGAACGAGCTCGCGGGAAACCTGTCGGGCGGCCAGAAGAAGCTGCTTGAGCTCGGCCGTACCATGATGGTGGATGCCAAAGTGGTGCTGCTCGACGAAGTTGCCGCCGGCGTCAACCGCACGCTGCTACAGGACCTGGCGGCCAATATCGAACGCATGAACCAGGAGCTGGGCTATACCTTCTTCGTCATCGAGCACGACATGGATCTCATCGGCCGGCTGTGCGATCCGGTGATCGTGATGGCGGCGGGCGAGAAGATCGCCGAGGGGCCAATGGCTGAAATCCGCGCCAATCCGGCGATTATCGAGGCCTATTTCGGCGCTCCGGTCGAGGCCGCCTGACCATGCCGGTAATTGAAGTCCGGGACGTCATTGCGGGTTATGGCGGGGCGCCCATCCTCAACGGCGTCAATATCTCGATCGAGCAATCCGATATCGGCGTGATCGTGGGGCCAAACGGGGCGGGCAAGTCGACCACGCTCAAGGCGATCTTCGGGCTCCTCAGGGTCACCGGCGGCAGCGTGCTGTTCGACGGCGAGGAGGTCACCAATTCGCTGCCCGACAAGCTGGTGCCGAGGGGGCTCAGCTTCGTGCCGCAGGAAAAGAACGTCTT
>CAZASR010000109.1:0-9063 GCA_964487765.1 uncultured Devosia sp. | reverse complement strand
TGCGTGCGGCAGGCGGTGCGCACCGGGCTGGGCCTGAAGGCGGCGATCAACAAGCGCTCGATCTTCGATCGCAAGAACTATTTCTATCCCGACCTGCCGCAGGGCTACCAGATTTCCCAGTACAAGGACCCGATCGTCGGCGAGGGCAAGGTGCTTCTCGACATGCCGGACGGGCAGATCGAGATCGGCATCGAGCGGCTGCATCTCGAACAGGACGCGGGCAAGTCGATCCACGACCAGCACCCCAATATGAGTTTCGTCGACCTCAACCGGTCAGGCGTGGCGCTGATGGAGATCGTGTCGAAGCCCGATCTGCGCTCGGCGGAGGAAGCCAAGGAGTATCTGGGCAAGCTCAGGACGATCCTGCGCTATCTCGGTACCTGCGACGGCAATATGGAACAGGGTTCCATGCGGGCCGACGTCAATGTGTCGGTGCGGCGGCCGGGCGGCGAATTCGGCACGCGCTGCGAAATCAAGAACGTCAATTCAATCCGCTTCGCGGGGCAGGCGATCGACTACGAGGCGCGGCGCCAGATCGACATTCTGGAGGATGGCGGCACGATCGAGCAGGAGACGCGGCTCTTTGATCCCAAGAACGGGGAAACCCGCTCGATGCGCAGCAAGGAAGAGGCGCACGACTATCGCTATTTCCCCGATCCGGACCTGCTGCCGCTCGAATTCGATGACGCCTTCATCGCCGATCTCGCACAGCAGCTGCCCGAACTGCCGGACGAGAAGAAGGCGCGGTTCGTCAAGGACTACGGCGTGACGCCCTACGATGCGATGGTGCTGACTTTGGAGCGCGAGACCGCGGACTACTTTGAGCAGGCCGTGAAGTTCGGCGGGACCAAGCGCGACGGCAAGGCCGTGGCCAACTGGATCAGCGGGGACATCGCCGCCTATGCCAACAGCCAGGGACTGAGCGCGTGGGAAACGCATATCCAGCCGGGGCAGGTGGCCGGGATCGTCGACCTCGTCGCGGCGGGCACGATTTCGGGCAAGATCGCCAAGGATCTGCTGCAGATCATCATCGCCGAGGAACCCGAGGGCGACCCGGCGGCGATCGTCGAGCGGCGCGGCATGAAGCAGGTGACGGACCTCGGCGCGATCGAGAAGGTCGTGGACGAGATCATCGCCGCCAATCCCGAGCAGGTCGCCAAGGTGCAGGCCAAGCCAACGCTCGTCGGCTGGTTCGTCGGGCAGGCGATGAAGGCGTCGGGCGGCAAGGCCAATCCGCAGGCGCTCAACGAGATTTTGAAGAAGAAGCTGGGGCTCGGGTGATGGCGAAGGGGTACTGGGTGGTGCATCTCGAACTCAGGGACGCCGACATTTATGCGGCGTATCAGGAGTTCGTGCGGCCGTTCCTCGCGGCCAATAGCGGGCGCTTCATCGTGCGCGGCGGCGAGCAGAGCGTGGTCGAGGGCCAGGTGCGCCCGCGCACGGTGATCGTCGAATTCCCGAGCCTCGCCGACGCGCAGCGGGTGTACCATTCCGCCGAGTACCAGCAGGGCATGCAGCCGCGGCTTGCAGCGAGCACAGCGGACTTCGCCATCGTCGAAGGGCTGGACTGAGCCGAACTAGGGTTCGTCCTCGAGCCGGGCCTCCTCGTCCTGGTCGGGGAAGGGCTTGCGCTCGGGCGGATAGTCCTCGCCGGGCACCTCGGCCGGCTGCCCGGGGCGCTCGAAACTGATGTCGTTGTCGTCGCCGGGCTCGGGCACGCCGGTGGGGAAGTGCGGAACCGGGCCGGTCTGCGGATCGTCCGGTGGCGGATGCGGATCGTTGTTGCGGGCCATTGGCGTTCTCCTGTTGCCGGGGGAACGGGCCGCATCCCGCATCCGTTCCCCTAAGCCGGCCTGGGCCTCGGCAGCCAGCGCTTGACCAGCCGCCCGTCGATAAAGACGAGGCCGAGGAAGATCACGACGATGCCGACGATGTGGACGGGCTGGAAGCGTTCGTGGAGCACGAGCACGCCGAGCACGATTGCCGAGATCGGGGTGATGAACGTGTTGAGCGACAGGTTCGTGGCGCCGACCTTGGGCAGCAGCCAATAGACGAGCAGGAAGCTGAAGCTCGTGGAGAACACGCCGATGCCGAACAGCGCACCCCAGGTCTCGATGCGCGTAATGACCGGCATGCCGGTGAAGATCAGCGCGGCGGGGATCGAGACAAGCGCCGCTCCGGTGAGCGAGGCCGAGGCGGTGACGGTCGAATCGACCTCCTTGAAGCGGCGCGCATAATTGAGCGTGAGAGCGTAGCAAACGGTGGCGCCGAGCGCCGCGAGGAGCCCCACGATCTGCGCCGACGCGCCTTCGCCGAAGGAGGGGGAGGCGAGGATGATCGCGCCAGCGAGGCCGACGAGCACGCCGATGGACTTGTTCCAGGTCGCCTTCTCGCCGCCTGGCCAGAGCTGGCTCACGATCACCGTGGTCATCGGCGTCATGCCGTTGACGACGCCGACGATGCCGCTGGCGACGGTCATTTCGGCGTAGGGGAAAAGCGCGAAGGGGATCGCGTAATTGAGGATGCCGAGCAGCAGGAACTGCGGGTAGAGCCGCCAGTCGCGGGGCAGCGGCTTGCGCGTACCGAGGAAGAACAGCCAGCAGATGATCGCGCCGATGCTGACGCGTCCGGCCGACACCCAGAGCGGGCTGATTTCGCGGATCAGGATGGCGTTAAACAGGAACGAACAGCCCCAGACGGCGCCGAGAAGAATGATCAGCGCCCAGTATCGCAATGGCATTTTGTCGTGGTCTCCCAGACGTCGACCTTGAAGGAGAGGGTGGCGGGGGTCTGCGGGGGAAGATTACCCGGCCGCGGAGTCGCGTCGAACCGATTTTGACGATCGCTGTGATCAAATCGGGTGATAGCGGGAGGCGGCGAGCGGCAAGCCGCGCTGCGGGTCCTAGTCGAAGCTGAGCACCATCAGGTGTTCGTCGTGGTAGCGGCCGGCGACGAAGAGGCTGCGGGGTTCCGTGCCGTAGGGGGTGAAGCCGAGCGCTTCGTAGAGGCGGCGGGCGGTGGCGTTGTCGGTGACGACACACAGATGCAGCTGCTCGACCTGGGTTTGGGCGAAGGCGAGGACGTCGGAGATGAGGGCACGAGCGATCCCGCGGCTGCGGGCCTCGGGCCGGACATAGACGCCCCAGAGATTGCCGCGATGCGCCGTCTTGACGCCGTCGAGGCGTCGGAAGGCGGCCGTGCCGACCAACACGTCGCCGAGCCACGCGCCGGCGATGTAGCTGCGCGCCATCCAGCCTTCGAAATCGGCGACGGTCTGCTTGCTCTCTGTCTCGTAGCTCGAGCCGAAGGCGGTCGGCGCCTCCTGCAGGGCCTCGAGGCGCAGGTCGCGATAGACGGCCGCGTCGGCCGGACCGAGGCGGCGGATGACAGTATCAGGGGTCATAGCGGGCCTCGCCGCGGGCGACGCGCGCCAGCGCCTCGGGATAGGCGACGTGTTCCTCAAGCAGGATGCGGGCGGCCAGGGTCTCGGCGGTGTCGCCGGGGCGTACCGGCACGCGGCGCTGCAGGATGGGCGGGCCGTCGTCGAGCTCGGGGATTACCCAATGGACCGTGCAGCCGCTCTCGGTCACGCCGGCCTCAAGCGCCTGCTGTTGCGGCTTGAGGCCCTTGAACTGCGGCAGCAGCGAGGGGTGAATGTTGAGCATGCGGCCGACCCAGCGCTGCGCGAACGGCGTCGACAGGATGCGCATGTAACCGGCGAGGCAGACGATCTCGGCGCCCCAGCCCTCGAGGAGGGTCTGGATATGGGCGTCGAAGGCCTCGCGCGAGGGAAAGTCCCGGTGCGAGGCGACGGCCGTGGGCACTCCTGCCAGCCACGCATATTGGAGGCCGGGAGCGTCGGCCCGGTTCGAAAACACCCCGACGATTTCGGCTGGATAGTCCGGGTCGCGTGCGGCCTCGACGAGTGCGGTCATGTTCGAGCCGCGGCCGGAAATGAGGATGGCGACGCGCGTGCGCTGGGTCATGGTCGGTCTTCACCTGCCGGGTCGTAGAGCGCGAGCTCGGCGGCGGTCGGTGCCTCGAAGGCCGCGCTCCATTCGCGCAGCATGTCGAGGGTAATGGGTGGATTTTCCCGGCCGCGCCGGGAGATGCGTTCGAAGAGAACCTCCGGGGGCGCGGTGAGGTGGACGAGCTCGGCCGTCGCCCCGAGCGCCCGTGCGCCCTCGCGCAGCGCATCGCGCTCGCTTCGGCTCCATGTGCCCCATTCGATGACGGCCGTGCCGCCGCCGCGCAGCACGTCGCGGGCCACGGCCCACTGCAACTGCTCAATGGCGCGCCGGCGATCGAGGTCCCAGATATCGATAGCGAGGGCATCCATCCACTCGTCGGGCGAAATGCGGACGCCGCGATGGCGGTCGGCGAGCTCGGTGGCGATAGTGGTCTTGCCCGCGCCCGGCAGGCCGCAAATGATGACGAGCCGGCCCGATCGTGCGCTCACAGCGCGAGCTTGCCTTCGAACGTCACCGGCTCGGCGGCAGGTTCGGTGATCCGGCCGATGATGGCGGGCTTTTCACCCTGTTCGTAGAGATGGGCGACGAGCCGCTCCGCTTCGGCGGCGTCGATCACGCAGATCATGCCGACGCCGCAATTGAAGGTGCGCAGCATTTCGTGCTCGCCCATGCCGCCGACACGGGAGAGCCAGCCGAACACTTTGGGGACCTGCACGGCCGCGAGATCGATGTGCGCCGAGACATTTTCGGGCAGGACGCGCGGGATGTTGTCGATGAAGCCGCCCCCGGTGATGTGAGCGAGCGCCTTGAGGCCGATGCCGGCCTTGAGCGTCGACAGGATCGGCTTCACGTAAATGCGGGTGGGGGTGAGGAGGGCGCCCGAGAGGGTGCGCGCCTCGTCGAAGGGGGCAGGCAGGTACCAGTCGACGCCCGAGATTTCGACGATCCTGCGGACCAGCGAATAGCCGTTGGAATGGACCCCCGACGAGCCGATGGCGACGATCGCGTCGCCCGGCGTGACGTCGGCGCGTGGCAGCAGGGTGCCGCGCTCGGCCGCGCCGACAGCAAAGCCCGCGAGATCGTAATCGGAGCCGTGATACATGCCCGGCATTTCAGCAGTCTCGCCGCCGATCAAGGCACAGCCGGCGATGCGGCAACCTTCGGCGATACCTTCGACGATCGCCTTGCCGACGTCCACGTCGAGCCTGCCGGTGGCGAAATAGTCGAGGAAGAAGAGGGGCTCGGCGCCCTGCACGACGATGTCGTTGACGCACATGGCGACGAGGTCGATGCCGATTGTCGAATGGCTGCCGGTATCGATGGCGATCTTGAGCTTGGTGCCCACGCCATCATTGGCGGCAACGAGCACCGGGTCGATGAAGCCTGCTGCCTTGAGGTCGAACAGCCCGCCAAACCCACCGATTTCGGCATCGGCGCCGGCGCGGCGGGTGGAACGGACGGCAGGCTTTATCGCTTCCACAAGGGCATTTCCGGCGTCGATGTCGACGCCCGCCTGCTTGTAGCTGAGCCCATTTGATGGCAGGTTCGACGCGTCGGACATGGGGCGCTCCGTGCCGGCTCGGGAGGGGCGAAACTGAGGCGCTGATAGCCGCTCGACCGGGGCGACGCAAGGGTACGACGGGGCATGACACTCAGAACTCAGGTGCTTGTCTGGGTCGGCTTTACGGCCGTCGTCATCTTCGCAATGTGGCTGTTCCGTCCGATCCTGCTGCCCTTCGTGGTCGGCATCGCGCTGGCCTATATCCTCAATCCGCTGGTCAACGTCATCCAGCGCACGCGCCTGGGACGCGGCTGGTCGACGGCGCTTGCAATGCTTTTGGTCATCGCGATCATCGTGGGGGTGTTTTTCCTCGTGACGCCGTTGATCGTCAGCCAGGTGACGGGGCTGGTCGTGCTGCTGCCCGGGCTCGTGGGAGACCTTCAGGAACTGGTCAGACGGCTTGCGCCGCAACTGATTGACTGGCTGGGACCCGACCGGACGGCGCAGCTGGAAGCCAGTCTCGCCCAGGTCGTCGGTGCCGGGGTCGACTTCATGGTCAACCTCACGGCGCAACTGGCGGCGAGCGGCCTGACGGTCCTCAACACGCTGGCGTTCATCGTGCTGACGCCGGTGATCACGTTCTACCTGCTGCTCGACTGGGAGGGCATGGTCAAGGGCATCGACGACCTGCTGCCCCGCGAGCACCGGCGCGAGGTCCGCCAGGTGCTCGACCAGATCGACCGCTCGATGGCCGGCGTCATTCGCGGCTACGGTTCGGTCATCCTCGTCCTGTGCATCTATTACGCCACGGCACTGAGCCTGACGGGCCTCAATTTCGGCCTCGTGATCGGGCTGATCACGGGGCTGTTCAGCTTCATCCCCTTCGTCGGCTTTCTCACCGGCTTCGTGCTTTCGATGAGCATCGCCCTGGTGCAGTACTCGGCCGATCTGTGGTTCGTGCTGATCGTGTTCCTCGTCTACATGGTCGGCCAGTTCCTCGAGGGGAACGTGCTCTATCCCAAGCTCGTGGGGCAGAGCATCAACATCAATCCCGTCTGGCTGATGTTCGCCCTGTTTGCCTTCGCGTTCCTGTTCGGGTTCGTCGGGCTGCTGCTGGCGGTGCCGCTGGCGGCCATCACGGCGACCCTGACGCGCTACGCGATCAAGCGCTACAAGGAGAGCGCGCTCTATCACGGCGAGCGACCGCAGCGGCCGGCGGCGGGCGAACCCGAGTTCGAGCTGAACGAGCCCACCGAGCCGGCTCCTGCCGAGCCGCCCGCACCAACGCCGGTGCCGGAGGCCCTGCCGCGGCGCCGCAAACGGCTGACGCCTACAAAATGAGCCCGATCGGTACCGGCGCCCGACAGCTGCCCTTCGACTACGGGCACGAGCCCTCGCACCTCGAGGACGATTTCATCGAGGGGGACGGCAACCGGCTGGCGCTTGCCCATATCCGGGCCTATCCCAACTGGCCGGGGCCGCTGACGCTGATCGTGGGGCCCGCCAAATCGGGCAAGTCGCACCTGGCGCGAATCTGGGCGCGGCGGGCGGAAGCGCGGCTCGCGGCACCGGCGAAGCTGCAGGAATTGTCCCGGGAAGGGGGGACGGCGCCGCTGGTGGTCGAGGACGTCGAGCGGGGCGGCTTCCGCGAGGATGCGTTGTTCCACCTGCTCAACCAGTCCATGCGCGATGGGCGGCCGGTGCTCATGACCACCCGGGAGGCGATTGCCAACTGGCCGTACCAGACCGATGATCTCAAGTCCCGCGCCCGACTCGCGGCGCGGTTCACGATGGCGCTGAGCGATGACATCCAGTTGTCACAGATGTTCGTGAAGCTGTTCGGCGACCGGCAGGTGACGGTCGATCCGAAGGTCATCCGCTACCTCGTGGCCCGCATGGAGCGATCGCCCGAAGAGGCGGTGGCGCTGGCCGATCTGGTGGACCGGATTGCGCTGAGCCGCGGCACGGCGATCACCCGGTCGGTGGCGGCCGCGGCGCTGGCGGAACGCGGCGTGAGTGATGAGGAATTGGAAGGCGGCGACGATGAATGAGATGACCGAGATCATTGCCGAGGACGCGACGGCCCCGGACATCGAGGCGCTGCGCCAGAGCCCCGCGCGCTTCGTCAACCGCGAAGTGAGCTGGCTGCAGTTCAACATGCGGGTGCTGGAGGAGGCGGGTAACAAGAGCCACCCGCTGCTCGAGCGGATGCGGTTCGTCTCGATCTCGGCCAACAATCTCGATGAATTCTTCATGGTGCGCGTGGCGGGCCTCAAGGGGCAGCAGCGCGCGGGGCTGCAAAAGCAGAGCGCGGACGGCCTGACGCCGGCCGAGCAGCTCGATGAGATCGCAACGCTCGCCCAGCACCTGCAACTCGAACAGCAGGACCATTGGCAGACGCTGCGCGAGGAGCTCCACGAGGCCGGCGTGGTCATCCACGAGGCCGACGATTTGTCGCCCGAACAGGTGAAATATCTGCAGCGCCTGTTCCGCGAGGAAATCTTCCCGGTCCTGACGCCGATCGCGGTCGATCCGGCGCACCCATTCCCGTTCATCCCCAATCTGGGATTCACGCTGGCCTTCGAGCTGACGCGGCCGGGATCGGCGACGACGCTGACGGCCCTGGTGCGCGTGCCCTCGAACCTCGATCGGTTCATCACGCTGCCAGCGGGCCTCGCGGCCGAAGGGCGGATCGAGGTCGTGACCATCGACACGCTGATCAATCTGTTCCTCCACCGCATGTTCCCGGGCTACGAGGTGGTGGGGTCGGGCGCTTTCCGGATCATCCGCGACAGCGAGATCGAGATCGACGACGAGGCGGCCGACCTCGTGGTGGAGTTCGAAACGGCGCTGCGGCAGCGGCGGCGCGGGCAGGTGATCCGGCTCGAGATCGAAAAAAAGATGCCGCGCGCATTGCGCCGTCAGATCTCCGAGCGGCTGGGCGCGACGGCCGCCGACACCTTCGAGGTGGAGGGCTTCCTGGGTCTTGCCGACGCCAGCAAGATTTGCGAGATCGACCGCCCCGACCTCAGGTTCCAACCTTACATACCGCGTTATCCAGAGCGGGTGCGCGACTATAATGGCGATCTGTTCGCGGCCATCAAGGCCAAGGATTTGCTGGTCCATCATCCGTTCGAGAGTTTCGACGTCGTGGCGCAGTTCCTGGGGCAGGCGGCGCGCGATCCGGACGTCGTGGCGATCAAGCAGACGCTCTATCGAACCTCCCGCGACAGCCCGATCGTCAAGGCGCTGATCCACGCGGCCGAGCAAGGCAAGTCGGTGACCGCGCTGGTCGAACTCAAGGCGCGCTTCGACGAGGAGGCCAATATCCGCTGGGCCCGTGACCTGGAACGGGCCGGCGCGCAGGTGGTGTTCGGCTTCATCGAGCTCAAAACGCATGCCAAGATGAGCCAGGTGGTGCGGCGCGAGAACGGCAAGCTGGTGAGTTACTGCCACCTCGGCACCGGCAATTATCATCCGATCACGGCCAAGATTTACACGGATCTGAGCTATTTCACGACGGACCCGTCGATCACGCGGGACGTGGCGCGGGTGTTCAACTTCATAACGGGCTATGCTCGTCCAACGGAG
>CAZASR010000108.1:0-9705 GCA_964487765.1 uncultured Devosia sp. | reverse complement strand
TCAAAACCCGAGCCAACCAGCGATCCACCGTGTCGGTACTCCCGACCATGGAAGCTGCTGAATAACCCGGTAGGACCAAAATCCCTGCCGGAGACCCGCTCCCCGGCAGGCACTCACGCCGCCCACAAAATGTCCAAGGGGAGCCGGTTTCCGGTTCCCCTTTTGCTTTGAGGGCAGTGAAATGAGATTGTTTCTGAGCTCGTATCGGTTCGGCAGCCATGTCCCCTCCCTGCTGTCGATCATGGGGGACGGCCGGCGCGCCGCCGTCATCGAGAACGCCCTCGACGGGTTCGATCCTGAGGCGCGCGAGCGCTATCGCCGAGAGGTCTATGATCCGGTCGCCGATTTCGCCGCGCATGGCGTCGCCGCTCGGCCGCTCGACCTCCGCGCCTATTTCGGCCATACCGCGGCACTTCGCGCGGGCCTCGCGCAGGTCGACCTCGTGTGGGTCATGGGCGGCAATGTGTTCGTGCTCCGCCGCGCCATGAAGCAGTCGGGTTTCGACATCGTCATCCGCGAGCTGCTCGAAGCCGACGCCCTCGCCTATGGCGGCTTCTCGGCCGGCGCCGTGGTGGCCGGGCCGACCCTGCACGGGCTCGAGCTCATGGATGATCCGTTCGACGTGCCGGCCGGCTATGACGAGCCGCTCGTCTGGAGCGGCCTCGGCCTCACGCCTTTTGCCATCGTTCCCCACCAGTCGCAGCACCCCGAGGCGGCGTCGGCCGAGAAAGTGGTGTCCTATATGCGGGCCCGGCGAACCCGGTATCGCGCCATTGCGGATGGCGAAGTGATCGTGCAGGCGGGCAATCTCGAAAGGCTGGCATCATGAAGAAGGCGAAGGCGGAGACCGAAGAGACGGTTGTGTTCAGGCCGGGCGGCACCGATCGTGCCATTCGCGAGCTTGCCCAGGCCACCCATCGCCTCAGCCTGCGCCGCATCCGCGACAGCCTGCCCGGCCGCATCGCGACACGGCGGCTGGTGCTGCGCGCGCCGATCCGCGGCGACGTGCCCGATCTCGTCAAGCTCGCCGACAACAAGGCGATCGCCGACAGGCTGGCGCGGCTGCCGAGCCCCTATACCAGGGCCGACGCCATCGGCTTCGTCGAAATCTTTGCCCAGCGCCCCGACGAGCGGCCCTATGCGATAACGCTCGGCGACAAATTCATCGGCGTCGTCGGCTTCACCTTCACCGAGGGTAGGCCGGCCGAGCTCGGCTACTGGCTCGGCGAACCCTATTGGGGTCAGGGGGTGATGACCGAGGCGGCGCGCGCGCTCGTCGAGGCCGCCCACCGGACGCAGCATTTCGAGCTGATCGCCGCCCGGGCCCTCGCCGACAACGCCGCCTCGCTGCACGTTCTCGAAAAGCTCGGCTTCAAGTGTGTCGGCCACGGCAGCAACGAACCCGAGCCCGATGACGGACGGCCGACGGTGCGCCTCGAACTGGTGCGGCCCAGATGGATGTGACGCTCGAAACCAGGCGCCTGCTGCTGCGCCAGCCGCGGCTCGACGACGCGCCCCGCCTCGCGCGGCTGATCGACAATTTCGCCGTTTCGGGCAAGCTGGCCCGCGTGCCCTATCCCTATCGGCTGAGCGATGCAGAATGGTGGCTCGGGACCTGGCGCGCCGACAAGCCGCCCGGCGAAACCGGCTTCATGATCGACCTGCCGGGCGAAGGGCTGATCGGCCATTGCGGCTTTCACCCCGAAGAGGACGGCACCGTTATCGGCTACTGGCTGGGCGAGCCGTTCTGGAACCGCGGCTTCATGAGCGAGGCTGCCGCCGCCGCGATCAGCTGGTACTTCGACAGCACCGGGGCGGATCATCTCGGCTCGGGTGCCTTCGCCTTCAACAAGGCCTCCCTCGCCGTGCAGAGAAAGCTCGGCTTCGTCGAGTTCGCCACCGGCACCAAGCATTGCCTTGCGCGCAATGAGGACCTGCGCCATATCGACACCCGATTGACGCGGGCGCGCTGGGACCAGCGGCGACACGGCGCGGCGGCGAGGGAAACCACATGAAATTTCTCGACCAGGCGAAAGTCTATGTCCGCTCTGGCAATGGCGGGGCCGGCGCGGTGAGCTTCCTGCGCGAGAAATTCCTCGAATTCGGCGGCCCCAATGGCGGCAATGGCGGGCGCGGCGGCGACGTGATTGTCGAATGCGTCGAAGGACTTAACACCCTCATCGACTACCGCTACCAGCAGCATTTCAAGGCGGGCACCGGCGTCCACGGCATGGGCAAGGACCGCCACGGCGCCAAGGGCAAGGACACCATCCTCAAGGTCCCGGTCGGCACTCAAATCCTAGAGGAAGACGGCGAAACGCTGATCGCGGACATGACGGAAGTCGGCCAAAGGCTGACCTTGCTCCAGGGCGGCAATGGCGGTTTCGGCAATGCCCACTTCAAGTCCAGCTCCAACCAGGCGCCGCGCCATGCCAATCCCGGCCAGGAAGGCACCGAGAAATGGATCTGGCTGCGGTTGAAGCTGATCGCCGATGCCGGCCTGGTCGGCCTGCCCAATGCCGGCAAGTCGACCTTCCTCGCCGCGGTGAGCGCCGCCAAACCCAAGATAGCAGATTATCCATTCACGACGCTGCACCCCAATCTCGGCGTGGTGAAGGTGGGCGACCGCGATTTCGTCCTCGCCGACATCCCCGGCCTGATCGAAGGGGCGCATGCGGGCGCCGGCATCGGCGACCGCTTCCTGGGCCATGTCGAGCGCACGGGCGTGCTGATCCACCTGATCGACGGCACGCAGGAGGATGTGAAGGCGGCCTATGAGATCATCCGCGCCGAGCTCGCCGCCTATAACGAGGAGCTGGCGGAAAAGCCCGAAATCGTCGTGTTGAACAAGATCGACGCCCTCAGCGAGGACGAGATCGCCGCCAAGGTCAAAGTGCTCAAGAAGGCCGGCAAAGCCGAGGTAATAACCTGCTCCGGCGTCACCGGCCAGGGCGTGCAACAGGTGTTATATCGCGTTATTTCTGTGCTCGACGAGGCGAAGGCCGAAGCGGCCGAGAGCGTCCGCCGCGCCGCCCAGCCCGGATGGACGCCGTGACCGACGCCCTCGCGCCCTACCGCCGGCTCGCCCTCAAGATCGGCTCGGCAACGATCGTCGACGGGACGACCGGGCACGTCCGCATGGAATGGCTCGCGGCGCTCGCCGAGGATTTGGCGGCGCTCCACCAGCGCGGCGTTTCGCTGGTGGTCGTCTCCTCGGGCGCCATCGCGCTTGGCCGTGCTCTCCTCGGCCTCAGCGCGGTGAACCTTACCCTCGAGCAGCAACAAGCGGCGGCCAGCGCCGGCCAGATTGCGCTGAGCCAGGCCTGGGCCGAGAGCCTGGGCCGTCATGGCATCGTCACCGGCCAGATCCTCCTCACCCCAAATATCACCGAGGAGCGCCGCTACTTCCTCAATGCCCGCACCACCATCACGACGCTGCTGGGCCTCGGCGCCATCCCGATCATCAACGAGAACGACTCGGTTGCCACCCAGGAAATCCGCTACGGCGACAACGATCGGCTGAGCGCCCGCGTGGCGACGATGATCGAGGCCGACTGCCTGGTCCTCCTCTCCGACATCGACGGCCTCTACACCGCCCCGCCGGCGCGTGACCCGAACGCCGAGCACATCCCCTTCGTGCCGGCGATCACCCCCGCGATCGAGCACATGGCGGGCGGCGCCGCCACTCATCTGAGCCGCGGCGGCATGACCACAAAGCTCGAGGCCGGCAAGATCGCGACCCAGGCGGGTACGGCGATGATCATCGCCCGCGGCACTGCGCCCCACGCCCTGCGCGCGCTCACCGAAGGCGGCAGGCACACGCTCTTCGCCGCCGCCGGCAGCCGCGCGCAGGCCCGCAAGCGCTGGATCATGGGCACTCTCGAGCCCGCCGGGCAGATCCATGTCGATGCCGGCGCGGCCCGCGCCCTGATGGATGGGCGCAGTCTCCTGCCGATCGGCGTCACCCGGGTGACCGGCGATTTCGTGCGCGGCGACGCGGTGGCGATCCTCGATCCGGACGGACGTGAGATCGCGCGCGGACTTGTCGGACTCGACCGCGAGGCCGCCGATCTCGTGAAGGGCAAGAACTCGAAGCGCACCGCCGAGATTCTGGGGCTTGGCGGCCGCTCGGAACTGGTCCACCGTGACAATATGGTCGTGCTGACGGGTCTCGAGGCGAAAACCGCATGAATGCCATGGACAGCGATCTCAAAGCGATGATGGCAGCCATGGGCCCGCGCGCCCGTAGCGCCGCCCGGGTGCTTGCCTACGCCTCGACCGACGCCAAGAATTTGGCCCTCACGGTGGCCGCCGACGCCATCCTGGCCGAAACCCCGGCGCTGCTGGCGGCCAATGCGGAGGACGCCGCAGCCGCGAAAGAACGTGGTATCTCCACCGCCTTCCTCGACCGGCTGACCCTTGACCCCAGACGCATCGACGGCATCGCCACAGGCCTGCGCGACATCGCCGCCCTGCCCGATCCGGTCGGCACGGTGATGGCGAGCTGGCGACGGCCCAATGGCCTCGACATTTCCCGGGTCCGCACGCCGCTCGGCGTCATCGGCGTCATCTTCGAGAGCCGCCCCAACGTCACCGCCGACGCCGGGGCGCTGACGCTCAAATCGGGCAATGCGGTGATCCTGCGCGGCGGCTCGGACTCGACCCGCACGTCGCGCGCCATCCATTCGTGCCTCGTCCAGGGGCTTGAAGCCGCCGGCCTGCCGCTCGACGCCATCCAGTTGGTCCCGACCACCGACCGCGCCGCCGTGGGCGAGATGCTGGCGGGCCTCGGCGGCACCATCGACGTGATCGTGCCGCGCGGCGGCAAGTCGCTGGTGCAACGCGTGCAGGACGAAGCGAAGGTGCCGGTTTTTGCCCATCTCGAAGGGCTGTGCCACACTTACATCGACAAATCCGCCGCGCTGGTGATGGCGGTCAATGTCACCGTCAATGCCAAGATGCGCCGCCCTGGCGTGTGCGGCGCGACCGAGACCCTGCTCGTCCACCGCGACGTCCTCGACACGCATCTGAAGCCCGTGCTCGACGCCCTGGTCGCCCGCGGGTGCGAGATTCGCGGTGATGACACGGTCGTCGGCCGGTTCCCCGGCACCAAAGCGGCGACCGAGGAGGATTGGCACACCGAATATGAGGATGCCATCATCTCGGTGAAGGTTGTTGACGATATCGGCGAGGCCATCGACCATATCGAGCATTATGGCTCGCACCACACCGACGCCATCATCGCCGAGGACCCCGCCGCGGTGGACCGCTTCTTCACCGAGATCGACAGCGCAATCCTGCTTCACAATGCCTCGACGCAGTTCGCCGATGGCGGGGAATTCGGCTTCGGCGGCGAGATCGGCATCGCGACCGGCCGCTTCCATGCCCGCGGTCCCGTGGGCCTCGAGCAGCTCTGCTCGTTCAAATACCAGGTCCGCGGCAGCGGCCAGACCCGCCCCTGATGCCCGATGATCTGAAGCCGCCGCCGGCCGAGCGCGGCATGCGGATCGGTCTTTTTGGCGGCAGCTTCAATCCGGCGCATGAGGGCCACAGGCTGGTCGCCCTGCAATGCCTGCGCCGTCTCGCGCTCGATCGCGTCTGGCTCCTCGTCTCGCCCGGCAATCCGCTCAAGGATCACGCCGAGTTGGCGCCGCTGGCGGACCGGGTCGCGGCCACCGAGGCGCTGATGGACCACCCCCAGCTCGACGTCACCGGGTTCGAGGCCGCCCACGATTTCCGCTACACATGGCAGACCCTCGACTGGCTCGTCGCCGCCGAACCGGGCGTCAGTTTCGTCTGGATCATGGGCGCCGACAGCCTCGCAAGCTTCGATCGCTGGGAGCGCTGGCAGGATATCGCGCGCACCCTGCCCATGGCCGTCTATGCCCGCCCGGGGACGACCTTGCGGGCCACGCGATCGCGCGCCGCGGTGGCGCTCGCCCGGTTCCGCCTGCCCGAGGACAAGGCGGCGGTGCTGGCCGAAAGCCCGCCGCCAGCCTGGGTGTATCTGCGCGGCATCATGTCGGCCCAGTCCTCGACCGCCATCCGTACCGCGCGCGCCGCCCCGGCCTGAGACCGTCCGCCTTGCACTCCGCGGATCGAAGCACCATTATGCACGTTGGGGCCCACGGCCACTTCAGGGACTTAAAGACCATCGCTACGTGCGACGACACTACCGATCCCATCTGCAAGGAATGCTTGAAACCCGCATGACTCATGCATCTGCATGGGCGAAGGCCGTCTGCTGATGGCAGTTTCGCCCAACAAGGCCGCCCCGGCGGCGCAACACGATTCACAAACCGGACCCAGAATGATCGACGTCGTGCTGCAGAGCCTCGAAGACGCCAAGGCCGAGCAGACCGTCGCCATCGATATCGTCGGCAAGTCTTCGCTCGCCGACCACATGGTGGTGACCTCGGGCCGCTCCAATCGCCACGTCAGTGCCGTCGCCGACCAGGTGGTCAAGGCGCTGCGCGACAACGGCTTCGACAGGCCCCGCATCGAGGGCCTGCCGCATGCCGACTGGGTGCTGGTGGATGGCGGCGACGTGATCGTCCACATCTTCCGGCCCGAAGTGCGCGAGTTCTACAACATCGAAAAGATGTGGCAGGCGGATTTCGCCGCCGACGCACGCTAGGCGTCTCTTGCGCGTCCTGATCCTCGCCGTCGGCCGCATGAAGCAGGGGCCGGAACGGGAGCTGGTGGCGCGCTATCTCGACCGTGCCGCCGCGACCGGCAAGCCGGTCGGCCTCCCCGGCTTTGCCGTCACCGAGCTCGCCGAATCGCGCGCCTCGAGCCCCGCCGCGCGCAAAGCCGAGGAGGCGAAGGCAATCGCCGCGCATCCGCCCGCCGGCGGCATCGTCGTCGCGCTGGACGAGCGCGGCAAATCCATCGGGTCGGAAGCTTTCGCCCAGCGGGTCGCCCGCTGGCGCGACGACGGCAAGCCCGCCCTCAGCTTCGTCATCGGCGGCGCCGATGGCCTCGATCCCGCGTTCGTGGCGGGTGCCGACTTCGCGCTCAGCTTCTCGCCCCTCACCTGGCCGCACCAGCTCGTCCGCATCATGCTGGCCGAGCAACTCTATCGCGCCACGACACTCCTTTCGGGACATCCCTATCATCGCCAATAGAGCTGAGCCGCGTCATCAAAAAACCAAAGGCATGCGGCTGTTAACGCGCGGACTGCTAGGGTTTTGCGGTTGATTCGGAGCGGGGCACCAATGAGGCGACTGGCGCGCTGGGCGGCGGTTGGCGTGGCGGCGGCGGCAATTGCCGCGCCGATGACACTGCTTGCCCAGTCGGGCTCGTCCGAGCCGCCTGCGGCCGCGCTCAGCGAAGATGCCCCCCAATGGATCCGGCAATCGGCGGTCGACAGCCAGCAGCAGCTCGAACAGATCGAAACCACGCTCTCGCTCTCCAACGAACGTGTCGCGGCCCTCAAGGCCGAGATCGAGGCCATGAAGGGCGACCGCGACAAGCAAAATGCGGCCCTCATCGCCGCTACCGAACGCGTGAAGCTGGCCGAGGCCGACGTCGCGGCCGTGGAGGAAAAGATCGGCACCCTGATCGTCGAGGAGCTGGACACGCGCGGGCGCCTCGACGGCGCCGACAAATCCATCTCCAATGTACTGGCCGCGCTCGAGCGCATCTCGCGCAATCCGCCGCCGGCGCTGATCGTCGATCCGTCCGACGCGCTCGGCTCGGCCCGCAGCGCCATCCTCATCTCCGCCATCCTGCCGCAGATCCAGGCCAAGGCCGACGCGGTGATGGCCGACCTCAATGCGCTCAATGACATCAAGCTCGCCGCCGAGGCCGAGGAAGAGAACCTGCGCGCCAATTTCGACGTGCTGGAGGAAGAGCAGCTGCGCATCGCCACCCTCATCGCCGCACGCAAGAACAGCGAGCAGACCGCCACGGCCGCGCTTGAAACGGCCGAGCAGGAGGCGGCGCTGATGGCCGAAAAGGCCGCCGAGCTCAAGCAGCGCATCGCCGATCTCGGCCGGCGCGCCGATGCGGTCGCGACCGCAGCCGCGGCCACCGAGCAGGCCAATGCCGGCGGTAACGCCCCGTCCCTCGATCGCGAGACGGTGCTTCTGGCCCTCGCCAATCCCGAACGCACCGAGCCGGCGGTGCCCTTCGCCGCCGCCCGCGGATTCCTCAATTTCCCCGTTTCGGGCGTCAACGTCATCAATTATGGCGACGGCGACGGCTTCGGCGGCATTTCCAGGGGCCTGTCGGTGGTCACCCGCGCTCAAGCACCCGTGATCGCTCCCGCCGATGGCTGGGTGCTCTATGCCGGGGAGTACCTCAATTACGGCCAAATCGTCATTCTTGATGTCGGCCAGGATCACACGATCCTGCTTGCGGGCCTTGCCGCCGTCGAGGCCAGTGTCGGCCAGTTCGTCCGCATGGGCGAAAGGCTCGGGGCGATGGGATCACGGACAATTGGGCAGACGGTGGCGACCAGCGCTGGTGCTTCAAATCCGACCCTTTATATTGAGATGCGCAACAACAATTCGCCCATCGATCCGACGGGATGGTGGGCATCTCCCACAACCAACACTACCCAGAGTGGATAGACCCTGATGCGTCTGACCCCTTCGCGCGCCGTGCTTGCCGCGCTCCTGCTGCTGACGCCTGCCGTGCCCTTCGTGTTCGCGCAGGACAACGCGCCCTCGAGCGCTCCCAGCAGCGAGCCCTCCATCGAGGCGCCGGTCGATGGCCCTTCCACGGCGCCAGAGAGCGACGAGCCCGTCGTCGATCCGACGCCCGACGACGAAGCCCCCGCCGAGGGGCCGTCGCACGAGCCGCGGAGCGATGAGGAAATCTATCAGGACCTCACCTTCTTCGGGCAGGTGTTCGATCGCATCCGCCGTGAATATGTCGATGCCCCCGACGAGCAGGAACTCGTGCGCGCCGCCATCAACGGCATGCTGACCTCGCTCGATCCGCATTCGGGCTATCTCGATCCCAAGATGTTCGAGAGCGTGCAGGAGGATACCTCCGGCGAGTTCGGCGGCCTTGGCATCGAAGTCACGATGGAGGAAGGCGTCGTCAAGGTCGTCTCGCCCATCGACGATACCCCGGCCCAGCGCGCCGGCATCCTCGCCAACGACTACATCGTCGAGATCAACGGCAGGAGCATCCAGGGCATCACGCTCGACGAAGCCGTCGGCATGATGAAGGGCAAGGTCGGCACCAAGATCAAGATCACGGTGATCCGCGAAGGCGCGACCGAGCCGCTCTATTTCGAATTGACCCGCGACGTCATCGCCCAGCGCGTGGTGCGCTACTCCATGGAAGGGGACGTCGCCGTGCTGCGCCTCGCGCGCTTCACCGAGCAGGCCTATCCGGGCCTCCAGAAGGCCATCAAGGACATCTACGAAGAGCGCAAGGGCACCGCGCCCAAGGGCATCATTCTCGATCTGCGCAACAATCCGGGCGGCCTCGTCGACCAGGCCGTGTTCGTGACCGACGCCTTCCTCAAGCAGGGCGCCGTGGTGCTGACGCGCGGCCGCAACGAGGACGCGGCGACCCGCTATGACGCGCGGCCCGACGACCTCGATGCCAAGCTCGCCGACGTGCCGCTGATCGTCCTCATCAATGGCGGCTCCGCCTCGGCCGCCGAGATCGTCGCCGGTGCCCTGCAGGATCACAAGCGCGCCACGCTGATCGGCACCCGCTCCTTCGGCAAGGGCAGCGTGCAGT